>JAHQWW010000172.1 GCA_029856365.1 Candidatus Hodarchaeota archaeon
AGTTACTCTTCGATATTTGAATAAGGAAAAAGTACCAGTTATCATCCAAGATGGCATTCAAGGAGAACATGGTTACGAGGTTGGACTTCGTGCAATTATAAGTATCAAGAATTTACATTCCGCATATATCGGATGGTTCGGTAAACTAATGATTTTTCCCCCAAAAGAGAACCAATGGATAGATTGTTGGAATTTTATTGTTCAGGAAAGTTTACCACTAGAATATGTTAATGAGATTAGGAAATTCTGGTCCACATTTGATCCACGGGAACCGATGACTCTTTATGATTTCACCGAGATGGATCAAAATCGACGACGTGTCATGAGTTTGAGAGTCGACTATTTTGGTGGTGCCTATAAAAAGCCTAACCTAACAATGGTTTGGAATAAAGCTGAATCGGATGGATACATCTCCTATCATGCTGGAATGACTTCCGATAGAGTTATTTTGGGTCTTTCAGGAACAGGAAAGACAACGCTCACCGTTGGTCCTGAATTAGAACAAGATGACGCCTGTGTAGGCAAGTTGATTAGAAATCCCACTACTCATAGAATAGAGAAAGTGCAATTAATTGGTCTAGAAGCAGCATCATATGCTAAATCCCAAGATCTCGGGCCAAGAAGCCCTGAATGGCCAGGTCTCATGAAATCTCGCGAAATTGATACAGATGGCAACAGACCTGTGGTACTTGCTCAGAATATTGACTGTGAAAATGTTGAATACCATTTTAAGAAAATTAATGGTTATACTGTTAAAACACCTGTGGTTAAATCAGGAAAAACACTTGGTTCTTTATTATGTACTCAATATCATAGTTCTGGGACAACAAATGGACGTTTCATCTTTCTCTTTTCAGAATTAAACAAAAATTGGGGACAAAGTGACACACCTCGTTATCTTAAAACAGTTGTCCTTTCTATGAAGCGTTTTGATTTACTCGATCCAATTTTTCGTGTTACAGATCCTACACTTGCCACAGCTTTTGATTCAGCAGTAGAATCAATTATTACTTCAGCTGTGGCTGAACAAAAACCTGGAACACGCGTTCGTTCCTACGCTGCAACAGATTTCATGGCACGAGAACATTGTCACCAAGCATTGCTGAAAATGGAACTGTACAGAGACCTTGGGTTAAGTCTTGACGGAAAATTAGTTTTCTTGGTGTCGAATGCAGGAACTATTGGTGAACATGACATCAATGGGAACCAAATACGCATCAAAAATAAAAATGGAGAATATATACCTAAGATTGACACTCATTCTGGAAAAGTTATGAAGAATGAATTGGGTGAAATTGTTTATCAAGGACAGGGTGAGAAGATCACAGTTCAAGACACTAAGAGGCTGTTAGATCTCGGAGAGCACCGAAAAATATCGAGTTGGATTCCCCACCCAGTATATGGCGATAGTATTCTGTTACCTGATCCTAGAGAATTAGAAAAAAAATGGGGAATGAAAGATTTTGGAAAACGATTTAATCGTCTGCGATATTACACTGTAGGCCAATTCATTGATTTTACGATTCGAGATATCAACGAGCGTACACAATTTCTCAAGGATTTATTCAAAGGACAGGAATGTGAAGCTGAGTTAGATGAAGTTATTCATGTATGGCAGAATTATAGAATTCCTGATCCTAAAACTATCGAAGATTACTATCGGAAATACTATTCGGATTTCGGAAAATACTATTCAGATTTTTGAAACCTGATTATTTCTTTAAATATGGTTATTTCTATTAAGAAACATTCAATCATCAAATAGAGGTAAATTTCCCTCATTCATATGATAATAAATGAATTTTGACATTAGGAAGGCATTTCCACATCAGGAGAAACTACAATCCCTTTATCGGTTATTGAGAATGGAAAAATCCCCCGTTTATGATTAATTCCTCTCATTTTTATGATTTCAATTCCCCTCTGACGTTTTGCTCCTGATCGTTCATTATAAAGTCTAATAATTCCAGCAGCTAAAAATTCTTCGACATTGTATTCATCTTTTTTCTTAGTTTCAACAACTGCAAGTGAAGTTACCCCAAACCGACGGATTACATCGAAAAATCGAAACATATTATATCGAATTTCCCGAATATCGTCAAAAAGGAGGGATATAATTGTCAAAGGATCGATAACCATTCTTTTTGCTCCAATAGAATTAATGGCTTCTTTCAACTTTTTTGTCAATGCTGGTAGATCCAATCTGTATTGCTGTAACGCTAACTGGCCATCACCTAGTGCCCGACCATATGAAAAGTCTAGTAAGATAAATTTTTTCTCAGATTCAAGTTTATGCAGATCATAACCGTATCCTAATTGAGTTAAATAAAGTTCTTTTTTAGACTCGTTAAATGAGCAAAATATTCCTGGTTCGTCGTAATCTTCGATCCCTCGAACGAGAAATCCAACAGAAAGACATGTTTTTCCTGCGCCAGGTTCACCTGATAAGATGGTACTCCAACCCACTGGAATTCCACCACCAAGAAGCTTATCGAGACCTACAATTCCAGTTTTAGTAAGAGGTAGTTCCATTGAATCACTTCTTTCTCGTTTATGAAATAGGAATATATTATATCATAATGATTTCATACATTATTGATATACAATTACTTATTTCTTTTAAAAACAGTTCGGTTTCTTCTATACAATCACTATTAAAGCTTTTTCTCTAATTCTATTTACTATTTTCTTTAAAATTCTAACCAGCTTCGCAAAACATAAGTAAAAGAGACATTATCTTACCGAAAAGAATTAAATTATACTTGTTTATGCAGAATAGAAGCATTTAACATAGCAATCTGCAGATCCATAACATTTGTTCCCGTGGGGCCACTCAATAAAACAGACCCCCCTAATTCTTCAAAAAAATTGCTTATATTATTTTCTTTTTGGAATTTAGATACGTTTAATTTCTTTTTACGAGCAACAACAATAGTCTCATCATCAATCAAGGCTCCTGCATAAGGGGAATTACCATCAACTCCATCTGTACCAGCAGAGAGAAATGTAATATCAGGAGGGGAAGATAAAGATAAAAACTCATTTAAAACCGCTCCTACAACTTCCTGATTTCTCCCACCGATACCCTTTCCATGAACTTTAACAGTGGGTTCACCACCACTTACAACTAGAAGAGGCTCTTTTGTTCCCTCAGCTAGCCCGCAATAAATCCTAGCAAGTAAGCGGCCTAACCATCTGGCGTCTCCTTCTAGCTTATCTGTTAGCAGGATAGCGTTTAGTCCAAGTCCTCTTGCAGTGGACATTATATCCTCACAAGCCAATTTATTTGATCCAAGAATATGAGTTTGGACTCGCTTAAATGCGTGATTATCGTTTTTAAGTGTTTCAGGAATTTTACCATCAATTCCTTGTTCAATCACTAGTTTCACTGAAGCAGGAATTTCTCCATTCCAAAGATGATGTTGTTCAAGTAGAAGTTTCGTGTCTTGAAAAGTGCTAGGATCAGGATGAAAATACCCAGAAGCGATACTTTCTAATTTGTCCCCTATCACATCAGATAATATCAAAACCAATATTTCTCCGGGAATCTGTTTTACAAGCTTTCCACCTTTAATTGTCGATACATGTTTTCTTACAACGTTTATCTTATGAATGTTCATACCAGAGTTAATTAATTGCTTGTTAAGGGCAATTAAATTATCGATAGTAATAGGAAATACTGGTGCAGTCCAAATTGCCGAACCTCCTCCACTGATTAAGGCAATTACTAAATCTTTAGGTTTAATATTCTTAATCATTTTTAAAGTAGCTTTAGTATTACTAACATTAGTCTCAGAAGGAAAAGGATGAGTTGATTCAAGGCATTGGAAGTTTTTTAATTTCAGATCATGTATTATCCCCTTTGGAACACAAATTATCCCACGATAGTCTAATCCTGTCAATATTTTTTCTAGTGCTTCAGCCATGCGGCCAACAGCCTTTCCAGCACCAATAACCCAAATCTTTTTCTGATCAATATTAAAATGTTGATTTTTGATAACTAACTCCTCTTTTTCTGAATTGATACTCAAATTATCATAAACAATTCGATATGGATCAACAGCGTCTACGGCGGAACGAAAAAAGTTGAGTACAATTTCTCTTGCTTTTTGTAGATCAGAAGAAGAGAAATTAATGATTTCCTCATAATTCTGAATTCGCATTTGCAATCGCTTCTTTTGCCTACTCTCGTCCGTAACCTCCCCCTCCTGGTGTATAGATGACTAGAGTCTCTCCTGCTTTGAAGTTAACTATAGCTCGTCCAGGAAGGACAACCTCTTCACTATCTGATTTTCGTTTGATGTTCAATCCTTTTGCTCCATTAGAACCACCATTTAAACCATAAGGAGCGATTTTTCTACGTTCTGTTTGTAAGGATACAACTGAATCCACTAAACATTCTATTTCGCGAATTAAGCCATCACCTCCTTTAAATTGACCTTGACCACCAGAATCACTACGAAATGAATAGCGTTTAACTCGCAGCGGATAAGCTAATTCTAACGCTTCAACAGGAGTATTTAGTGTATTTGTCATGTGAGAATGAACCCCGGAGATACCCTGATAGTTTTTACCACTTCCAGTTCCCCCACCTATTGTTTCATAATACGTGAATGGTTTTCCTGTTTGGTCAAATCCTCCAATTGTTACATTGTTCATAGTCCCTTGAGATGAAGCAGGAATTTCTTGTATTGCCTTAGATAATGCTCCTAGTAAAACATCTACGATGCGTTGAGAAGTCTCTACATTACCAGAGGATACAGCTGCTGGAGATTGAGGATCAAGTAAACTCCCCTCTGGTATTTCTATCTCAATATTACGGAACAATCCTGCATTAGTCATAATTGTTGGATCGGTTAAAGCTCTAAATACATAATAAACACACGAATAAACAACACTTTTTGGAGCATTTACGTTCCCTGTCTGTTGAGGATCAGTTCCTTTAAACGAAACTTTGATTTTATTGTCAGTTTTGGTAATAGTGACTTTTATTTTAACTAAATCGTCAGTTATCCCATTTGAATCAAGAAAATCTTCAAATTGAAACTCTCCATTTGGAAAATTGGCAAGTTGGGATTTAAATGACTTTTCCGAGAGATCCATTAATTCTTTGACAATATTAAAAAGAGAATCTTGTCCATATTTATCCATCAGCTCCATAAGACGCTCTTGTCCTCTTAAAAGAGATGCTCTTTGAGCTCGAAAATCTCCTAATCTTTCCTCCTGAACACGCACGTTAGATAAAATTAGTTTCATAACATCTTTCACTTCATTCCCACGATCATAAAGCTTGACTGGAGGAATAACTATTCCTTCCTCAAAAAGTTCAGTGGATATACCTGGCATAGATCCTGGTGTAGAGCCACCTATATCTGCGTGGTGGGCTCTATTGTTCACAAAGAAACTTAGCTTATTATTTATGAAAACAGGCATTAAAAAGGTCACATCTGGAAGATGAGTGCCCCCAGTATAGGGAGAGTTGAGAATAATAACATCACCTGGACTCATAGCTTCAACAGGAAACTCTTCTAAAATAGCAGTTATTGACGAAAACATTGCACCAAGATGGACTGGAATGTGCTCTGCTTGTGCTAATAGCTTTGCGTTTCGGTCAAATATAGCACATGAGAAGTCCAACCTTTCTTTACAATTCGGACTGAAAGATGCTCGTCTAAGAATTATCCCCATTTCCTCAGCAATATTTTCTAATGCTTTTTGAACAACACTTAAGGTTACAATGTCAGTCCTCATAATTTTCACCTATCAGATATTCTTGAGAGAATCAAATGGCCGTCATTCTTGACCTCTGCTCTCCAACCAATATCGATTAATGTAGTAGAATCATTCTGTTCGATAATACTAGGCCCTTCTATTATGTTGTTGGCTTCTAATTGAGATTTTTTGTAAATATTAGCTTCAATCCAATTATTTTTCAGAAAT
>JAHQWW010000173.1 GCA_029856365.1 Candidatus Hodarchaeota archaeon
TCTTGGGGATAAGAGCTAGAGTAAGAATATGCAAAGGAATCCAACAGAGGACAAAAAGCCCCATCAATATTGCAGTCAGATCAATTGTTCCAATCACTGCAGCTCGCCCTGCAATAGCTGGGAGTCCTCCTGCAACACCCCCAAAAATTATAGATAACCGTGTCCGTCGTTTTAACAACAGTGAGTAAACAACAACATCAAAGAAAAATCCTAAAAAGACAACGATCATTGTAAAAAAGTTCACAAAAACGCCTACAGCTAGAGTACCTGCTGCTGTGAAGAGAATACCGTGTTTTAACACAGTCGATGGAGGAACTCTTCTACTGGGTAAAGGACGGTTCTTTGTTCTTTCCATGAGAGCATCAATATCACGATCTATATACATATTGAGCAATGTTGAACCAGAAATTGCAAAGAAAAGCCCGATAGTGAACCAGATAAACTTCAATAGGTCGAGGCCTGTGGCCAAAGCGCTGATTAGATAAGTAAAATTAGCAGTATATAGAAGAAGAAACGTTTGTTTGCTTTTAATCAAGTCACTGTAGGTGGAAAAAGAAAGAGGGGGATATGAATATGTTATCGGTTCTTCATATTCTAGTTGTTGTTTGGGAATTTCCATTTCATCCATCAACTAGCCATTCCATAATTGAACTTTTAAGTAAATATTATTCTGGGAACTCCTTGACGTCTTTTCTACCCTTGAGAAGCTGGATGAGCTGATGGAAACAAAAGATAGTAAGTGCGATGACGAAAAGCATTATTCCAAAATCAATTACGAGATTAATTAAAGATAGATTAGGTAGCAAAGGCATATTGTGACTCCAGTAATCCAGTACATCTACGTATTTATCTAAGTCTGTCGCCCAAGTCTGGTCAAAGTGGGGAAAATACATATAGATAGCTGTAGGAAGAAACGCAATGATACTACCAGCAAAAGACAGCCAACCCATTGCTATTCGTGCCTTACCTTGAATACCTAGTATTTCAATGAAGAAGAGGAGGAGGAGGATTGCTGATAACACGGCTAAGACGTGCCAATGACCACGGGCAACCGTATCTTCAATAGCTACAGGGCCCGATCGAAATGATACCATCCCTGTTACCCTCGTCAAAATTGAATCATCGCGAAGACTAAGTGCAAGGAATATACCTGTAAAAGTCATTACGAAATTTACCCATATAAATAAGAAATATAACGTAAGTTTCACAGGATCTTTGAATACAGCTTTTGCACGAGTAAGCCAGGATGCAGATTCGTAAGAATCACCAAGGATTTCTTTACTTGTTTTATTCCAACCAGTTAATGCCAATATTAAACCAACAGTTACGAGAATTGCTGAGCCTGCATAAATTAGATAATGAATATCAACATCAGCGAATGAATGAATCCACTCGGAGATTGTAACAAGCCAACATCCTATTGACATGATGATAAATCCTGGAATAGCAAGTAACATCGAAATAAGATACCACTTCCCCTTTTGATCTGGGACAGTGTACCGATATACAACTAGTAAGATAATCACATCGATGAGTCCCAACATTATATGTAAATGACCCTTAATCCCATCAACAAATATGACTGGGTAAGTAATATAGTCATATTCTCTAAGGAAATATTCTGCTTGTAATACTGTCAACCCATTACCGAAGAAGGCTCCTATTGACGCCCCGAGTACAACACTTGCTAAGATACAGATAGTAAGTAGTGCCAATGCAAGTTGCGCAATAAATATATTACGGTTATTATCTTGGTCTCGTTTTGGAAAGGTCTTCGTTGGGAAAACACCGATAAGTAACATGACACCCGCATAGAAACAAAGAGACATCCCTACCAAGAACAGACCATGTAATATCCACGCCTCTGGAAGAATATACGCGAAAATCAGTGCATTCGCAGAAGCTAAAATACTCCCAATAAATAAAGGCCATTTCACGCGTGATTTAAACTTCTCTCGAACATCCATGAATTCCAGAACAAAATATGTACATACAGCAATGAATGGAACCGAGATTGCATGATAAACCATAATAATACGACCCGCTTTTTCAACTGGATCGGGGTCTAATGTCATCCAAGGGTCTACATTTAAGAGGCCCGTTATTGGTTCAGAAAAGGTCGATAAAAAGAGAACAATACAGAACTCCCAGACTATCGTAAAAGTTATCATTCCTTTATAGGTCAGGCCATAATTGATTTTGTACTTTAACCAGGGAATAATTCCTTCGTCTTTTTCTTCAGTCGTCATATTGTAACCTCTAGATAATTATTTGCGTTTAGATTCGATTGATGATTTTTTATATTCGATTGATGATTTTTTAGCTTGTTTTTATTCATTGTTCGATAAGTATATTTATGAATTAATTTTGAAAATTTCAACTAATTTGATGAGTTATCACTGATATTTCGATTTTATTGTTCAAACTTCTGAAAATAAGTAAGTTTTCTATGGTTTTCCCAATTTGGTGAGAAAAAAGTAATCTGATAACTAACGTTCGTCATACTTGGAAAAAAGAAAGTAAAGTAAAAAAAACCTGTTTTCTACCTGATTGCAATAATTTCCCTTCAATGTGTTTGAACGTCAATTATTGAGAATTTACTTGCTTAGAAAGGGATTTCTGCTTTCCATTCACTTGGTAAAAGAATTCCTAGAACAAAAAATACTCCAACAATGACTAACAATAAAGGTAAGACCGCAAATGTTAACTCTTCAACTTCTGCGTTTGTCTTCGAGATTGCAAGTAATATGCCTCCGATAGATATTAATAAACCTCCAATTGAATAAAAGAGGCTTGTCATTTCCGTTTTCTTCGTAAGAGCAGTGTAGAGGGGAATCCCCACAATGGCCAACCCACTTGGAATGTGGAGTCCCATAAGTACAGGAGTTGAAAAATCTGCGAGATCGGGAAGTAATCGAACTATTGCTAAGACGGCAACCATGAAAATCGTAAATATAGTATAATATAATCCATATGGTTTATCATCCCAAGTAGCAAAGAAGAGACCAATGACTAAACAAGCTGGAATGAATGCTGCAACGACTGGAACCAAAGGTTGGGATAGAATGTTGTACCCAAATAAAATAATTAAAACCCCAGAAACAAACAAGACAAGGAAGCTAATGGCCCAGGCTAAATGATAGACTTTCTTATTCTTTAAGTAATCTAATATTAGCAAGCTTGCCATAACAAGTGCTACAAAACCAGTAACTAATAATAATATAATAGGTATTAAGTTCGCTGATATATCATCCAACATTTTTAAAACCTCAAATAACAATAATAAAACATAAGGAGTGAGTGAATATATTACGATTTGCTAAGGGAAAAATAATTTATTAATAGTAATAAAACCACCTTACCAAAAGATTATCCAATTATATTTCAAGTAATAGATATATACAACAACTAACAACAATGAAATCAATAGAAAGAAAAATAATGGGTATCTTTAATGAGTAATATCTTGATAACAACAATTAATTTTCGTCCAAATTGAATTTCTAATTAGAAGGTAATCATATATATGAGCAAATTCCTAGAAGATGAATGTTCAGCTTTACTCGCAATCAAGGTTCTTGGACGTAAGTGGATTCCATGGATAATTTGTGAGCTCTTATCAGCAAGAGAATTATTCTTCTCTGACCTCTTAAAGAGAATTCAAGGGATTTATGGAGAAAAAATATCCGCAAGAGTTTTATCGGAGTCTTTAACCAGGTTAGAAGAGATGAACTTACTAGAACGTATAGTAATCAGCGATACAATGCCTATTAGAGTGAAATACTCTTTGACTGAGAAAGGAACAGATTTACAGGTAGTTTTTGCGATTTTAAAAGGGTGGGGATTGAAGTGGGGAGACATTCGTCAAAAAAAATGTCGTTCATTCAGTTGTATTCATAACTGTGTCCCCATGATTGATATCGACAAAGCAGCACACCTAATGGAAATAAGAGAACCAGAATCGTTCTCTTCAGATCAGATTAAGGACAACTCTGGTTAGCTTAAGCATCTCGTTTTTAGATTGTTTACGATTGTTTCCTAAAAAGCTATTAATTCCTTAATTAAGTCGTCTTTAAGGGTACTTGGTTAGGGGAATAGACTACATTTAATAATCGTCCAGTAATTTGTGCAATCATCCCAAGCAAGAAACATATCAATCCACCAAAGAACTGAAGTAAACCTGAGGCTAGGAGGTAACCATATTTGTCAACGCCAATATTTATGCCATCAATTATGTGTGTGGGCATAATGAAAGGTTGAATCATCATAACAATCCCTAAACCAAATAACACAAAAGCAAAGTTTGCAACTTGTGATCCAACATTTCCTCCAGAAGAAGAAGCTGGTTCTTCCATATGTTCTTTGATTTCCTGTTTAAACTTTGGTAATAGTAATATTATTAATATGACCAAATTGAGGATCGCTGAAACCCAAGAAGGGGTGAAAAGTAACCCCGTACGAGGAGTGGAAAAGAAGCCAATAGACATTAGAACAGCAGGAATACCTCTCCCAATAATTCCTGCAATACTGGTTATGAGGGCTGCGGGATAGAACCATGCTTTTCTTGCCCAATATGCCCAGACAAGAACTCCCCACGCAAGCGCTGCGAACCAAGTCACAAAATAAGTTATAAACCAGACTTCAGAATAGTCCTCTGCAATTGCGAATGGCCCCTTTTGCCAAAATGGATCAAGTGATACGCATGTACTTCCTATTGCACTAAAAACACCAATAGCTGCTGCCGCACCTATCAAGAATTCCATTTTATGTTGAGATAATGCTTTTAATATACTACTCAAAATCCTTACCTTCTTTTTTTATTTGTAAATTTCTTTATTTATTCTCAGAATGTACAAGCCTTGAAATGTCAATCAATCATCTGTTTGATTATTAAAAATTCAATTCTTGGTTCCCTCTAATGATACGAATAAGAGCATTTGGTAAGATTTGAATAATATAGTGAGAAGAAAGTAACCTGATTACTTAATATAAGAAAAAATCAAGAGAGAATATATCTAGCCACAAAATATCACTAGAGCTTTTGGAATTTAAATGCTGATTCCTCTTTGAAAATTACAGTGACATCGCAGCTATTGATAGAATTCATAATTACAGAAAACATATAAATAGGCTTGGATGTTATCGGGTTACTTTCTGTTTACTTGATTATCGAAATCTTAGAAAACACTTCTTATTGAAGGAGGGTGCCTATCAGTAGAGCCCCCTGAAATTTCAATGATCATTCTGATGATTGATTGACATTTTAAACAGAATATATACTCAAGAATATGACTAAATATGAGGAGATAAGAATTTGAATAGAAAACTAAGTCGTACCATTCTTTTAATCTCAGTGATTGCATTTTTTTCTTTTATCGGAGGAGTATTCGTTATTAAAACTACTGTTCTTTATTTCCCGATAGATAACTCAATTGATTCGAACTTAACTAACAATGAAATGAATGAAGTTATTTTTCAGAATTACACCAGGAAGGAGGTTATGAATGTTCAACAAGACGCGTGTTGTGGCCATACTGATACAACTCCTCCTACAATACAAATCAATTCACCTGCTAATAATTCCTTTGTTCTTGGAGGTACAACTATTGATCTGAAGATTTTTGATGATAACCCATTTTATGATTACGAAGCAAAACAAGTCCTTTATCGCTGGGGTACAGACCAAAGTAATACAACCCTTGACTCTCCTCACGATGTGGTTATATCAAATGACATTGGGATATATGTGTTGTATGTTTATGCAGAGGATAATGATGATAATTGGGGTTCAGCTATATTCAGTTTTACAGTCACATTGACTTATGATCCTCCGACTGTAGAAATAATTTTCCCTAGCGTTAGTAATCAAACTCTTACGGGAAT
>JAHQWW010000174.1 GCA_029856365.1 Candidatus Hodarchaeota archaeon
GAATTGATGCCATTCCCATCCCGAAAATAGCTGCAGCAGCGAATCCTAACCAGGGAGACATTTCTTTTAAGCCAAAAACATCAGTTCCTAATTCTGAAAACCATACTGATGACCAAGCCCCAGTTAACATAATTCCTTCAAGAGCAATATTTATAACTCCACTTCTTTCCGAAAAAACTCCCCCTAAAGCAGCTAGAATAATAGGGATCGTACTTATTATTGTAAAACGAAGAGTTACAGGATCTAATAAATCAACTGCCATTATTTGAATCTCCTTCAAAAACCATATTAGATTTTTCTTTCTGAATGTCTACATTTCTGTTCTGGTTAAAATTTATTTTTTTAGGATTTGAGATTTCATTCGTAGATAATGGTAGCATTTCTTTTCGTCTACCAATGACTTTTGGTAGTTTTATTCGTTGAATTATCATGGGAGCAGAGACAAAAAGAACCACTAAAGCTTGTAATACCCATACAATCTCTTTAGGAATATCAGAAAAGATATCGATGAAAATTCCTCCAGAAGCCAACCCTCCGAATAGTAAAGCAGAAATCAAAACTCCAATCGCAGTATTTTGTCCTAGAACTGCAACTGCGATTCCATCAAAACCGTAACCAGGTGAAAAATAAGCTATAAAGCGATAATGGATTGCAAGTATCTCTATAGCTCCACCAATACCCGCAAGGGCACCAGAAATAAGCATTGTGATGATAATACTTCTTTTTGCACTTATCCCTCCATAGTTTGCAGCATCAGGATTTAGCCCAACAGTCCGAAGTTCATAACCTAGACTTGTTTTCCAGACAATTATATAAACAACAATAGCCAAACCGATTGCAATTAATAACCCATAATGAAAAGTTGTCCCTTTAAATGGAAATCTAAGAAATTCAATTGGGAACTCAATTCCTTCAAAAGGAGTTTTTTCCCAGATTAATGGTATCTGTGCTGACTTTGAGATATGATATGTTTGTGATGCCATCGTGTTGGGATCTTTAAGAATCAATTCACTTGAGACAAACCACGCGGTGACTGCACCGATTATTCCATTCATCATTATTGTAGTAACAACCTCATGGGCCCCTACTTTTGCCTTAAGATAAGCTGGTATGAAAGCAGCAGCAGCTCCTGCTGTTGCTCCTGCAATTAGACATAGAGGGAGGTGTAAAAACCACGGGAGGCCAGTTATATAAACTCCAACTAATGCAGCGATGAATGCACCAAGAACTAATTGGCCTTCAGCCCCAATGTTAAATAATCCGCATCTAAAAGCAATTGCTACTGATAATCCAGTTAAAATTAATGGAGTTACTTTTGTTACTGTTGTTGCTAATCTGTTTTCATTTCCAATGGCTCCTCGCAACATTAGATAATATCCTTTCATTGGATCTTGACTTAAAGTAATCATCAAAATAGCACCAACTAAAATAGATAAACTGATAGCTGCAAGACCCAAAGTAATTAAATCTAAGCCTTCAGTTTTCTTTTCACCTCTAAATTTAAGAGTTATAATGCTTAAACCTGTTCCTAATAGCATCAAGGCAATTAATATGCGGAGAAGTAACACAAGATCAACTAGAGTAACATATGGAACAAGTACAGTTAAATTCATTGGTATTAGAGAGGCTCTCAACCAGGACTCTCTGATAAATAGAATCAATATAGAAATGGATATTAGAAAAAGACCGACAATTTTTCTATAATTGAGGTTTATCCTAGTCATAAATTATCCTTCCATTGCTTCTAGCTGTTTTCCAGCCATTAATAGACCCAGTTGTTCTTCAGAGAATTCAGTGGCTTTTCCAATGGCTACAATTTTACCCTCATAAATGACAGCTATGCGATCACTAAGAGAAAAGATTTCTTCTAATTCGGAAGAAACCAATAAAACTGATTTTCCTTGCTCTCTAATATTTATTAGTTGTTTATGAATATATTCTATTACCCCAATATCAAGACCGCGTGTTGGCTGCGCTGCTACTAATAATTCAAAATCTCTAGATAATTCTCTTGCAACAATAACTTTTTGTTGATTTCCCCCAGAAAGATTTCTTGCTTTAGTAAAAACACTCGGAGTTCTTATATCGAATTCGTCTATTAATATTGTTGAATATTTCTCTATTTCCCTTTCATCACGAAAAACTTTCTGAAGAAATGGTTTTTTATAGTGACTGCCAAGGATTAAGTTATCCGCAATTGTAAAATCCAATACCAATCCATGTTTTTGCCTATTCTCTGGGATATGTGCGATTCCCAATTCTCTTACTTTTCTTGAATTTAAATGGGAAATCCTTTTGCCATTAAACTTAATCTCACCATCTTCGCTCTTTCGAATCCCTGTAATAGCCTCTACCAATTCAGTTTGTCCATTTCCTTGAACACCAGCAATTCCCAAAATTTCACTTGAATTAACTTCAAACTTCGCTATATTCACTGCTATTAATTTTCTGTCATCTTTCACTATTAAATCTTTTACTTCAAGTACTGGTTGTCCACTACTCACTTCAGGTTTTTCGACTCGTAAAACAACATCTCTT
The DNA here is from genome assembly GCA_029856365.1 of Candidatus Hodarchaeota archaeon. Lineage (GTDB taxonomy): Archaea > Asgardarchaeota > Heimdallarchaeia > Hodarchaeales > Hodarchaeaceae > Hodarchaeum. The sequence continues at coordinate 2,539 of JAHQWW010000174.1, forward strand.
CCTACCATCATTTTCGCTAGTATGATTGGTGTTGCTTCTTCAATCGATATTGTACCCACTAATTTTCCCCTTCGAAGCACAGTTACTCTATCACAGATTTTCATTGTTTCCTCGAGCTTATGAGAAATGAATATAATTGTATTTCCTTGTTTTTTTAATGTGTTAAGAGTTTTAAATAAATCATCGCTCTCTTGGGGTGTGAGAACTGCTGTAGGTTCGTCTAGGATTAAAATATTAGCTCCTCGTTTAAGAACTTTTAGTATCTCAACTCTTTGCTGGACACCCACACTGATATCAGAAATCAATGCGTTGGGATTAACCTTTAAGCCATATTTCCCCGAAAGATCCTCCACCTCTTCAATTGCCTTGTCAAGATCTAATGGGGAGAGACTTTTTAAGAGAGAGGGAATCTTAGTGAGAAAACTCTTAGTATGCTCCACTCCAAGCATCACGTTTTCAGCAACAGTTAAGGTCTCTACAAGCATAAAATGTTGATGGATCATTCCGATACCCAAATTGATTGCATGATTTGGTTCGGAAATTACCACTTCTTTTTCACGTACAAGAATCGATCCTTCATCAACTATGTATAATCCATATAGAAGATTCATTAGCGTTGTTTTTCCAGCCCCATTTTCTCCGAGAAGTCCATGAATCGTACCTGATTTAATTTGTAGACTGATACGATCATTGGCGAGTACACCAGGAAAAGTTTTAGAGACATTGACGAATTCCACAGCAATTTCTGACATTCTTATCCATTCCAAAATCGTATATACCAGGTTTAATCAATAATAATCAGTTGTAGATCGAATACTACTGGAGCGATTTATATTTATCCTGTTCACTGAATTTAATCCAAGAATCTAAATCCTTTTCTTTGAGCTTTCTTTTAATAGCAAGCGAAATTTTTATGATTCATCAAAAAATAGGGTGTACAGTTGGATAATATTGGAATAGATTCTTTTCTAGTTCTTTCTATTGGGAATTCTTAATAAAAAAAGGGAGAAGAACCTGCTAGATTCTTCTTTATTATTTGTTTAGGTCAAATCATCTGGAACATCGATAGTACCATTTATTATTGCAGTTTTGAGATCCTCTAGAATAGCAGTGATTCCTGTTCCTAAGATCGCTTTCATTGTTGGATCGTCGCTTACTTCAACACCATCTTCAGCTAAACCATAATAATATGATTTTCCGCCTTCAAAAGTTTCTTCAACAGTTCTATTAATCTGGTCGAATACGGCATTGTCCACACGTTTGAGCATAGAACATAGAATTTTGTCCTTATATTCAGGTAATGTTTCGTCTTGATCTACATCTACTCCAATGGCATAAACTCCTGTTGATTCATTGACTGCCGTCATTGAGCCTAGACCTGACTTTCCTGCAGCAATAAAGATAACATCTGCGTCATCACCAATTTGTTCTTCTGCTAATGTTTTACCTGTTGCTGTGTCGCCCCAACCACCAACGTATTTAATGCTTACAGTTGCACTATCATCGAAATATTTTGCTCCTGCTTGATAACCTGCAGCAAACCTCCTAATAAGTGGAATATCCATACCACCAACGAAACCAAGTTTTTTAGTAGCTGAGACATTTGCTGCGACGTACCCAACCAAAAATGATCCCTCATGTTCATAGAAGTTGATGTTAGCAATGTTGTCATACTTTTGATTTAGAATTGCTTCATCGACTAATGCAAAATTCTGATCTTCATACTCACTTTTATTGGCAACCTTTGCAAGGGCGTCCATCTGATCAAATCCGATAGAAATGATCAAATCATATATGCCTTCTGAAGCATATGCTTCTATTGAGGGTTCATAATCAGCAATCTCTTTTGGTTCTGTGACACTGATATTTACTTCTAATTCATCTCGAGCTCTTACCAATCCTGCATAAGCTCCATCATTGAAGGATTTGTCACCTAATCCTCCAGTACCAGTGATGAGGGCAATGTTTATCTGTTTTTCTGGCTCTGTACATCCAGAAAAAATGAAAATTGAAAATAATAATGCTCCAATTAGGAGTACTACTCTAAATTTCTGCATTTTTCTTCACCAAAAACTTTCCTTCGGATTTTTGGAAAGTCGTGTCCTAGAGAATTCACGTCCTTAAATCATTTTGTATTGCATCATTGATACAAAGAATAAAACATATTCTATGTTTGTCAATCTTGGGATAAGTTCAATTAAAACATGATAATATTTGAGTTAAAAACCACATTATCAATAATTAGTCAGAATAGTACGAATATGATCCTTATTGTTCCCATAAGAGTTAAATACTTGTTCAACTTGTTCTAATGAGTAGATATGTGTATTTAATTTCCCAACAATGACATAATTCGATTTAAGAGCATCAATGGCCTTCTTGAAAGGTCCACAGCGACTTGTATAAAGAGTAATTTCCCTTTGGACTATCTCTGTTAGATTGATACGAGTGGGTTCACCATGGGTGCTTTTAATATGTAGTTTTCCTCTGCTTCGACATGAAGAAACAACATCTTTTAACGCTTGAGGACTTCCTGATGCATCTATAACGATATCGGCTCCGACTTCACTCATATTTTTTATTATCCGAGGTACTTCAGCGTTATCATGACGATTAATCAGATGATCAGCCCCTAATTGTTGTGCAAGTTCTAATTTTTTCTTTGAACCGTCCACTACTATTGTCTCTAAACCTTTTTTTTTCGCAATCTGTAAAAGGAGTAATCCCAGTTTTCCCATCCCAAAAATGGCGATTATATGATCATCATTGTTTATAGACATCATTTCAAAAGTTTGATAGGCAGCTGCCAATGGTTCTATAAAAGTTGCTTCCTCATACGAAACTGAATTCGGTATTTCATGAAGAAGATTGACATCAATTGCTAAATAATCAGCCATTGCTCCATTAATGTGTATTCCTAGTGCTTTTCGCTCAAGACATTGAGAATAAACGTTCCGTTTACAAAAATAACACTTATGACATATGTTCGTATTAATTTCTGAAGTGACTCTTCGACCAATCCAAGAAATATCCAAATCTGTTTTTTCATCTATGACTTCTCCTGCAAATTCATGACCAATTATAATTGGTATAGGGGTCAGGATTTTTCTTTTCGAAATAGCCAAATCAGTTCCACAAATTCCAACAGCTCGTACACGAATTAATACTTGATGTTCTTCGGGAAAAGGCTTAGGAACTTCTTTTAAGACAATTCTTTTCCCATTAAAGACCGCTGCTTTCAATTTAAACACTTTTCAAATAATTTTTTCGTTCAATTGACCATATGAATTACAAGGTATTGATTAA
>JAHQWW010000031.1 GCA_029856365.1 Candidatus Hodarchaeota archaeon
AGATATGATAACTAGCTTATCTAAATATAAAACTCTTAGAATTATTTCGGTGTACGGGGGAGTTTCTATCAATCCTCAATTTCATGAGTTGAAAAGAGCTGATGTCGTTATCGGAACTCCTGGGCGATTAATCGATCATATTGAGAGGGGAACAATAGAATTAGGACAGATAAAAATCTTGGTCCTTGATGAATGTGATCGACTTCTTGATATGGGATTTCTACTAGACATTGAGAAAATCATCTACTCAATTCCGAGAAAACGTCAAACGCTCTTATATTCGGCCACAATATCTTATGACATAAGTCAGATTGCTCAAAAATATATGAATAATCCGATTGAGGTAGGTGCTCAATCTTATGTTGATCCACAAAAATTAAGTCAGTACTATTTTGGTCCTGTCAGTAATTCGCTAAAATTCTCGTTACTAGTCCATCTATTAAATAAAAATAATGGGGGTGGTTTGTCAATGATCTTCTGCAACACCCGAAGAAATGCCGATCTTATCAACAAAAATCTGATTCGGTTAGGAATTAAGGCAACAGTCCTACATGGTGGATATACTCAACAAGAGCGATCAAAGAGCTTAAACAGCTTTCACACACGAAAAACGAAGATTTTGGTAGCCACGGATGTTGCTGCAAGAGGATTGGATATCCAGGGAGTTACATTTATTTATAATTATGATCTTCCATCCAATTTTAAACAATATATCCATAGAATCGGTAGAACAGCACGAGCAGGGAAGACAGGCAAGGCAATTACACTTGTATCACAAAGAGACGGTGAAGATTTCTTTCATTTATTTAGAGATAATCGGACGAAGATCCAAAAAGGAAGAGTCCCTTACATTGAAAAAATACCATTCAAAAGGGGGAGATCAACTTCTAATGGCCATAAGAAAGAATTCAGGGGGAGAAAGAGAAACTATAATAATCCTCAATTTTCTCGATATTCATTTTAAGATAATGATACCCAAGATCACTTAACTTTGTATATACTAGGAAAAGAATATCCTCGAAACATACCAACCCAAGAAAATGCCACTAGATGAATTAGATTCATCAAGTGTCAGTGAAAGTTGATTATATTAGGAAATTTATATAAGCTTAAGATTGCCCCTTACTAAAACTTTGTGATACGATGGAGGACACAAGTTTGTAGCATTTTTCTGTCATTGTCAGTTCTTTCCATTATTATCCATCCTTTACAAAAAAAGAAAAAGAAGGAGAGATATTTATACTCTATTCTTATAGCTCAAAAAATTCAAATTATTAATACTATAACTTTGTATTTTTCACTCCATTCGATCTAATCATAATATATCCTTTATCTAATCCAAGATCGCTAGACCGTGTTTCTTAATTTAATTGGTACGATGTACCATCAATGTTTAATCCTTTCTTCTTATTCGGAAAAGATGTTTATAGGATATTTCTAAGATACCTTCACTTTCAACTAACCTACTCGCTACCCATATACCAATGAGAATCCAAGCTAGTTGAGCTAGTAAACTTAACCAAGCACTAAACACTATCTCACCTGTTACTAACGAGATATGAATAGCAAATAGGTAGCCTAGTAGAGGTAAAAACATTAATATTGTTTGAATGACACTATCAATCTCTTCAACGGGAAGAAAGGCCACTAATAATGTAAGAACAAGCGGAATTATAATCAACGCTGATATTACCATATTTGCTTCTCGTTCGTCCTTTGCCACAAGGCTGAAAAAGACTGCACCAGTAATAGTTAACAATGACACTAGTATAAGTCCTATGATAATATATAATAGAAATATCCAGACTGAGAGCGGTGCATTTCTTATCATTGATTCCAGAATGGGAACAATTTCAATTTTAATGGAACTAGGAATAATAAAATACCCTAATGCAATAAGCGCAATGATAGTGACCACTGTGAACATTGTGTTAAAACACACAAGAATCGAACCATAGAGAAGTTTTCCCGCAATTATACTTCTCCGTCTAATTGGCTGAAGAATTAGGCTTTCTAGAGTTTTTTGTTCTCGTTCTATTGTTACAGATATTAGTACCAGTGAAAGAGAGGGAATAACTAATAACATTATTGCATAAAGAGGAATAAGAGTGATGAAGGACGCGGCAAATCCTTCTGCAGCTGTGATAGTTGAATCAACTGAATCAATTGATGTTCGCTTTAGTGTTGAATAAATTCTGTTGATATTCGTAATTCCATGATAATGAAAAAGAATTTGTTGGTTTAAAATCAGGGAGACTTCAATAATGTAGTTAACTACTCTTATATTGTCTATTTCTGTATTATCATAATAAATAAAAAATTGTGTTGGAAGCGAACTATTGATAATTTCACTGAAATTAGCAGGGATATATAACAATATCGAAAAATTATTTGATTCGAGCAGTCTATCTAATTCAGTAACATTTTTATTGGTATAATGCAAATCTTTTGTTAAATTATTAGTTTTAAGTAATGTATAGAACTGTACTCCCCAGCTAGTGCCATTAATTTCTCCATCATCCTGTATAACAAATATTTCAATTGGTTTTTCAACTGGTTCCTCAATCGTAGAAATTACTGCAACTGCCATAATAATCGTTATAGCAAAAACTAAAAATAGAATAAGTGGTGTAGTAAATAGAAGTAAAATTCTGCGAGTAGATTTGAATAACAATCTTATCTCTTTCTTTGCAATGATCCATGCACTTTGGAGAATCATGCACTCACCTCGTTTGCCTCACCTGTCCAACCAATCAAATTAACAACTGCATCCTCTAAGTCATTCAGGTCTCGCGCATATTTCTGAATGATTCTTGATGGGGTATCTTCAGCAATGAGAACGCCTTTATGAAGAACACCTACTCTATCGGTGATTCTTTCAGCACTAATCATATCGTGTGTAGAAAGGAGTACAGTAATGTTCTTCTGCTTGGCAAGGTTCTTTATTATCTCTCTCACTCGTCTAGAAACCAGTACATCAATACCTGCTGTTGGTTCATCTAAGAATAATACTTGTGGTTCTCCAATCATTGCTCTAGCAATCATAAGCCTGCGTTTCATCCCACCAGAATAAGTTTCGACTCTATCATTTTTTCGATCTTCTAAACCAACCATTTCTATTAGAGCGGTTATTTGGGATTTCTTCTCTTCGTCATATAATCCTCGGAGCTCTGCAATAAAATTTAGATTTTCTACAGCTGAAAATTCTTCATAGAGTCCCGCATCTTGGGGTAAACATCCCACCAATTTCCTTACTGCACTAGAATCAGTCACAATATCATTGCCAAATATAGAAGCTGTTCCTGAAGTTGCTTTTATCATTGTAGTCAAAATTCTCACGGTAGTTGTTTTCCCAGCCCCATTCTCACCCAATAATCCATAGATCTCTCCTTTTTTAATACGTAAATTTAGATCTTTTAGAGCTTGGACTTCATTTTTTCTATTTATATCATAAATTTTCGATAAACGATCAGTAGTAATCGCAATACTTCCCATTCTCATCACATAGTTGATTTAGCTGAAATGTAGATTACAATTTTTTTAAGTTCTTACACTTTATACTAAAAAAATCGAGTTTTTAGAAATTCTTCCACCGTGGATAGATCATTACTTTGTTTTATAATAATTCCATGTTTATTGAGGAATTCAACCATTAAATGGTCAAATTTATCAACAGACTCTTTAATCTTATCAAAATTTCTGGTCGAAATGATTTTTACTAAGTTTGGAAAACCTTCTTCCTTATAACTGCTATCCATATCATAGAAGGACTCAAAATGATATTTATTATAGTAAATATCTTTTTTTACCTTTTCTAAAAAGCAGGCGACGGATACCTGTAATTCCACTGCCGCATAAGAAGCTGTTAATATATCATTTCGTTTTAACGCTGAAAGAATCTTATTCAAGTATTCTTTTGTATTGTAATAATCCCAATAAACATAATCCTGTTTTTTGGTGCTATTTTTTATTTCCATTTCACTTTTTAATATCGTTGATAGTTCTACCAATTTCTTCATTTTTATTGGATCGTTTGGACTTTTTAATACCATTGACAATTCTACTAATAGCTTTTTTCCATCTGAAATTAATTCATCGAAATTCTCAGAGAGACTCAAAGTTGTGGATAATTCCTTTAAAGAAGAAGGTTTATATGGAAATTTATTAAGTTCTACTATGTTAGATCCCCAATTCTTCTTTAATGGTGTATTGTAATAATGAGATAAAATAATACTAGTTCCAATTAGCATCCCCCAAGCAGTCCAACGTCCTCTTACGATATCATCACGTTCCTAGCCTGTTGAATTCCATTGATATAACCTTTCAGGTTTTCATATTCAGAAAGTATTATTCTTATGTGCTCTTCCAAAGAAATTTTAATATTCTGCCTGATTCCTTCAAAGTGCTGTTTATCTTCTTCTGATCTAATATATAACAATTTGTTATTTAGAAAAATTGAGGCAGCAACAACCCATGGATTTTCCTTAATTTTTCCTCTGACTATTTGTTCTGCTTTTTTCCAATCCATACTCCAGAAGGAGACTTGATTGTTTTGAAAAATAAACTTCCAGTCAATCTTACTTTCTGCATTTTCATCTACAATTGCAAACATATCTAAATCTGAGGAATCAGTCTGCTTGTTGAGAGCAACAGAACCATAAACACCAATTATAGCAATCTGATCAGAATAGAACTCATAAGCTAGTTGACAAAGAATCTTTGCTAATTGACCAAGTTTTGACATCAATCACACCATAAGAAGCCCCAATGTAACATAGTTCCTGGCAATGATTTAGCTTAAATTTTATCTATATCAGATTCTTTTTAATTAACTATAAATAAGCGTATATAGATACGCACAATGTCAGTTAATTAAAGTACAAGGAAAATAAATAAGCATATACCATATATCTATAATGAGAGGTAAATCAAATATTACGGGATTACTGAAAATACTGACGGATTTGAATCCATACTTCGATTCATAATTCAGAAATATAATGCAACTCTTGCTAGCTCATAATTGCTTTCAAAAAAACTATAATTGATAGTCGTTTTAATTGCTTAAATTTAAAATATTAGTAACATTAATTTCTTCTGTTGAAAGGTTTCATTTCTTTAATATGTTCTAATAGAAAGCGATAATCAAGGGATTAACTTCATCATTCTCATATAATATGGTCCTGTTAGTGTATAAAACAAAAAAAACACGAAAACACCTAAACTTGTCCAGAAATTTGATAAAATGAGAAATATTACTATTGTGATATAACCTATTCCCCGAAGAATTTTGTAGAATGTAGAGTACGACACATGGGAGGGGTACTTTAAGTGTGTTATCATTAGGAGGCTTATACAAACTATAATAAAGCCAATATGGATTCCCTTGTTAAGAAGAAATGTTAGTTCTGGAGGACTAGCTGCGATAAGAACACTCAAAGAACCTATAACCAACGCCGCAATAGAAGCTGGTAAACCTTCAAAATAAATGCCTGTTGGGTGCCTTACGAAGCGAATGAGCCTATAAATACCGCATACCAAATAAACAAAAGCAATTGGAATATATATTCCTAGTTGCTCATTTGGGTTAATAAAAATCAAAATAAATGATGGTACTAATACATAGGTGATCGTATCAGCAAAACTGTCAATATATACTCCTATGTTTGAGTGTTGTTTAGTTTTTCTAGCAAAGAATCCATCGAAAAAGTCAAATCCAGCTCCAATAATTATCAACCTAAGTGGCCAAAAAATATCTCCGATAATCACGAAGTAGATACCCAGTAATCCCGCCAGACCATTTAATCCAGTAAAGATGAAGGAGAGGCCCCTGAAAATCTTATCTTGGTCGCGATAAAGAAAAGAGATCATGTTTCTTCTTGGTTCCTATAATTAAACTTAATAAATGAATTTTGGAAATCTAGATTCATATGGATCAATTTGGGATCTTTATTATTAGAATATAAGATAAATTTTTGCGATGGAATTAATAAGCGAGGGAAAGACAATAGTTTTGGTAAAAAGACAGGATTCAAAGTAGAAATTAATACATTGGTTTGAGGAAGGATACGGAATATTGAAGTGAATATAGATCGAGCTATTGATGGATGAACCTTTAAAAGATGATTAAATATAGAAAAATACCGTATTTGACCAGTATGTAACAACAGTGGAAATTTGTTAATTTTTCTACCCTGTACTGGATGAATTGGTTGCGTTACTTGAAGAATGCACATTAATCGGTTCCTAAAATAGAAAGAGAACCACACTGGGTAGTTGTCCCAAGAAAGTCGAGGTACCCAATACTTCTGCTCCTTAAAAACGAAATTCTTCCAGAACTTTGGAGGTGAATGTGATTTTATAATTTTCAGAGGGATAGCTTGTTTTGTTCTTGGGAAAAAAAAGTAGCGAAAGAGGATGGTTGCTGAAACACTCAGGATAGGATATAATTCTGTTTTTCTGGCAATATTTTGCATTTTAGTATTTTTTGCATTGATTAAAAAAAGGTTTTGGGCTTCATTAGAAACACATTCCTTCTTAAAATGGGCTGCTATTTGCTTGTAAATCCCTTTATTTTGCCAAGCTGGGTCAACCTTTATGTTATGAACCCAAAAAAATGGTAAATTGATTGGTTCATTGTTTCTGAAAATTTCTAAGGGATGTGCCCACAGTTGACCAATTATTTCTTTATTCTTACGAGCTACAACTGTGTGTACCCCTTTTGTTGAAAGCCATTGTTTATATTGGTTACTAGAGATAACAGGAGCAATTCTATTTCGGTAGAGGGAATAATCATTCTGTAAAAGAGAAGGAATGTCTTCGATTGAAATATTTGATGAAATTTTAACCGTCATCGAGTTTTCACTTTAAATAATCCTTTAGATTCCATCATAATATCTTCTTTAGTTTTCTCTTTCACCTAAAATTAACTATTTAAGTGATTAATTCTAAATAAATGCATCCTGTTTAAAAATCAAGGAATTGAAAGATGAAAGCACAAAAAAAGATAAGAATTAGTTTAATCCTTTTTTTCCTAATTTTATTATATTTCCTAGCAATAAATTTAATTTATTTCGCTCCCCTGCCATATTCAATAACGGAAGGAAGATTTTCATTAGCAGCGACCGAAGATCAAATCATTTATGAACAGTGGACTCGAAAAGTAACCGTGGAAATTGAGCTGGTTACAGGAGGGCCCCTATTATTGATTCATACCATGATAAGTGATGATATTACAGACGAAATCACGAATGAAGGAACTTTTCAGGATCAATTTCAAACATGGAGGATCACTTTGAGCACTTGGGGAACTAACGCTACAAATGCTACAGGTACATACAAAATTATTGACCACACATCCCCTCTTTTGCCAAAGCCAAAACATAATTACGTTTCGATATTTGAGATTTATATCCAGTTTATGTTTTACGCAACAATCTTATTAATGGGATTAGGTTTTTTCATTTTCATTCTTATTGGTTTTTTTTACATAATAAAGGACAGAAAATGAACTAGTTTTTTGGAGGGAGTCTATTGAAAAGATTTTTAAATTCGAAAATTTCGAATTGCAAGTAAACTTTGCAAAAAGCAAGTGTACTTAGCATAAAGCAAGTGAGCTTAGCCAAGTGTTTTCTGAACTAATTAGCGATGAAGTGAATAATTATGACCTTTACTAAAAGATGGAAGGCAGAATTAGGCGTTTCTATGCTTATCTTCATAGAATTCGGGATTGTCACACTTTGGGCTCTTCTTACTCAAAATGAAAGCATTATAATGTCTTCTGCCGTTCTTTCAGCAATTGGTTTTATTTTTATTGCTTTTAAACTGTATGAGACAAAATTTCAAAAAAAGAGACTTGATGATGAAAGAATTGAGAAGCTGACTGAACAAGCATACTTGATTTCAGCCATCGCAGGAGTAATTATGCTTCCACAAATAGTATTACTTGAAATTTTCACTGGTAATACTATTAGTGCCCTAGACACTTTCGTTATTGTAGCAAATACATTTCTACTTGTTTTTCTTGTGGTTGAAGTACTTCAGCAATTCTTTTTATCGTAATAATTGCGGTGATGAGGATAAAAAACCGTTTGAAAGTGTTTCGGGCAGAAAACAATTGGACACAACAATATATCGCAAATAAATTAAACATAAGTAGACAGACTATTTCAGCAATCGAAAAAGGAAAATATAATCCTTCTCTTACTCTGGCATTTAAACTAGCACAAGTATTTAATTGCAAAATTGAAGATCTTTTCATATTTGAAGAATAAATGGATTTAATCTCGAGGATAAGTCAATGATTGAAGCTCAAGATACTCAAATTAGAAATAAAGAACCTAAGGTCGAAAACTCACCTAAATCGAATGAATATACTACAAAAGAATTGAATCCTTCTAATAAGAGATTTCATAATGATAGACTCATGATTACGACTCTCTTCCTAGCTTCAGTGATAACATTACTCTTCTATACTGTTCCTGATTGGGTTTTCATAGAGATACCCACTCGTGATATTATTCACAATTTGCTGAACCTCCTAGGAATAGAAAACATCCTCATCCCCACTATGGACCCCAACACTGTAGTCCCTGAAGCTTTACGAGGGGGATCCTTTCCTTTCCTAGAAGCTACAGTCCACACTCCAGGCGTTAGAATTCCATACCCAGACCCCATTCCAAACGGAGATTACTGGATTGTCAAAGCGTGTACGGGAATGCAAGCAGGAGGATTACTAACTGCTATCATTATTGTAACAGAGGCCCCAAAGATTGCTAAAATTCGGGCTAGTCTTGCATTTCTTTCTGTACTCTTTATTGGTAATGCTCTAAGGATCACATTCCATTTATGGTGTGTTTATGTTTTAATTATGCAGTTTCAAATGGATCCCAATGAAGCATTTTACTGGGCTCATGATGTTTCTACTAAAATTATTGGTTTTTTTGGGACAATTTTGTTTGCCTTCATTATTGAGAGAATCGGGGGTGTTCCAATCATCGATCAATTTGCAGATTGGTTAGATTGGATGTGGTGGCGATTGAACTGTATTAAATCAAAATTACAGAGTTTCTTAGGCTAGAGACGAAAAACAAATATATTGTCTCTGTAGCTGATCAGGTCGTTGGTATTGATAAGGAAATTATGAAGACAATTTTGGATCCATTTAAAAGACAAACTCAATCAAAAATTGATGTTAAAAGATTGGGGCTGGGACTGTTCATTTCGAGGAATATCATTAAAGGACTTAATGGAAGAATCTGGGCAATAGCTGGGGGAAAAGGAAGTCAATTTTACTTTAGTCTTTCTAAAGTAACAATAACATAGTAATTTGCTTTTATTACTTCCAAAATTATAATTGATCATTCAAATATTGATCTATTTCTGTTCCAGTTTTCAAAGGAAGAGAACAAGTAAAGTTTCTACAGATGTATGTGGTACCATTAAACCAGTCTTGATTATCCTGTGAAATAAGCCTTTGTTTGAGGAGGGGAAGGTTCTTTAAGTCATTAATAGTATTTGCCTTTACTTGGAGAAAAACTGCTTGAGGTAGATATGTGGTACGTAGGTATTTCTCTGTAGAATCTGATTCTTCTTCTGTACTAGCTGTGAAAGAAATAATTTCGGTAACTTTATTGTGAAACATATCCAAAGCGATAAGAGTATCACCACTTAAGTAACCATGTTCTTGGAACCAACCGATTAAAAAATAAACCTGTTTCTCCGCTCTATCTAAATAAGTATCATTACCTGAATAATGATACAATCGAAGAAGATTCTCAAGGCTTACTGCGTTTGCACTAGGAAGTGAAAAAGATATTACTGGTTTTTCTTGGACAGATAAATCCTTTTGCCAGCTCCCACTAAAGAAATACCCTTTATTTTCTGAATCCCAGAATTCCTTGTCATAAATGGCTTGCAGCTGGATTGCTTCATCTAGGTAGATTTTCTTTCCAGATCTTGAGAATAGCTCTAATAGTGCATATATCAATAGAGCATAATCTTCAGCAAAAGCCAAAGACTTTACTTTATCCCGAAAATTGCGATATAATTTTCCTGAATCTTCTCGCAACCGATTAAGAATGAAATTGGTGGCTTTTTCGGCTAGAACTAAATACATGGGTTCATTTAATATGAAGGAGGCTCTGGTTAACGCATGTATGGTCAATGCATTCCAAGCAACGATCATGTTGTCATTCAACATTGGTTTTTTACGTTTTTCCCGATGTAAAAACAGCCTATGCTTCAGTTGTTTGACTTCATTCCAGGTTATTTCCTTTCCAATAGCAGAAGTTAGCTCAGATGTTTCATGGAGAACAGAATATCCACCTTCAAAGTTACCATCTCTCGTTACTCCATAATATTCAGCAAATTTATCTCCCATATCACCCAGAATATTATTGATTTCATGTGGCGTCCAAACAAAAAAACTCCCCTCAACTCCCTCTGAATCAGCATCTTGAGACGAATAAAACCCTCCATACAGCGGATGAACCATTTCACGAGTAAGATATTCAATGATTTCTCGAGCTATTTCAGCATAACCTTGATTTTGTGTCGCTTGATAAGCTTCTAAATATAGTAGAATCAGTTGTGCATTATCATAGAGCATTTTCTCGAAATGAGGAATTAACCATTTCCGATCAACTGAATACCTGTGAAAACCGTAACCTAAGTGGTCATAAATCCCTCCAGCTGCCATATTATTAAGAGTTAAGGTAACAGGTTTAAGGAACTCGCGATTTTTTTGGCGACGATAATAGGAAAGAAGTAAGAAACGAAGATCACTAACCTGAGGAAATTTCGGTTGGAAACCAAATCCCCCAAAGATTTCATCGACTTCATCTATTAATCGGATCATTGATGAATCAAGGATGTCACTTAACATTGAAGTATCGTTAGTACCTTGCACAGAAGATTGAGTGTTTAGATTTGAGAGAACATGTTGAGTTACTTCTTGAATCTGTCGAGGGTTCTTGTGATATTCACTTGAAACATATTGAATGACTTGTTTAAAACTTGGAAGACCATAAGTGGCATTTTTAGGAAAATAAGTTCCTCCTGCAAAAGCTTCCCCTGTAGGAGTAGCAAAAACGGTTAAAGGCCAGCCAGCTCTCCCCGATAAAAGAGAAACTGCTTTCTGGTAAAATGAGTCTAGATCAGGTCGTTCTTCTCTATCTATTTTGATATTAATGAATAATTCATTCATTAACGCTGCGGTCTCTGAATCTTCGAATGATTCCTTTTCCATAACATGACACCAATGACATGCCGCGTATCCTATTGAAAGTAGTAATGGTTTTTTTTCTTGTTTTGCTTTAACCAATCCCTTTTTCCAAGGATACCACTCCACTGGATTATGCATGTGCTGCAGCAGGTACGGACTGGTTTCATTTACTAAATGATTGGTGCGTTTTTTATTCCCCATAGAGAACCCAACTGACTTGATCGATCATTTCTAGTTGGGAATAAAAAGGTGAACGTTCTCAATCTCGAAAAATAAGCTAAAGAGAAGGCATTCGTATCTTAAGTCATGATTCTTTCATTTAATAGGACATTCTAGAGTATCTGTACCACGTATGGTTTTATAACAAGAGTTGCAGCTCACACATAAGGCTGGAGAGAGATCACCACTCTTCCATCGGTTAGGAAGATCAGGCTCGAAAATTAACGGCCTACTTAACGATATAAAATTAGCTATCCCCTCTTGGATAAACCTCTCTGCTGATAATGGATTTCTGATCCCCCCCATAAGGATAATTGTACAATCATTTGTAATCTCTCGTATTTCTTCCGCAGCGGGTAGAAAATAGTTTTCATCTTCAGGGGATTCGATTACAACGCTAGGAAAGAATTTATCAGTATCTACAAGATCACCACACCCACCACTAGGTTCGATAGCATCAAAACCAGTTTCTGATACAACCTTAGCAATTTCTTTCCCTTCATCCAAAGCTAAACCACCAGCTAAATCCCCATCATGTGTTTGCAATTTAATAGTTATCGGAAAATCTTTCCCTACTTCGTCCTTCAGGCCATCAAAAATGTCTACTAAAATTTTTGTACGATTTGGAATACTTCCACCAAATTCATCAGTCCGCTTATTAATAAAAGGAGTTAAAAAACTACCCAACAAATATCCGTGAGCAGCGTGTAATTGTACCATATCATATCCACTCTCAAAAGCTCTCCGACCACAATCTACAAATAGTTTGATGATATCTATTTTAATTTCTTCCGTAGTCAATGCCCGGGGAACTCGTCCCGTTATAGGATATGGAATTGATGATGGTGCGACTGCTTCAAGCCTTCTATTCCCGCTTTGACGGCCTGTGTGAACAATTTGAGCAGATATTTTCACATTATAATCATGGACTGCCTCAACTAACTTTTTATGACTTACAATGAATTCATCATTGTAGAGACAGGTAGCATTCTTCGTTAGGGTGCTCGAAGGATCAACTGCAATCCCCCCTGTGATAATCAGTCCGACTCCACCTTCGGATAGGCCAGTATAGAGGTTAATAAGCTGCTCACTCGGATGTCCATCCTCCGCCATATTCTCAGCTGTTGCTGATCTTATAATTCGATTTTTGATTAAGACATTTCCAATTTTTTGGGGACTAAAAAGAGTCTTTAATTCCATTTTTCTATCTCTTCTTAATTAATAGATATTTTTCGATAAATTCATAAGTAAAATATATGTTTTCAGAGTACTGAGTAACAAGAAAGAAAAATTTATCCAAAACAATAATATTTATTGGAGTAGATAATAAGGATAAACAACTACGGTGGTTTGAATGGGAAAAGTAGATGATATTGTCATCGTTGGTGTTGGAGCAATGGGAAAAGGCATTGCTCAAGTTTGTTTATTGGCAGGGTACAACGTCACCTTGATGGATATTGAAGCTAAAATCATTGAAAATGCTATCTCCTATATCGAGAAAGGATTGAATAAGCTCGAAAAAAAAGGAAAATTACCTGAAGAAATGAAATCTGCAGACATATTGGCGAAAATGAAAAAAACTACTAATCTTATTGAAGCTGTTCAAGACGCTGATTTTGTTATTGAAGCTATAATTGAAAAATTAGATGCCAAACGGAAAGTCTGTAGTGATATTATTGATAATTCTCCTGATCACTGTATCTTCGCTTCCAATACGTCAAGCATTCGGATTACAGATATTGCTGAGGGGTGTGGTAAACCAGAAAATGTCATTGGAATGCATTTCTTCAACCCTGCGCCTTTAATGCGTTTGATTGAGATAATCGCTGGAGAAAAAAGCTCAAAAAAGGCTATGAACATCGGTGTTGAAGTAGGAGAGAGTTTGCCGTGCTTGAGAGGAGATCGTTATGTTCCACGAGTACTGAAAGACAATCCAGGATTTATTGTTAATCGTGTGTTAGCTCCTGGAAGGATCTATTCAGACTACATTTACGATCTCGCAGACGAGAAAGGCATACCGTGGGAGCAAGTAGATGCTGATATATCAGATCCTGCAGCACCAATGAGCACATTGGTTCTAGCAGATTTTGTAGGACGTGATGTTTCACTTCATACGGCAGAATATTATAGAGAAACTCTATCCTCTGATTTTAAACCTGGTAAAGTGCTCAAAAGACAGGTTGTAGAAGGAAAATTAGGTAAAAAAACAGGTCAGGGCTTCTATAATTGGTCAAAAGGCAGACCGGAACCAGATCTTTCAAAAAAAGCAGGAATTGTTAACCAATTGGTCTTTAAAGCAATTCAAGCCAATGAAGGTTGTCGAATTTTAGAAGAAGGGGTTTGTAAAAGTTGGAAAGTGATCGATGAAGCAATATTAGCAGGAATGAATTTCCCAGGCCCGATGAAATCTGCTACAAAAAATTATAGACAAATGGCTGAACTCCTAGAGGAATATTCAGAAAAACTTGGTAAATCTTATTTAAAACCTGTTGAACTGCTGAAATCTGGAAAATTTATTGACATGGAATAAAATCCATTAACATCTGACTACACTATTTTAATCAAATCGCTTCTTGTTAATGTCACACTTCTTCTTGTTCCAGGAGAATTCGCTAAGTGCCATATGGTGTACTGCTCAGCATAAACTTCACTCGCAGATATACCATCAATTGGTACAATGACTTCTAGCTGTCTCTGTGCTGCCCCTGTAGCAGTATGTAACACAGCTCCGTGGGCTGACGTCCCTACGATTATAACCTTCGAAATATTTTTTGTTATTAAAATCTTCTCTAAATCTGTCTTGTAGAATTTATCTACTCCTGCTTTTACAATGGGCTCATTTCCTTGAGGTTTGACTTCTTTTCGAATATCTTCAGGAGTTGAAGATCTTATTAAAGCGTAAACAACAAAAAGATCCTTTTCTCTTGCCTTTAAGAGTAATTTCTGTACCTTTGGGAGGCTAGAGACGCATCTGGGTCTTCTTTGTTGATTACAGTTCAAGTTCTGAAAATCCAGTACGAGTAATGCTGCTGATTTTGCATCAACAGTCACCTCTTCTAGTTTTGGTGGTATTGGGGTTTCTATATTGTTCCATTCTTCAATTATTGTCTGGTTATGTACCATATACGAAGTCTCACATAGTCTCTATAAAATTCTTTCCTAAAGAAAACCAGTCTGATATAAAATCAGCTAGTAAAAAACATGGAGTACTCCTATGCATCCCAAATCATAGTCTTTTTAAAAATATTAAACAGAGTTTGTGACTATTACAAGCATAATTTTCCAGTTTCTGATATCAATGTCGTTTTATTTCCATGTTTTAAGGTGAAAATGATGAGTGATGAAGCATATGTTAGAAAGTTTGGTTTTCGCTCCTTTGAGGGCACTCTTCGAGGAAGAGTATGGCGTGTATGGGCAGTAGCTTGGTTCAACATGACCCATCAATGGCATCGTTCACGAGTTTTTAAAATACTCATTTTTTTCACTATTTTTATCTTAATCATTCCCAATATGTTTCTTTTTGTTGGAATAGACGAGTTATTAAATACAAGGACAGCAAATGAGATTTTAGAGGATCATTTATGGAATACCGTCCGTGATTTCGCCCGATTCCAAGTTATGATAACCTCTCCCGATGAAACAGACCCTACATTTGATACTGGGTACTCAATTATCATGTTAATAGGCGTTATCATGATGGGAGCGGGATTACTCTCAGATGATTTGAAATACAAAGTTTCTGAGATCTATGACTCAAAAATAGATAGATCTGAATATTTGTTAGGAAAATATAGCTCGCTCCTTATTTTTGGAAATCTTTTCTATACTTTTCCATGTGCTTTAGAATGGAGTTTGTTAGTTGTAGGAATTAGTGGTGCTGTTGACATTGTTGCAGCTCTTCCAGTACTTTGTGGAGTAATTATATTTACTGAGATTTTATCGTTGGTTCTCTCAAGTATTATTCTTGTATTTTCTTCTCTTACCCAACGACGATTATATGCAGGACTTCTCGCATTTATGTTTTTCCTATCCAGTACAATTGTTGTTCAATCACTTACTGGACAAACAGAAGTTTTTGAGCCAATTATGTATTTAGATTTCTTCACCGTTCTCTCTGTTTTTTCTTACATATTAGCTGGAAAAACTAGCGTTATCTATTACTCTTCTGGACCAGAAGGAATAGTTCTTGATCTCAATGGAATAGCTGGAACGTTTGTTATCCCTGCAATCATATTATTTATTGTGGGAGGGCTTCTGATATGCAGTTATCAAGTAATATGGCGAAATTCCCACATATGATTGTCTATGTTCAATTATTGCTTATTATTCTGTAATCTTGGAAAGGATACTCTTCTCTTCAATAAACCTTTGAAGAGAAATCTTCAAAGGAGGATCTTCTATTAAGGATAAAGCTTCCTCTGGGAACACCCACCGATAATCATCATGTTCAGTAGAGAGAATAATTTTATCAGATGTGGTTTTACACCAGTAAGTAATAACAATCATTTCGTTATCGGCAATTTTAACTCCTCGAAAGTAATATGACGCATCTATTGGCTTAACAATTTTTACATTATTTATTCCAGTTTCTTCTTGCACCTCCCTCCGTAAGGTCTCCTCAGGAGTTTCAAACTGGCGCATCCGCCCACCAACATCATCCCACTGGTCACTTGCAAAATCTATTGATGGATTTCTATGTAGAAGAAGGATCTTTCCAGATCTAGAATGTTCAATAATAGCCCCGATACCAATCGAAAATTTTCCTTCTTTAACAGACATGACACTTACCTTTTGTTAAGCTCTTCAGATGAACCTTGCTTAAGTTTTTCAGTATAATCTAAAAATTCCATTAAATAATAATCTTTGAATTCAGCGTTCTTTATTCTGTTATGAATTTGTTGAACATTGTTTTCTAATATCTCACTTACAATGTAGTTCCTTCCACATTCAATTGCAGCTTTGGCAACTGTACCTGTTCCTGCTAGTGGGTCATAAACACAACCTGGAGATGAACTATCAGATTCTAAAGCTGTACCACAAGCACAAAGGATTTTAAGTGTGAGTTTTGGGTAATAGTTCTCCACTAAAGGATCAAATATAGGTTTCCCACATTTTTTACACACTTTCCTTGGGCAAGTAGCAGTCAAAATACGTAGTACAAGTTTTGTGGGAAAGGGAGCAAAATGCTTCCCAGAGTATCCTGTAGTATTAATTGTCCAAATTGTTGGGTAAATAACAAAAGGTATTTCCTCTGGTTGTATATTTATAGGCCAAACACTCCGCATTAACTTCCCCAAGGGATGATACCTTTTTGTCCTTTGTTTTCCTCGTAAGCTTAATGCTTCATGCATTCCTACGCTTTTTTTACTGTTTAAATCTAACAAATCAGCCTTACTTGACTTACCTATTAAAGAAAGGTTATCTTTCTCAATCCATTCATGAGGAAGACGTTGAGTAACAAAATAATATTGTGGATCCTTCACAAACCATAGAAGCCGTTCATAATCGACTCCAAAGCGACTTGAAACCCCACCACTAGGTCTAGCGTTTGGTTTATACCATATAATGTCATTTCGACAAATCCATTGGTATTTGTAAATCATAGTTGTTTTGAAAAGCTCAGGAATGGCTGCTAAACTCAAAGGATCTAATTGGGGCTGTTTTGATATTCTTTTCATTTTATTACTAATGAAATTATCTGCAACGTTGACCCAGAGTGATCCATAATCCTTAAGCTTAAGTTTTAGCTTGTTGAAGAGAAGACAGATTTTCTCAATATATTCCTGTGGAGTACTTTCCTGTCCTAATTCATTTTCAGATTCACTATATCGTAATTGACGCCAATAAGGTGGACTTGTGATCACGGTATCAATGGAGCTATTAGGAAGTTTGTTTATGAGTTCGAACGCATCTCCATGAAGAACTTTATTATGAACTTTAAAAATAGCGAAACACCTCTATCTGAGGAAACCTTGTTTTAATTTTGATACTAATGTAGAATCTTCCTTAAGACGTTCTCGTTGCGCTCCAAACACAATGTTGTCATTAAACCATCGTGGTAAGACATGAAAATGTGTATGGAAGATCTCTTGGAGTGCAGCTCTTTCATTTCCCTGAAAAATATTGATCCCATCACAATGAAGTACTTGTTTGAGAACCTTTGCCACGCGACTAACTGAAATCCCAACTGCTGACATATCATCAGGGTGAATGTCAAACAGATTCTTTGAATGATTTTTGGGTATTACAAGGGTGTGCCCTGTAGCTATAGGATAAATATCTAGAATAGCAATGGTCTTTTCATCCTCAAAAATACGAATCCCAGGTTTTTTGCCATTGATAATGTCACAGAAAATGCAGTCTGTCATTAGTAATCCCATCTGAACGGTTATTGACTCTTTTTTTTCATTTTTTGTTTTTTCAAGTTTTCTAACATTTTTGCTATCTTTGACATCCAATAATGCTCATATTTTACTTCAAATGGATCCATATCTGCTTTAATACGTCCATCCCTTTGCCATTCATAGAACCAATTTAACTCATCCGCGAATTCTGATTCAAAGGTTTTTGGTGTTTCTCCCAATGATTCCAAAATAATTTCATAGGCCGAATAAATTTCTTGGAATTGATGAGTAGCATTTTCGTCATCATTAACATCTGGGTGAAATTTCTTAGCTATCATCGAAACTGAATTTTTATACTTTGTACATCTGTTGGGTAAGTCAACTCCAATAAATCATATGCTTCGTGGATTGACATCTTCATGAAATAAGAGTCCTTTTAGATGTTTCAACTACAATTCGATTTCTGCCCAAAGGGCAGGGTGATCTGACTCTTTACTCACAATATAATAACAATCGGATATTATTATTCCAGGTGATACAAAAATGTGATCTATCCTTTCATTCACATTATATTGTATGTCATCTATGTATTCTACATCTGTAGATTCAGCAATAAGCCAAGAGTCATTTAGAGTACCGATTGTTAGATTATATTGGGGCTCACTTGGATCGAAATTGAAGTCTCCCATTAATATCACCTTATTTTTGCTATTCACCTCTCCAATTATGGCCTCTTGTTGCACAAGGGGCCCACCGTTGCCAAGATGTGTCACAAATACATTAAATAGAGTTGTACCAAATTGGATCTGTGCTTCAATAGTAGCTGTCTGCTCCCCTTTACTATACATGAAAAAAGTTCTCGGATTTTGAATAGGGTATTTAGAAAGCAACGCGATCCCGAAAGTTCCTGTACCTGTTTTTGGGCCATAATAGGAAAGCATTTTCAGGTTATTTGCGAAATACCTAACGACATCCATATTTCCATTAGCAATCCTGGTTGTATCACATTCCTGTAATCCAATAATATCAGGATTAATTGTTCTTATTATATTTAATTGCCCATCAAGGTTTTTGATACCATCTTCACTATATCCTTGCTGAATATTATAAGTCATAACTGTTATAGAAGTTGTTGTTTCAGGAGTTGTAGGTATGGGGGTAGTTATAAATACACTCAAGATCGTTCCTATCGCAATAACTACTATTACTATCGAGATTACTCTAGATTGTAATCCGATCACGGGCTTTTTGAACATAAATACACTCTTTTTCACTAGCAATACAGGTAAGGCAACACTCAATCCTACTATTAAGTACACAAACCAAAACATATCTCTGAAAAGAGGGCCAATAATGTCAATATAATCGTATACTGTAGTAAACACATGTGCAAAAATCATTATTAGGAAAAATAATGATGCGAGAGTAAAACCTCCTGATAACTTACCCATTGTAGGTTTACCATTGATTAATTCTCGGGAAATGAGGGTAAAATCAATTAAGATTATTGGAAAAAGGACTATCATTAATATTAATGGTATATAATGCAGTATCGTTGTCGGAGGAGCGTCAATTGGATAACTATTGGCAGACAATGGAAATTGTATCTGATTAAGAATAATTGTCAATACTAAAGTAATGATGAATAGCGCATTCCCAAGCCAAATCATCCAAGGCTCCAATTTCATCAATAAATCACGTTTGAATGTCATAAAAAGGACAAAAAGGGTAATTATAAGGATGACTAAAAGAATAATAAAGAAATAATCTCCCTCGGTCCATCTAGAAATAACAGTGGGGCTTGCAAAGGAAAAATAAATCATCATTAAAATGCCAATCAATCCAAAAGTGAGACAAATTGTTTTCAAAGTGTTGTTGGATCGCTCTAGACTTGTTGAGACGTCAATATCTGTTTTCTGCTCTGTTGTAACCATACCAATAATCAAGATAGCTGCGATTACTGCCAAAATCCAACCAATCAATTGAAACCAGCTGTAGGTGGAAATATCAATTGTCGAACCCAACGTTCTGAAAAGGATTGACAATGCAAGAGCAATCGCTAATCCTAATCCTAATGTTAGTCCACTATTCTCCTCATTATGCTTGGATTTGTGGTGAAGAAACATTGGAAGAAATATTAAAAAACATCCAACACCAATACCAGATATAATCATCTTAATTTGAGGAATACCAACTAACAGCGCTTCCAGTACTCTACAAACAATCAATAATTCTCCGACAACGACCAGTAGTTTATCAGGGGAATTCTTTCGAAAAAAAACTAGAATAATAGGAGATAGCAAAAAAAGAACACTAAGAACATTTTCATTCAAAGACAAGGTGAGAAGACAAAGCGCGTATATTGCCTCTATAAAATCGGAGATTAGTTCAAAGAAAAATAAGAAGATTATACTCAATAATATTAATTCTGAATAATATTGTTTCACTTTTTTTTTCAGCGATTGGGCGTTTAACATGACATTCACAAGCATTTTTTGGGTTTAAAAAAGTTTTCATGAAAAATATCGGGAATATAAAGCCTATAGAAGCCCAATCAATTTCAGGGAGACTACTATTGGGAGTTTATTTGCTAATCCAGGAGATAACATATTGTAAATGTCCTGGGGTGGTAATTTCGGGCCGGATAAATTGCCAGCTTCCTTTAAGACCTCGTTCTAGAGCAGTTAAGTTAAAGTGACAGACAGCAATTCCTAGATCTAATCTGGGAAAGTCAGGCCATGAGAGAAGGCTACTATACCAACTTCTTTTCCGAAAAATGAAAAAATGGAAGTTTTTACTATCTTTTATTACCCGCCAAGGTTGGCGATTAGACGCTGAGGGGGCAATTCGAATCATTTCTAGCGGTATATCGTATCTACCTGCCCTCTCTCGAGTAAGTGGGTACTTACAATCTCCTTCAAAGAAAAGGTTCTCCCATGGGTGACGTTTTTTAGAACGAGCTGCCCAACGCGCAAGTCTATCAACTTTGCTACGATTTTCTGCTGCGTATCCTACAGGAGTAATGGCTGGAACGGCTTCATTATCTGTAATGTTGTTAATTTGAGCTGCAAATTTGCTGCGCTTGAAAGTGCCCCCTACCCAACAAGTCCCTAAACCTAAATCGGTCGCAAATAAAATCAGCTCCTCCATAACGTAACCAAAATTTTCCAGATCATATTTAGATTTCTTTGTTGCTCCAACAATGAAATTTTTGGCCCCTTGGATGAAACCGTAAGTTCCAAGTTGCCTCTTCACTTTTGGATCTAATTCCTGGATTTGTAACAATTCAAACCGTGTTCCACAATTGAAAGGGCTTTTATGGTCTGCTTGGAGAAATTTAATCAAATTCCTCTTAGTATTATCATGAAGTGATTCTGTCTTATATGTTCGACACGAATATCGTCGTTGAATGATTTCTATAATTGAAGTGGAGAACTTTAATCTATTCATCCTACAAATCTTCTTTCTTAGAGTTTTTCTATCCAACAACTAGTTCAGCATAAACTGCGCGATGATCAGAGGTTCTTGTTGATCCAAAAGTTACACATTTAAGTACAATCCACGACCCTTTCAACCAAATGTAATCTATTCTGTTTGTGGCAATCCCAGAACTTGAATAAGAAGTACCACCATTGGAAGCATTTCCAGCCAGTATCCAAGCGTCTGAAAAAGTAGAGTTTAAAAGCTCGAATGTTGGATCTGTGATTTCTTGATGAGTGTTAAAATCACCCAGAATGACTGTGCTAGTATAATCTTTTGTAATATCGATAATTTTAACTGCTTGATTATACCGATCAAAATTATATCTATTCGTTTGAAAATGAGTTGTAATAATAGGTAATTTTCCTGCGATCTTGCCAGTATCAATTTCTACAACAATTACTACCCGTTCGATTGATTGTTCCGCTGGTAAGTCTTCATAATGAGCATTTAAAATAGGAAATCTGGATATAAGAGAGACACCATAAATTTGAGCAGAGGTTGGTGGACCGTAATAGTAATTCATTCCTGTCTGATGAGCAAGCCATTGCACACCATTCATATTTGATGATGTTATTCTGGCACCTTCTGATTCTTGCAATCCAATTACATCTACTCCAGATTCTAATATAACATCCCGTACCTGTTCGAGGTTGTAGAGTCCTGTTTGTCCAATTGAAAAGTACTGATGAATATTGAAAGTCATTATCCTGAGTTTACTTGAGTCAGGGCTCTTTCTTACCATAAGAAGATCATTAGTTATGACTCCTACCGTCGAAACTACAACTACAACCAAAAAGATTATTCGAACGGTATTTAAGACATTTTGAAGTTTTCTAGTCGTAATTGTGGGCATATCAAGCTTCAAACTAGTTAAGGGGAGAAATAATCCTGCTATAAATATTATTGTTGCAGCATGACCGCGAGTAAAGGCTAAAAATGAAGGCATAAAAGCCCAATTACCCGCACTGACGTTTAAGAGCAGGATGAATACCATTAAAAATTGGATAACAGTCATTCGGAGTCCGATAACCCTAGGCGATTTTATCGTGATCTTACTTAAACCAGCATAAAGGATGACGCATACTGAAACCTGTGCAGAGAAATAAGTAATAATAGGAAGAAGATTAATCCAGAGAAGATCTATTAAAGACAATAGATAAAGAAACATCCATCCTAGTACAAGCTTATCCTTGAGGATCTGTTTCCCTCTTTCAAAAGATAAACACGCGCCAAATGATAGACCAATGATTCCAGTAAAAGAAATAAGTAAGTAATCCCTTAGGAACCATGTCGATACAACATTGGGAAAACCCAAAAATAATAACTGAATAAGAAGGAAACTAATAACTGGGGATACATCAGTAAACGTTGTTTGAGAGGAATCTATTAATCTAGCATCATTTTTGACTCTTGTAAACCAAAGTAGAATACCTAGACCTATCCAGAGAAGGAATAATATTGATCCAATCAATGTAGCATAATAAGAAGCTGTATCAAGCCACGAGCGTGTAATTACCAGAATGAATATCGCTAGTATCACACTGATAGTAAATTCTTCATTTTCAATCTGAATTCTATTTACCAGCATTGGAGTAATGAACATCATAGCTAGAATAGTTGCAAGTGTAGCTATCATTGTGATTGGAATAAAGCTCATAAGAACCATGATTGTTGCACTGACGAGACTTATTGACAGCGCTCTTACTGAATGGGGCGAAGGTAATATCACTTCAACTAAACCTGTCAGTAACAATACAATTAATAGAATAGATTCATTTGGTCCAGCAGTAGAAAAGTTTAGCACAAAGATCATTGTTAAAAAGCGTTCTAACTGACTAAAAAATAAAAAAACTACTAGTGCTCCAAAAACTAGTCGGTTGATGTAGTTAAAATAATCTTGAGGGGGAGTGATATTATTTTCCACTTATATCAACTCAAAAAGATTTTAGTATAAAGAATCAAGATTGAAACTGAACTGAAGAGAGCTTTTAATAAATTCATTGCTATTGATGATAAAAATAGAAGACTATAAACATGCTATTGTCTATTACAGACTGTGGTAATAGAAAATGCCCGAAGGTCCTGAAGTAGAAAGTGTGAGACTTGAACTAAGACAGCTCATTTCAAAAACAGTAGAAACAATTCAGCTGACTCCATTATCTCAAAAATATTCTAAATATAAAGGTAAACAACCTCTTTTTGACCAATTTAGAAAAAAAAGAATTCTTGATATTGTTCGTTTTGGTAAATTTCTTGTTTGGCGTTTTGATGGTATAGAAGCAGTTATTTTAAACCACCTTGGCATGTCTGGTAAGTGGTGTCTCTTTATGGACATAGAAAATCTACCAACTAATGCTAGCCATATAAAGGTGATTGTAAAACTGAAAGATCCACCTAATGCCGTTTTCGATGATACACGGAATTTTGGACAATTCAAAGTGTTTCATTCTCTTGAGGAAGTTAAACAATACAATCCTATTCGGTATCTAGGAGTTGATGGGCTGGCTTCTCCATTCCCCCTGAAAGAATTTTTAACACGACTAGCAAAAAGAAATTTTGAAAATAAACCAGTGGGAGAAGTGCTATTGAATCAACGACTTGTAGCAGGAGTTGGAAATATCTATAAAACAGAATCATTATTTCATGCAAAGATCAATCCACTGCGAAAAGTGGGGACACTCTCAGACGCTGAAAGAGAGGAGTTAGGTCTTGCTATAGGTGAGATTTTACAAAAAGCGTTACAAGATAAAGGGAGTACGATGGCTTTTCAGCCATATGAGCTGCCATCAGGTACAACAGGAAACGCACAACAATGGCACAAGGTTTATAATCGTGAAGGAGAACCATGTTATGTTTGCAATACTGAAATTACTCGAATAGTCCAGAAAAACCGAAGTACCTTTTATTGCCCCCAATGTCAACAGTAGCGATTTAGATATTTAGAATTAAGTTTTCATTGTAGTCTCTGTTGAATCTGAGCTCCCATCTGAAGTTAGATCTTCAAATAAATCTCTTATTCTAACTATCCGACCACAGATAGTTCCAGAATATGCTGGAAGAGAGAATAGAAAATAAAAGAAGACAAAAACAATGTCAAAATGATTGTAAAGACGCCAGCAAAGAATGAAGATAATAATAAACGAACCAAAGAAAAAAATTTGAAAAAATGTTCTAATAACACCTAGATATAACCAATGTCGTTTTAGGAAAGGTTCGTGGAACTGGTAATAAAGATATTCACCCATCGTAAAGAAAAATATAGTGAGACCAGATATACAGCTCCCGATAAAAATACGAAAAGAAAGCCATAGTAAATCATTGGGATATTCTAAGATGAAACCAAAACTCCAATAAACTACTCCAATGATCATGCAGCAGAATCCTACTAGAGTTATTTGCTTAGCGACGTGAGTTTCAGCACGATCACCTTTCTTCTCTTGTAGAATCCTTTTGATATCTTCTTTTGTCATAAAATCCATTAATTATGACCTATTTGACCTTTTTATCCATGGAACTCAAAAAAATCTACTATGAATAGAAATATTAACACCAAACAGACTTGGAAGTAATATGTCACGATTCGTTTTAATAGTACACTTTTGATGAAAGATCTTAGTGGGCATGAAGATCAAATATCTGCTTTTCCAGACCTATTGAACTTAATCGTAACCCATCATATTGATAAAACGACAGTTAATCTCTCCAAAGGATCATGGAATAGATTGTACCTTTCTGAAACTAGTGTTCTTAAAGAAAATCAAGAAAAAAAGCGAACTAGCTATTTTAGAAGCCCTAAAACTGACGGCGATTCTACAACTGAGGCTAATAAAAATAGTGAAATTTAATAAGTTCCCTGTGTATAATCGCTCCGGAGTTGGGTAAGCATGGGAACATACAATATCGGTACCCAGTCTTTCGGAGCGGGTCGCCAACGGCCGATTACAGCCTTAACTTCTTCTCCTTCAGCAAAATTACAGATTTTAGGGTTGTAATTAAAGCCCCTGACCCACTTTTGATCAAACATAACCCAGTAGGGGTTCTCAGGATGACCAGAGGACTTCTTTGAAGGTGCAAAGAAGTGTACTTCTTTGATTCGGGCTCGTTTAGGGATCTTTACCGTTTTTAATTTCGTTCCACAAATTCTTTTGGCATCCCCAGCTGCCTTCTGTATTCCACGTAAACAACGCCCTTCTAATTCACTAAATTTCTCTGGTGGGGAAAAATCTGGAAAGTTACTTTTGGTCCAACTGTCCCCAAAGTACACAGCACCACATTCTGGACAACCTTCAACTTGATAATATTCTTTTGATAGGGGATTAACATCTAACAATGCGATATGTTTAGCAACTTGATCTGGAGTATCACGAAAACGGAAATAATCTTCTACGGAAATTTGCTGCTTATAATCAATCTGTTCTTGAACAGTTGGAACTGCATTGTTTGCTACCTGAGACCCATTTGCCTTCAATTTAATACTGAAGACATCTGAACCCGCACCTGAACCGTAAAGAACTGCCAAAATCTCCTCACCGCGTTTTGCAGTTTCCATTGCAGCGCACAACGCAGTTGGAACGGTTGCGGAATAGCCATTAGCGATGATAGGTGCTAAATTCGACACTTTAACTCTAGGCTCAATACCGAGTATATTTCCATCTTTATCAAACATTTTTTCAGCTAAAGTAACCCCAAAATAATTACCAATATCTAATAATGCTTCATTAGGAAAACTACCATTGGGAGAATGAATCACCCAGGTCTTTCCTGGAAGACATTCAGCATTCATTTCAGGATAACGCTCTATATGCTTCTTTAATGTTGAAAGGATCATCCCTCGGAAAGCTAATGATGTCCCTTGACCCTCATGCTCAGGAAATTCTTCCCCCTCTTTCCTAATGAAATCTGAAAAATCATAATTGATTGACGTACGTCCAACAATCTTCGCAATCCCCTTTTCTTTACCTAAAATTATGCTAGTCGAGTAAAAAGAGGCAGAAAACTCAAGATCATCTCCAGGAGCACCTTGACTGGCATCTGTTGCTGTTACTGCAACATACCGACATCTCCCAGAATCAATAAGTGCAGCTCCAATATCAAGAAATTCACCGAAGGGTTTACAGGCGAATTCACCACGAACACCATATTTAAGGTCTGTTAAACCTGCTTTTCCAGCAATAGCTGTGCTTGATTTCACAGCATAGGGGTATGACTCTGAAACAACAAATAAGGCATCAATCTGATTAGGTTTGATACCTGCACGCCGTATAGCATAAATTAGTGATTGAGTCCCTGCAGTCAATGCATCCTCATTAGGACCAGGAACAACCTTTTCTATAAGCTGTAAACGCTGACTGTACACCCAGCGGACACTACGTAAAGTTTTTCCCCGAAAACGGCTGACAGCTCTTTTAAGTTGTCG
The DNA here is from genome assembly GCA_029856365.1 of Candidatus Hodarchaeota archaeon. Lineage (GTDB taxonomy): Archaea > Asgardarchaeota > Heimdallarchaeia > Hodarchaeales > Hodarchaeaceae > Hodarchaeum. The sequence continues at coordinate 26,687 of JAHQWW010000031.1, forward strand.
TAAGGCGACTTTATAATTGAGAGTGGACATAGAATGATAGCTATCTACGAGGTCTTGGATCGTGAGCCTATTTTGGGGAATGAACGAAGCTATCGCCTTTATGTCCGCCAATTTTTCAAACAACACTCATTATTTTGCTCTTCTTTTCTTAATGATGAATGCGGAGTCCTATCTAGATGAGGGAATGAAAGATTTTATTGCACTAAGATTCATATTTCTTTTTGTAAAATAGCATGATTGCTTTTTCTCTAGGAAAGGAAACAGCTAGTGATGGCTAAATAAAGGTTTGCTCATACATTTCAAGCATATGGGTTAGAAAACTTTCAACCTGTATTCATCATATGGGTGGGAACTATTCTAGGTTTTCCTTGTCGTTTATTTGAAAATAACAATCTTTTTTGTAGTTTTGACTATATAATATAAGTAATTTGGATTATTCCTTATTTTAAACTTGTACCTCTGCTTAATAATAGTATACTGGTTTTATCTTGACATTTATTTTAGGGGGAACTGTTGGTAAGCACTTAATTTCGTAACTCCTCACATAGGGTACATAAATTTGTAATTGATTATTTAAAATCTAAAATAATATTCTATATTTGAAGGATTAATTCCTTTTGAGAAAAAGCCTAAAAAATTATTAAGTAGAAAAATTCTGATATTAATTATAAAGTAGATGATTTTAATGAAATCAAATGTAAGACTATATGGACCACGAATTCCGCAAGCTATTGAACGGTTATCAAACCTAGCTGATTCCCTCAAAGACGACCTTCCTATTTCTGGAGGGGAAGTAACGTTTGGAAAATTTGATTTTGTGTTTAATTGGCTAGAGGATCCTAAACCACAGCCACTATTGCTATTATTAAAGAAAATTGATGATACTTTAGCTGGTTTACCAACAAAGTATTCTATCACTACTGAAAGTCGTCACACTAGCCGTTTAACCGCAGAGATAGGTAAAAAAGCGCGTCATACTATTTTCTCATTCATTCGTATTTATGGGCCTAGTATTTCAAAAGCCGTTCGTGCAATTGAACAGGTAATCCAAGATATGGAACCCACTAGTACTCTGGACACTTTGAAATCTTCGATTCTTATCGGTGATTATGATTATGCATTCGAATGGGACCATTTGCCAAGTAGTAACGAAATAGCTGACGTCTTAAAAGCGATTGATGAAAAAGTGGAGTCAACAGGAGCTCTTTACACTGTAACTACGAAGAAAGTTTACCGTACAGAGAAATTCATTGATGATCATGCTAGCGAACAATTAATGGCTTTTCTTTGAACCTCTGCTTTTTTCTTCGTGCACTAATTTCTTCTGATTAGATTTCTCCCCTCGAATAAACTTCCTTACGGGATAGGAAACAGTATCATAAGTATGAGAAGCTCTAACGGTAATATTAGTAGGGCTAAAATTGTCAAGCTAGTGATCAATAAGCTAATCTCATCCTCCTTTAGATGAAAAAATTTCCCATACATGATATTAATAACCGCTGGGGGTGCCATTCCTTGAATTAACAGTGTTATTGCGACAATGGGTTCACGAACCTGAAACAAGACCAGACACACCAATATAACGAGAGGAGCGATGAGGAAGCGCACAAAGCTTACACGGAATACTTCTTTTGAAAAAAGATTTCTTGGATGAAGTTGATCTAACGCTCGAAATGAGACTCCCACCAGGATTAAAGCTCCATAAAGAGAAATTGACTTAACGATTTCCAATACAGGCTGCAAAGTTGGATAGTCGGATAACCCGATAGCTTTAGGCCCTACTAGTAAATAGAGGATAAAACCAGCAATTACAGCTAAGAAGGGGGGAAACTTCAGAAGATTAATCATTATCCTTTGCACATCCATAAAGGGGGATTTTTCATCCTTGGATGAAATATTCGCCTTATCAGGGTTATACCAAATTCCTAATAGTACTCCAAGGCTATTACGCAATATCATGGCAATGAATACGAAAATAGCTGCATAAATCAAAGCAAAAGAACCTAAAATCGCTAAAATTATTGGAAATGGGTATAACAGGGAATTAGGAAATGTACTACATAAAACTCGTGCACCTACTTCTTCTGGTGGTTTCTTCCTGGATATTAGATGAATAGATAGGAAACTTGCAAGATGTACGATAACAGCAATCATTGATACAATAATTATTGTTGTACCTGCAAAAGACTCAATTTCAGCGAAAGATGAGATGATATTTATAGGAAAAAAAAACCAGATTGTAATTATAGTGATCCATTTTCCATACTTAGGTTTATAATACTTTGAAAACCGCCAAATGACCCCTACACTAATCATTATATAAACGATCAAAAGTCGTGAGAGAAGTTCAAAAAATCCTTCAATGAATGCCACACGATCACCGTGAATGATTAGGTTGACTCTGTCTTTACACATTAGATGATGTTTTATTGTTATTCAATTAAAATGAATTTTTCTTGGGGAGGGACAAGAAACTGACATCCAGCCTTTGTAATAACAATATTTTCCTCTAAAGAAACTGTACCGTAATTTTTTGTTGTGACATGTAATTCTAACGTAAATACATTACCTTCCTCCACTTGACCTTTAGGCGTGTCTCCATATCGTTCCCAGAGGGGGCCTAATAGGATCCCACCATCATGAGCTTTTGTTCCCACTTGATGGCCCAATGCGTGAGCAAACTCTTTGTAACCTCTTGATTTTACAAACTCTCGGGCTATTTTATCCACAGAAAACCCTGTGACACCAGGCTTAATGAAATCAGCAGCTTTAATGATAGCTTCTCGTACCGTTTCAAAAGCGTGTTCTAATTCTGCTGGTATCTCCGTACCAAAAAACCACATTCTTTGGAGATCAGAGCAGTATCCTTGCAATTTGATGCCAAAATCATTATGTAAACTGTGTCCTCTCTTTGTAAAGTGTTTGGGAGATGGACCGACATGACCTATTTCTTTATCTGGTCCGGCATCAATAGCAGGACAAGACACTCTTTGCCATGCTTCAACCGCACCGAAATGATCCATTTCTTGATGATATAATTTTTGTATCTCTGTTTCGGACATTCCAGGCTTTAACAGCGAAGTTATGGTGTGATTAATCTCTTCAGTTAATCTACAGGCCTTAGTAATCAATTTAATTTCGGTCTTAGTTTTTTTTCCTCTGACTACTTGAATAATTGGTGCAGCTGAAATAAATCGTTCTTTTTTATCCTTCAAAATGCTTGAAACTTTTAAAAACATGCCATGAGAAAGACCATCGGAAACTACATCATCTTCAGAATAATTAAGGGCTATTTTTTGAGGATTAATATTATTTAAATAATTTCTTAGAGATTCTGCGATCCCTTCCTTGTATGCAATAACATCGTCCCAGATTTCTTTTTTCTTCTCTGATGAGGACATCTTAATCATTTTAGCTATGAATCTATCATAAATATTATTTAATATTGTTTCAATGCTTATTAAGGATTTAGGCTAAAGAGATAGTATTTAGAATTAGAGATTAAGTAATTGGGGATCTCCTAACAATTCTTTTAAAATATGATATTTCTTTCTAATAGTAGTACTTGAAAATTTACTTGTTGTTTCAATTAAATTTTGAGTAAATATTTTTCTATTATCGAGGGTTTGACCAATATAATAAATCAAACCTGCTGTAAATGCTTTATAATTTATGTTTTGAATCTCTTTATATGAAATTTTATTTAAAATCTTATCAACCAATAATAACATTTCCATTTTAATCTTTTCATATTCCACTTTATCAGAAAAATGCTCTTGGATTTTTTGATAAGGTATATGATTTAAATCTTTTTGAAATACAATTTTTATACGGCTTTTGATTTCCTTCTCTAAATCCAACGGAGTTTTCTTA
>JAHQWW010000004.1 GCA_029856365.1 Candidatus Hodarchaeota archaeon
TTTTCTCACTTTTCCCCCAGATTTAAGGATTATTCACATGGTTTGAGAAAAATTCAAAAGAATTTTGCGATGGGCTAAACTAAATTAAAAAGATTTAAAGGGAAATTTTTCCGTTTAAAATCTTTCCACATCTCCAATAAGTAAATAGTTTTATGCAACCAACCTACCAAAAACCTCTTTTTTTTCATTCACACATTACCAATACCTCTCATTTTACATGGAAACATGTTAATAGACTAAGAACTAAGACTAAATCTATGGTAATGACTAAGGGGGGTGTGGGGGGAAGATTACTGCCAAATGTCAAAAACCCTGTTAAAAATAGTATGGAAAAATAGAAAAAAGGAAAATTCCATCTTCTTTAGTTTTCTCTTTTTTACCATAAATTGTAGGAGGTTGAAATATTTTATCTACAGCAACAAATGAATTAAATAGGATGAGAGTAATAGAGAAATATATTGATTAAAACGCTGTGGGAAAGATAAAGATAAATATCACATTAATAAATATAAGTAAAAAAACCACAGACAAAACTTTAAATAACACATAATTTAGTTTATCAGACATAATTTTTCTCCAGCTATATCCGTTGTAATTGAGTAGTATTCTATACTTCCAACCTATTCATTTATTTATGTGTATTGATAGACCAGTGTGTCAATTTTTACAATCAATGTGTTTATAAACTAGTGGGCTAGAGAGTGGGAATGGGTAATATAATGGGTATAATTGAAATTGATGATCGTGGAAGAATAACCATTCCTAAAGAAGAACGAGAACGATTAGGTTTAACTCCAGGACAAAAGGCAATTATTCGGGAAAAAGATGGTGCTCTTATTATTAAACGATTTATCAATTCAGAAAAATTCATATCCGAATTAAAAGCTTGCATCACTGTTGAAGCTCACGAAATCGATCCATTAGAGCTCAAATCAATATGGGGGCCTCGTCTCTAAATGTATATGGTTGACAGTAATATTTGGGCTTATTATTTTGATGCAAATCTTCCTGAACATCGTTCTGTTGTCTCTTTTCTTGATCCACAAATTATTTCGGGAAATATCGCAGTAAGTACAATTATAATAGTGGAGGTTGTTCACCATCTTTTTAAAAGACTGGGTTCTATAGAGGGATTTGAAAAAAGTAATATTTTTCAATTAGGTCAATTTGAAACGTTGGAGTTTACTTCACGTGACTTGGATGAGTTATTAGCCATTATCAAACGAGTTTCACACTTTGGATTAGGTGGACGTGATGTGACAATTTTAATTTGTATGAAAAAAGCTGGGATTACGCGTTTAGTGACTCATGACCAAGCTTTTAGGCGAATAAAGGATATTGAAGTAATCGATCCAGTTGTTCTAGATAGTCCAGATTAAATTATATAGATGGTTCCACTATCGCTATTTCAAAACATATGTATGAATGTTACCATATCGTTGGGCATCACACATTTTGCGCAGTGGATAAAAAATAAAAAGTTATGGATTTGTAGAGATCCTAGAATGAGTTTACGCCTAATAAAAGGAAGATGAAATATTATTTATTTTGTTTCTTCCTCAAAATGATAATTACACCGATTGAGAAAACTAGAACAAACATTTGTGGATAATCTACGGGGGTTTCTGGAGGAGTAATTTCTGAAAGAAATAAGTACGCTTTTCCTCTGTGACCAACATCTTCAAATAAATCTCCTGGTACACCTATCAAAAAATCATCCAGACCACTATTGTCAACGTCCCCAGCCCCAGATAAATCAAATCCAAACCAATCACTCTGAGTCTCTCCTATAAAAGATGCATTACTCTGATCTAAAGGCATATTCTGTGCCCATTGATCTGAAGATCGGCCTAATATTAGATATACCTTTCCTAAATGACCTCCTTCCTTTGGTCCAAAGGCACCAATTAAGAAGTCATCATTGCTATCATTATTTGTATCACCAACCCCTGTTACGCAGAAACCAGACCCAAGAAATTCTTCTTCCCCTAAAAAGGAACCATTACTCTCTGAGAAGTAATAAATTGTCTGCCATTCTTCAGTTGGCCGTCCTAGAATCAAATACGTTTTTTCATCTTGCGTATCCCCAAAGATAAAATCAGAAAAACCATCGTTATTGACATCACTAGCCCCAGAATTCCATCTCCATGATAAGCCCATACCACCACTTGCTTCTTCGCTTATAAAAGTAACATTCGCTTGGGACAATGGCATATCTTTCTGCCATTGTTTGGTTGGTCTCCCAAAGATCAGGTGGATTTTTCTATTGTAGTCGATTGATTGACCCTCAAATGCTCCTATGACAAAATCATCAAAGCCATCTTTGTTCACATCGCCAGCTTTACTAACCCAGTTTCCTGAACAATCTCCACTTGCTTCACCTATGAAAGATGCATTAGCTAATGATAAGGAATACTGACCGTTCCACTCGAAAGTTGAACTTCCTAAAATGAGATATGTCTGTCCTGCATTGCCACCGCCTTCATCATTGTCAAGTACTCCAATTATTAAATCATCAAAGCCATCATTATTGACATCACCAACGCCAGTTGCTCCATGACCTGCTCTGTCACCATTGTTTTCCCCAATGAAAGTTGTATTCAGATTTAAACTGGAGCTATTTTCCTTCCATTGTTCTGAAGAACGTCCAAGAAAGACCATGACTGCTTCTTTATCGCTATTATCTGTAATACCCCAGCCTGAATTCATAATAATGAAATCATCATAAGAATCACCGTTAAAATTGCCTTCTATTGCTGGAGCTGTAAAACACCAATCAGCGGAATAAACTCATGATGATATTTCACAAAAAGATGAGTTAATCACAGTCATTTGGTTAAATGCACCCGAACCAATCACGTTAGCAGTCCAACTTCTCCCAGCAGAACATTCGACTTTCAAGACGGTTCAGAGCCTTTTGACACCTCTACTCACTCAAGAACGAATTGTTGGAGTACTTGCGGATGGTGGATTTTATAATTGGGATTTAATCCAGTGGCTTATTCATAAGCAAGTTTTTTTCATCATTCGAGGACGTGTTAATAGAGGTGTTAAACCTTTGGTGCAAAAACACCAAGAAGAGTTACGTCAAAAAGGAACACATTTGGTTGTAGACTATCGACTGAATAAAGGTCATACTCGAAAACGACTTCCCGTTAAGCTCGCTCTTTGCCGAGCAGGTTATCGTATCATGGCTTTAATTGCACCTCCCACCTGTGTTCTCCCAGGAAGACGGATATATGAGCTTTATCGGCAGCGTTTCACGATTGAGACCTATTATAGGCAGATGCATCGTTTTTAGATTTTTAGTTGCTCCCAACACCCAACTATCCGATTTATTATCGTTCTTCTCGCATTTTGGTTATGTAATTTCTGGGCCTACTTTAAAGCGCCGCTTAATCTCTTAAAGTCAACTAGTCGTAGGTGTCGGGTGGATTTTGTCTATACAGCAAACGATTTTTGTGAATTCCTTCGTACATCATGGGATCGGACGCTATTTAACGGACAAGGGGTATTTCCGAGGAGGTGATGCGAAGTACTGGTTGGTTAAGCAACATTACATTATAAAATATCTATGAACTTCGTCAAACGAAACTTTGACGACGCTCATGAATTTTCCACTCAATTGGAAAAAGGAACTCTCTTCCCTATTTTTTGTTGTCTATAGAACATTTAGTGAAATATCAATCAATGGGAGGGATTTGTTATGTAGCCAAAAGATGATAAAATGCTAATGCCATCGCCAACGATCTTCTTCTTTTATTTTTAACGGGGGTTCTTTTCCATATTTTAATTCCAGAGGGTGCATTATTTCCTTGTTGGTATGAAATATTATGTTTTTTTTGGATTTTTTGTTAACATCAGCTAGGTCAGCGGCTTTAGCGTTGCGTTTTGACACCTTTTCTCTTTCCTATCAAACCAGTAAACTCTGTTGTTCCTAGTTTATATGTCCCTACAGATATAATCACCCTAAAAAGTCACGTTGATACGCTGGTATTGCATTCAGTCAAAACTCGATTTAAATCCGACTTAATTCAATAATTAACCTATAAGTGCAAAAGAAACATAAAAATAGGAGGGAATAATATATACGGATTCCAAAATTTATCTCAAACATTCCTCTTACCTCTATTTGAGGTTTCTTTTTTTCGAACGATTTTTTATGCGATTCTAAGGTTATCAGACCAGAAGGAACTGAAGTGACTCCACGAACTAAGAAAACGAAAGATCCTCTTAAGCTGGTAAGATCTGCTATCTTTGCATTAAACAGAAAGAAGTGGGTAAAAGCATGTAGAAAATTTGAAGTCGCATTAATAGATGAAGAAGTGCAACAAAATGCGAGAGTGTGGGCAAATTATGGCATTGCATTAACTAACCTCAAGCTATACTCGGAAGCACAAAAAGCTTTTACTAAAGCAGTCAGTTTGGAAAAAACGAATCCTGAGTTATGGGTTAAAAAAGGTCTGACTGAATTTCGATTAGAAAATTACTCTGAGGCAAAGAATAGTTTTGAACAAGCAATGAGACGAGACAATAAAGATCTTGAAATTCCAATCTTACTTAGTCGAACCCTCCGTAAACAAGATAACCATAAGAAAGCCATCAAGGTTCTTGAGGCAGCTCTGAAGAAATTCCCTCAATCACACCAAATCCCTATAGAACTGGCTATCGTATTGAGTAAACAGAATGAGGATAAAAAAGCGGAACAAGTACTTAAAAAAGCCATTCAAAATGCTAATCATCCTGATGCAGGACTTCTCCTCGCCCAAACATTATTAGATGATAAAGAATTCAAACAAGCCATCCTAATTTACGAAGAATTATTATCTCGTTTTCCTCGGTCTCCACATGTCCAGTATGGGCTAGGTGTTTCATATCATGCGGATAATGAATGGCAAAAAGCCTTGGACGCATATCAACGAGCTTTACCTTTGTTTAGACCAGAGAAACCACCTCAAAACCTCTTCGTGAATATGGCACGGGTATTAAAGAATTTGAACCGAAAGAAGGAGGCTATAGAGTCACTTTACCAAGCAAAAAAATATGGTAAAACTACCATAGAGATACTATTGCTACTAACCGAATTATTTCTGGAAGAAAACCGTCCTGACCGAGCAAAACGTGCATTAGAAGATGCTATGCGACTTGATAAATACAATCCTGTCATTCCTTTCTATTTAGGTCGCACTTTATTACAAATGAAAGATAGTAAGCAAGCTAAAGAGAATTTTAAACGAACTTTGGAATTGGATCCTGAATTTCATGAAAGTAAATTACAATTAGCCCTTCTAGCAATACAAGAAAAGGATTTTAGAACAGCTTTCAAATTAGCAGATGAGGTGGCTACTGCTGATCCTAATCACATACCTGGGAATCAGCTGGCTGCTAAACTAGCCTATGATTTGCAGCATTATAGGAGAACTATTGAACTGTTAAAACCAATTGTCATGAAAGATCCTGAAAACCGATTAGGAGACTTAGAACTGTTACTCAATTCATGGTTACTGCTTAGTCAACCCGAGAAGGCCACCTCATTCCTAAATAAACTCCTAGGAGAGTATAAAGATTTAAAAGATAAACTGCATTCGAGATCTTTTTTCAATCAATTTCTCTAAATTAAATCCTTCAATAGAGAGGTATTAAATTGAGAAAAATGATTATAGGTCAGTCTCTAAATGGAGGATTTGAAAGAAATTGGAGATAAAACTAAGAAATAAGCGATATGTACTTATGGATTGCGATGGTGTAGTTTGGAAGGGAGATCAGCTGATTAAAGGAGTAAAATCAATCCTAGATAAGTTGGAACAGAAGGGATTTCGGTTAGGATTTGTAACGAACAACTCTAGTTTGTCTCGACAAGGCTTTAAACAGAAATTTGAATCGTTTGGAATTAATCCAGCGAATTATTCAATCATAAATTCAGCATATGGAACAGCAATATATTTGAGAGAGCAAGATTATAATCGAACCTTAATGATTGGCGAAAAGGGGTTACGAGAGGAACTAGAACTTCAGAATATTTATGTCACAGAAGAGTATGAATCTCAACTTCAAGGTGTATGCATTGGATGGGATCGACAGCTGACTTGGCGAAAACTAGCGGACGCTATGAGGGTTATTCTAAATGATAGTGGTTTTTTTGTTGGTACAAACCCTGATAATAGCTATCCCATGGAAGATTCCTTAGTTCCAGGAGCAGGGGCTGGAATTGCTGCACTTGCGACTGCTTGTGGAAGAGATCCCGATATAATAATCGGTAAACCTAACCGATTCTTAATCGACTTAATTCTTGATGAGATGGGGTGTGATAATCCATCAGAGGCATTTTATATCGGTGATCGTTTAGCTACTGATATTTTAGCGGGAATTAATGCCGAAATTGATACAGTATTGGTAAAAACAGGGATTTCCGATAATCACCTGAAAAAAACCATTTTACCTACAACAGAACTTGATTCAATTGCCGATATATTTACACTATTAAGTTAATTTCTTTATAGCTGAAAAACGGATGATACCTTAATGCGGTTTTTGCAGATATTCAGACAAAATGGATTTATTTTTTTGTTTGTTCTGCATTTAATTCTTCTAAGCAGCATGAACTTCAATTCAACATTATTTTTTCGCCCACAGCCAATTTTTAAAACTTTTCTCCCCTCTGTAAGTTTTTCTTCCGCTTTTCCTGAATCAACTAATTTTGAACAGTTTTTAGGTTTAAATAATGAAATTTTTCCAAAAATTCAAAGAATCGGAGATGAAAATGAAACTTTCAAAGCTATTCTTGAGCTCATTAATCCTCAAACTATAATTGAAGATGGATTCACTGGTGAAAACGTCACTATTGCCATTTTAGATTCAGGAATTAATGATGTCGGCTGGATCACGAATTTAGTTGCTAAATTCACAACTATTTCTAATTCTACACAAGTCGACGACGATAATGGCCATGGAACATTAGTAGGATCTATTATTTCCAAAATTGCTCCTAATGCTAATCTAATCAGCATTAAAGTCAGTGATTCATCAGGATTCGCGAAAACTAAATGGATTGAAGAAGGGGTGAAACTCGCTCTTTCTAACAATGTGTCGATCATTCATGCCTCACTCGGAACAACCAACTTAGAAGCTTTAAATTATTCACTGATCGCTAGTTTAAGTAATAATAATATAACTACTGTATTTTCTGCTGGAAATTATGGGCCTTATTCTACCAGCTTGTCATCTCCTGCGATTTTTGCTGAAACAATCGCGGTGGGAATGGCTTATAATCAAACTGATATATATTTCAGTTCTTCCAAAGGCCCACGACCCTCAGGAATGATGGGACCAGATTTAGTGGCGCCAGGCGTCGAAATTATTGGTTATAATCATGAAGGAAACATTATTAATGAGAGTGGGACCTCTTTTGCTGCTTCATTCGTCACTGGAGCTCTCGCTCTTTTGAAAGAAGCCTTCCCAGAGGCCTCTCCAACAACCTTAAAGGCAGCTATTCTTGAAACAGCACTTTTTATGAATAATACTTCTCCAATCAGACAAGGAAATGGCCTATTAGATATTTCTAAAGCTTACGAGTTATTATTAAAACGCATCAATGTTAGCACTCCACTATTTACTTTTGCTCCTCGAGAAATATCGTCATATTTTTCTTATTTTGGCCATGCGATCAACGGACTGAACCGAACTTATCGTATCAGCCTCTATTCCACGATAGATACTAATTTAACGGAAATTAATACCTATCAAACATTTCCAAGTAGAAATACTAGTTACAAATTCCCATTCAATATAAGTGTTGGAACTCTACCACAGGAAATTACCGCTGGTCAAAATTACATCGATTTATCATTGAACATACCTGAAGATCTAAGCATGGCAAAACGAGAGGGAATTGTTATTTTTCAGTTTTCAAATGGAATATACTCCTCCAATCTCTCAGTTACCATCGAGAACAGATATCCAGGAGGTAATATTCTATTCTATCAAGGTTTTGATAATGATACTTTCATTCCTGATGGGCCATCAGGTAGTTTCAGTCAGTTGCAGCAATTCTTAGAGAACTACTATGGACTCCAGACAACAGGTGCCATTCGGCCTTCAGGACTGATCAGCATAAATGGTCCGCTAGTCGCAACTGAACAAGTTTCTGGGAAAATAACACAGCAAGATTTGAAGGATCAACATATTCTTGTCTTAGCTGACATTGAGTTTGGAATAACTGACCAAGAAATTACTCTCATCCAGAATTGGATTTCAGAGGGACATTCACTATTAGTTCTCTCGTATCCATCTCAAATATTTCAAGGTAATGAGATTCTGTCAAATCAAACAGCTATCAATAAGTTATTGGAAAACTATGGCCTCAGTATCGAAGATGATCCTACAAATCTCTCACGATTTTTATGGGCTACAACGAGTATTTCAGATCCAATATTTGAGAAAAAGGGTTGGGAATTCAACTACATTGGCACATCTATCAAGATTTCACCTGAAAAAGGAGGAAAAGTTCTTGCCATAGCTACTAATGAACTAGATGATAGTCAAGAATTTCCAATAGCTGGATATTGGGAAGATTCAGAATCTAAAGGAAAACTTATTGTTTTTGGAGGAATGTATCCTTTTAATGACCTTGGGCTAAATCCAGAAAAAGAAAATCTTGAGGTAATCACGCGTATATTCCGTTGGATGATTCAAGATCAGCAATTATCATTAGATATTCTTCTGACTTCTTCTCCCTCAACAGGAGGATCAACTCAAATACAATTAACTATTAATGATCCAGCTTTTAGGAAATCTCATTTTAATGGTACAATTATAGAAGCTAACGGATCCTTCAGTCAAATTATGTTTAAAAAATCAACGAATATATTTATTGGTTCTTGGAAACCAGTGGCTGTTGGTCAGGCTAGCATTTGGCTGAATCTGAGAGTTCCAAGTAAGGCTCCAACCAATGGTGTATATGTTTTAGATGTTCTCGATACTTCATCCCAGAACTTTTTCTTTATATTTATCCTTGGTGGTTTTATTCTATTAGGCATAGTATATTACCTATTAGCCTCACGACAACCTCAAAGACGATCACCCATTGAACAAAGGGTGGCCCTTGAATTGCAAAAACGAAAGCTCGACACTCAACTTACAGGACCAGAAACACTTGAAAAATGTTCTCAGTGTGGAACCAGACGCTACGATAAGAAATCCAAATATTGCTTCAAATGTGGGAAAGAATTGTGAGGATTGCAACTCACACAGATTTTGATGGCATTTGTTGCGCTGCTCTATTTCTACGAAAATTTGGATTTGATATTAAAGTAATATATTCCACCGTTAAGGAGGCTAAAGACTTATCTAATGGTGGTTTTTCCGTTGATTATACCTGTGATTTACCAAAGATTGGAACATCAGTCAATATAGATCATCATAAATCAAATTATGAAGAATTAAAGAGAACGAATCGGTTAACACAAGAGGACAAAGTTAATCCCAACGCTGCTTCTGCGACTGATCTTGTTTTTACGTTTTTAGAATATGAGAATGACTCTATCGCCGAGGAAATAAGAGAACTCGGGCACCTTGCAGACATTGCACAATTGCCTTCTGAATATCATCCACTAGACATTGTTTTAAATATGAATAGCGACGATCCCGTTAGTCTCCGTAAAATCAGCGAGTTATTAGCCAAAAAAGGACGACAAATCCTTACAACTCAATGGCTTCAAGAGAATTATAGCAAAGTCCGTTCTATATATGAGGATACCCACAACAAAATTAAGGAATTCCTTGCAAACAATTCAACATTCCCTCGGATTTTAATCTTGGATACTCGTCAAGCACTTCCCAGTAAATTAGCAAAAGAAGTGTTTCAGCCAATTTTTGAACGAAATGTTGCTGTAATAGCATTAGTCTATTCAAAATCAACTCAAGAGCCTATTCGAGTAAGTTTTCGAGTAGCAAAAGCTGAACAGATGAGATATGATGTTTCCACCGTTGCAAAAAGATTCGGAGGTGGTGGTCATAGGATGGCGGCTGCCTGTTCTCCTAAATACGAGGAAATTCCTGAAAAATTAGTAAGAGAGCTTGAAAACATAGCTTTAGTAGGTGATTCAATCAAATACCTTCATTTATAGAGAATATAATTTGATTTGTTAAACTAAGGTATTGATGAATAATTATCTTAAAGAATCATTTTAGTTTATCAATTACTTCACCATAAAACTTTTGTTTTTCCCATTTATTATAAAATAAGGCAACTAGCTACTATTTAACCTTAAGAATATTTTTGTTTGGGTTTGATATATTGAGAATTGGTATCTTTTCTGACAGCTGGGTTCCTAATTTAAACGGGGTCGTCATTAGTATCATAAATGAAATTCAAAGCTTGCGAACTAAACATGATTTTGTGGTCTTTGTTCCTAAATTAAAACAGATCAAATCCTTCAAAATGGATGGTATTCCGATCTATGAATTGAAAAGTTTTCCTTTTCCAGCATACCCAGGATATAATATCGCCTTACCAACTCCATTATTAACAAAAGCTCTTCGAAAAGAAAAATTTGACCTAATTCATTGTCATAGCCCCTTTTCCTTAGGATATGGAGCTATATTAACCGCTCGTGTTTTTTACAATCTTCCTTTATTAAATACTTATCATACAGACTTAGTTGAATATTCAGGTCATTTACTTGGTGGATTTCAGGCAGAAAGATTTACCCCTTGGTTTCGGCGTTTTGCTTGGATTTATATACGGTGGTTTTACAAATATTCAAATGTAGTAATTACCCCATCAAAGACGCTTCAACAAGCCTTGAAGTCTAATGGAGTTAAACCCCCTGTTTATGCTTTACCAAATATGATTTCAAATGTTTTTTTCATGAACAAAAGAAATATACATGAAGAAGAGAAGTTCCAAAATCAAATTCGCAAAAATTCGGGGATTAAAGCACATCATCGAATTATTCTCTACTGTGGAAGGATTTCTTATGAAAAAAAATTGGAAGTAATGTTAAGAGCCTTTAAAAGAATTGAAAAGTTATTTCCAAACGCATATCTATTAATTGTGGGAGATGGTCCAGACCTTAAAATGTATTCTAAACAAGCTATAACTCTCAAGCTAAAGAATTGCGCTTTTACAGGATTCATTAGCCATACAAAATTACCTTACATCTATAGAATGGGAGAATTCATGGTTACGCCAAGTGATACTGAAACCCAAGGCCTTACAGTGATTGAAGCTATGAGTCAACGACTCCCAGTGATAGGAGTCGCCAGAGGAGGAGTTTTGGATTATATTAAAAACGGTGAAAATGGCCTTCTCGTCCCTCCTGGGGATTCAGAAGCCTTTGCTCAAGCTATCAAAAAATTATTGGAAAATCCCGAAATTGTTTCTGAATATTCTGGAAAAGCATTTGAAACTGCACAAAAATGTTCAGCTACAGGATTTATATCCCTTTTGGAGAAAGCATTTCATCTTACAATGAAACTTCATGAATCTCCATAAAAAGCAATTATTCTTACTTTGAACAATGAGGTTTTTATCTTTCTTATAGATAACACAATATTCACAATCTATTATCTTACTTAAAATAAATTATGGTGATACTCATGGCTTTACAACAGATAAATGTAGATGACATAACAACTTTAATTCTAATAATCATTGCAATTATCTTGGTAGCTATTATCCTATATATTGGTACCAGATTGATTGTAGGTAAGAAAGAAACTGAAACTGGATATATTCTTCGGTTATTACTGGTTTCTTTAGTGATTGTATTACTTGTAGCGGTAATTATTGGAGCAGTTATCGGTGGAATTGGCCAATTGGATCCTTTCGATCCGCCCATTTTTGCAGGAGCAGCAGCACAACTTATACCAATCCTAGTCTATCTTGCCATTGTTTTTCTGATTAAGTACATTTTAATTCCTGAACGTGGCGAGATAGAAAAATGGAATGCCAGTATTTGGATTGGGGTTATCACTCTCTTCCTCATTTACCTCTTTAACATTATAACAACACAATTTTTCCAGACTCCAATAATTCATGGGGTTTAGAAGAGGATATTATTTCCCTAATCTTTTTTTCTTTTTATATTAGTTTTTTCAAGTGAGCTAAACTCAATAATTAGTTATTTAATATCCCTAAAGAGTATTATCTAATACGGCATATTATATAAAAATCAAACAACTTTACAATAATTCACTTATACATGAACTTGGAAAAAGCTAAAGACTTATTGTTATAAATTAAGAATACTAAGCTATTTAACCAGAGAAAGATGAACAGTTTTGTTGTGCCAGAGGCTTGGTTAAATGAGAAAAAGACCCATAAAATCGTCACGACACCCTTTAGGTCGGTTAAAATCATTAATTGTGATTTCTGATTGGATTTCCTTTATTGATGAGACTAAAAAAAGTTGGCTTTATAAAAATCAAACTGTTCAATCTTTGAATAACGCCAGTGTGATCTTCATTCCCGTTGATTTTTCACGTTTAATTTATAATGCTAGTTCATACATTTTGCTTTATGGAGCGGGAATCTATTGGACCAAATTTGCTGTGAGTAAACAAACAATCACCACAGATACCCGCTATATTACTGGTATTGTTATTCCAGAGGAAAAATGGCTTGATAACCATTTTAATACTGAACCTTTTGTTTTTCCTCCACCATACGATTTCATGATTGTGAGCGATTTCTTACAAGAATTTTCTTTTAGTGCGTTAAGAACACAAGAAGAATCGACAGGTTATACCCGTAGAGCCTTTGGCCGAGGAGTCATTCTAACACAGCTGGTTTTCCCTTTTAAGGAACCATTAGTTAGGCTAAGGAAAACCACAGAAAGGTACGAGGAATTTGATTCACCGACTGCTCCCATGCGAATTCTTATTTCTGAATTTGCTGGTGGTAAAATAATTAATGAGATTACTCTTGAATCCTCCAATAAGCATTATGAAGAGACCATCCCTGGAATTAGGAAAATTTCTCCTAATCTTCTTCAGATATTTCCAGAGAAATGGTCCAATGAAGTTTATCTTAATGGATTACGACGTGAGATTGCAATTATTTCTAAAGATTTTGCATTTATTGGTGCTCCAATGATCCTAAAATAAAATTTCTTTTTTGATCTCCATCTGTTCCAAGATCTTTCTTTTTTCTATTTATATGTCTTTGAGAAAATCAGATCTACTTTAGCAAAGTTTTATATTAATAGCTGTGAATGATTCCATTGATTTGAAAAAATCATATTTACAGTGAGTAAAAATGTCTGATGTCTGGACTGAAGACCAAGCTGACTTGTTAAAATATAGCTTACGTAACGTTTTTGCAACTACCAAGAACATTCCAAGATATAAGTCTAATAAATTCTTCATTGCTACACCTTTCAATCAGGGTTATAGACAATTTAACATTGAGGGGAATAGCTTAGAAGATATGGTTT
The DNA here is from genome assembly GCA_029856365.1 of Candidatus Hodarchaeota archaeon. Lineage (GTDB taxonomy): Archaea > Asgardarchaeota > Heimdallarchaeia > Hodarchaeales > Hodarchaeaceae > Hodarchaeum. Next base: position 13,437 of record JAHQWW010000004.1, read on the forward strand.
TTAAGGCGACTGAAATTTTAAAAACCAAGAATATCAGTCGAGTCAACCTAGAAACAGCTGATGGTTTTCCTATACTGACGATTTACTTAGAAGCAGGGCCTACAGTAATTATCGATGATATTGTAAGTAATAAGCCAATTTGTAATATTCTTCTTTAAAACCCTTTCAGTTCCTAACTATTTAATGTTTGTAATAACTAAGTTAGTTTTAACCTAATTAGGTCAGTATTAACTGACTTTACATGGTCAAATTGCTCGAAACCTAACTTGTAATAGAATTGAAGTGCATTTTTATTATTATGTTGAACTCCTAATTCAATGAATTCTTTTCCCTCCTTGCGGCTTTCATTAATTAAATAATTCATGACCCTCTGTCCAATATTACGCCGTTGATACTCTGATTGAAGAACAATGGCCGTAATCCATATAGAATTTACCTCTTCATTAAACCAAATATAACCCACGGAATCCCCCTGGACTTCAATAACAAAAATTTTATGAGAATGAACAGGAGTTTCTCTGATAAACATTTTAATATCTTCAAACCAACTTTCCCAATTCCCTGGATAAATACTGTCCATTTCTATGTGTGAAACCTTCCTGATAAAATCAAGATCAGAAAATTTGGCTCGACGTAGAATTATAAGAGGATCAAATGAAAGGTTAATAATGGGTAGGCCGATCATCATTTCATTCTCTTTTATTTTTTGTAAGATTCAATAAATGTAACTGGACTTAAAAGCCTTCTATTGTTTCTTATTAACAAAAGCCAAAAAAAGAAAAAAGTTTTTCCAATTGCCCCGATTCTGCCTTCTGGAAGTATGTGCTGTTTCATATGAAAGTTAACTTCATTCTTGACTTAGAGAGAAGCCTGATTGGTAGTGGTGTGTATAGTTCAGCTACCAGACTAGCTGATAAATTAATAGAATATGGGATTAACACTGATGTGAATGGAAAAAACCACCCATATGATATCTATCACTTTCAAACTTCTCTTCCACAATCCTTATGGAAAGCAAAAATCCTCAAACGAAGGAAACGAAAATATCAAATTGTAATGACTGGCCACACCACTATTGAAGATTTTCGCGATAGTTTTATTTTTTCAAATCGAATTGACTTTGCTTTGATTCCATATTTGACAAAATTTTATTCCTATGCTGATTACCTTATTGCAGTAAGCGATTACAATCGTGATATTCTTCTTCGGTATGGATACAACCCCTCTCGAATTCAAGTAATCTCTAATGGTATTGATCTCTCAATAAATCGTAAGGATCCTGGCTTAAGAATTAAGACACGAGACCATCTTGGAATTTCTGATGAACAGCTTCTTGTTATCACAGTCGGGTTGTGTATTTATCGTAAAGCACCAGATATATTTGCAGAGGTTGCGATTTCGTCTCCAGAACATCAGTTCTTTTGGATAGGAAAATACCTAGCCCTTGGTACAATAGCGCATTCATCTTTCCTTCGCGAGAAATTTCGTGCGGCCAGAAAGACGAATAATCTTAGATTTACTGGATATGTGACACGATTAACACTGGAAGCCCTTTGGAATGCAGCTGATGTTTTTCTATATGTTAGTCGTGAAGAAAACCAAGGAATTGCGCTTCTTGAAAGTATTGCTTATGGAAAAGTGCCTGTAGTTCGTGATCACCCAGTATTTAACTGGTTAACATCTGATGTGAATTGTCTCAAAGGAAAAACAGTAGAGGACTTCTCAAAACAAATACATCGTCTTGCCTCAGATCAAGGCCTTATGAAAAACTTACAATTACATGGTGAAGTTATTTTAAAAAGTCATGACATTAATGCATCTGTGAAAAAACTCGCCAATCTCTATACAGAAATTGTTTAATTTAATATAACACCTTGTGCCCATTTCAAGAGAATTTGGTAGTAACGACAAAATTGAAGCTATTTCATTGATTTATTTGCCCAATACAACACAGCAATGACCCCAACGCTTGCAAGAATGAAAAATAGTAATCCACCAAAGCTGATAGTTGTATCTAAAGATGTTTGCTCATCTCTTGGAGTCTCTGGGCGCTCTGTGACCCGATAAGTTATTGTTCCTAAAGCTTCAGCTCGGCTAACAATGAAAATTTCAATTGTGTAGTTTTTTGCTGTAATCTCAAGTTTTACATCCAGATCAATCTTGTATACGCCTTCTTCTTCATAAATGATTAAGTTTCCATAGGATTGATTTCCAGTCTCAATACCCATTAGATCCAGTCCTCCAATTCTTTTTCCTGTTTCATTGCTAAGGCAAACTGAGAAATTAATTGTTTTTTGTCCTCCTTGTTGAATTTCGGGAAATAGTTTTGGGGGAATAACTACAAGAGACCCTTTAACCTCAATTAAATGCGTTATGTTAAGCTCTTCTTGATCTTGAATCCCGAGTTTATATGGAGTATTCCAACGAATTCTAAAAGCATATGTTCCAGCAAGAAGGCTTGGATTCACAGGATCTAGCCAAAGTACCGTTTTCCCAATAAAATGGTAATGAAATTGCTGTGAAATTTCTATTTCATCTGGAGTTTGATCCCGATTATCCAAAAAGATAGTCAATTCCAAATCTTTCATTGGAATAGAAAGGTTTGATGAGATTGTGCGATTAGAAAAAACTGTTTCCAAGGTATCAAAGTAATTCAAGAATTCTAGAGTAATATTTCCAGCTAGATAATCCGTTAGGTAGTAACTTGTTGCTGGTAAATTTTTATCGACAATATCAATTTTAAACTTGACAGGAGGAAGATCTAATGGGATAGTTAAGGTCAATGGTTCTCCACCCACGCCATCAGGTGTTATATTAGTACCAGTAAGAGTGATGGTAAGATTAGCTGACAAATTTCCATATATACCTCGGTCTGGTATTTTAAAATTAAGAGCCATGGTGCTTTCATTGTCATTGGGAGAAGAGAAATTACCATCTAAAATGGTCTCTCCGTTCTTATCAAAGGGTATAAATCCAAATATTTCCCAAGTGATGTTTTCTCGGGATTTCCAATTACTATTCCAACGGTATTCTACATAAGAAGAACCAATTTGAAGATATTTCAAACTATACCATTCACTTTTGGTTGAATTGGCCTCAAGAAACCCTAACAGTGTCACATTGTCACCAGGTGAAATTGCTTGAATATCAGTTTCCTGTTCGAAATATTCAGTGAAAACAGAATCATTACCTATAGTTTTGTTAGTGGACCCTCGAAGAAGATAGATATCTCGTACAACATAATTCATTTGTTCTTCGATAATAAAGGAGATATTAATCGTTTTAGTATCGAGGTATTCTGCTTCGGAATCTATTTGGTGAATTTTAAAAACAAATATCCACGACCCGAAATATACCTGGTGAGTTGGTAAGAGAACTTTGATCGTAGCTTGACATTCGGATGGTGTGGTTGCATTTTCAGGATCTTCAACTTCAACATTATAAGAGCTAGATAACTCTTCACGAAAACCACGGTGGAACCAGGTAGAATTTATTTTTCCATCAAATTTTGCCTCAGAATTTGTAATTGGGTCATGTTTCGGATCTGCAACCAGATTAACTGCGAAATTATCTATTAACCAATATGAGGTAGCGTTATTTTTAAAAGAATTATCATCTGGTAGTATAAACCTAAAGGTTTTAGAAATATTTTTCCCGATCTCTACCTCGCGGAAACTGGCATTTTCCCATTCATGCGTTCCTACAGTAAGTGGTTCCTCCTTCCATTTATTATCTTTACCATAATAAGAAAATATGAGTGCTGGTGGTACTTCATAAAGATAACAATCATCAACCCAACCAGTATATCGGTCGTCATCACCGTCATCTCGGCCTCGGAACATAAAATGTAGCTTTGTGGTGTTTTTAGGTATTTCCCAACTCAGAGTTGTGGTGACATATCCTTTTTCATCGTGTATAGCGTCCCTCGAGTCCGCTGAAGTTTTTTCCCCAAGAAAATGATCTGTTGAATTATAAGCTTCAATCTTTAGATTCCAATAGTTATCGTTTGTAACTCCGGTGGCTTTTGCAGAGAATATAAACTTACGATTTATATTTCCACCTGCAATGCTCACATTTTGTTCTAATAAATAACCTTCAGTACTATTGATATCTAAATAATAACTTCCTTCTGAGGCATTCTTGGGATCATCAACGGATTGAACGTATGAACTGTTGAAAAACCAATCAGAAGTAATTCCTCCTTCAAACCCAGGATTTAGAAGTATATTTTGGCCTTGAGAAAAATAATCGAATGAAATCATGTATTTATCAGGATTCAATATTGAAGTATTGTAGAAGACTTCAACATCATCTTTGTCATCATCAGCGACCTCAGTTAAATTCAAATAACCTGAAGTTGCCTCAATAGAATGGAAACTTTCATTTGTCCAATCTGGAATAGCTGGGTCATTGAAAAAGCGATCATCAAAGATATCTTGGAAAATACTGTAGAAATCAAAAGCAACCTCGCCAATAGGCGATTCAAGCTGCCATTCAAGCGACCCATTCATTTCATCAGTGGAGCTTTCAATGGATATTGCAGCCCATTCACCAGGAGCATAACTTTCTTTATCTGTTGTTAGAGTAGTCTTCCCTGAGGTGATCTCAGAGCCTATTTTCGATTGAGGAGCTTGATTCGAGGATATACTGCTCATATCGGCTCCATTTTGAACCACTTGATCTGATAATTCATAGAAAGTTGAGAGGTCAGCTAATAAGAAAACAGCACAAACATTCATAACAAGCAACATTATGAAACTTAAAGGCATTATATAATGAAATAATTTCATTGGTTTCACCGTACTCTGATGTTTCAGATTGTTTCTCGAATCACTGGAAAAAATTCTCCTCACAGGAGGATTCAGCCAGAAAACTCCTAAGATTAGTCTAAATGGAGTAGTTTGTCTTTGTTTTTTTAAGTTTGCTTTTATCAATCAAAGATGAGTTAAACTTAAGTTTAGTAACACTATTAATAATTTGGAAAGAATAATATGACAGAGCTTAGAGAGGAACTCAATCGAATAATAAAACGAGGTAAGCAAGCCCTATCGGACAGTGACCTCGATCTTGCGATACACTCTTTCGAAAGGGCTGCTCAAATTGCTAGTGAGGTTTCATTAAATAGCATAATTGGAATTTCTTACTCTTATATGGCTTTAGCTTTCGCTAAGAAAGGACATTCAGAAGTAGCACTTGAACATATCAATACTGCAACTGAATTTTTTCCTATAACTCCAGTAAACCCATTAGCATACACTTCCGTATTATTAGGACTAGGTATTGAATTTCAAAAAATCGAGTTATATGAGTGTTCTATCATTATCTTGAAGAACGCTCTTACAATGGCTAAAAGTAAGACAATAAAGGTTGACTTAGAAGCTATTTCAATAGTAGCTCGCAATCTGGCTTTCTCTTATAGTAAGATTGGAAATTATCTATCTTCTGCAAAATTATTTAGAATTGCTGCAGATCTAGAAGACGAACCTCAAATTGCTATTAATCTTTACAGAAATTCTGCTTATCTTTATTATCAGGAAGAAATGAAAGAATATACTCTGGATATTTTACAAACAGCTTTTGACAAAGCAGGTATTCTTAAGGACATCAATAATCAAATAGAAATCGCTCATTTTCAAGGATTGGTATCATATGAGATTGCTGTAAGCTTTCTCCAAAGAGGTTATCTGGAGAAGGTAATCGCATACCTAGATCTCTGTATTGATAAATTTACCTTTACTGAAAATTCTTTTTGGATAATTAAAACACTCTATGAAAAATCGATGATATTTGAGAGTATGGGGAAGATTTGGCAACGAAATAAAGTGCTAAAAAAGATTATTCAATTCAAAATTAACAATAAAAACGAAGAATATATTATCAAAGCCATCCTCCTCTTGACAATCCATGCATTGGAAGGGGGATATTATTCTGAAGCTGAATATTACATTCACCAAGTTTCGAAACGGAAAATAGAAAGTTTAAAACCTAAACTTAGTCGAAAAATTCAAGAAATTCAAGAAATACTCGAATTATCTCGTAAAAGGGGACTATTACAAGCTGATCTACGTTTTTCTCGCAAAGCCCTTGATCTTCCAATCGAAGAGTTATTGCCTGAAACAAAAATACCATCTCAGGATACCACTCTAAAACAAAAAGAACTAAGCAGCGTAGAAATACCCAAACTAGAGATTTCAGCTCTAAAACCATCATTATCAACTAAATTGAAACCACCTTCCATTGAAGCTCTTCAAGAGTTATTTGACTCTTCGGAAGAAGCGCCTATATCCCCAACTGACCAAGAACAACTTGTTATTGAGACAAAAGAACCTATAATGGATGAAGAACCACAACAATCAGAGAGTGTAATGACTTCCGCCCAAACATATCGACATGACCTAGAAAAAGCAATAGCATTAGAAAGACTATTTAAAGCACACCAGTTACCTCAAGAGTCTTCAATTCCTCCTTCTCCTGTCACATCAGCGTCTACACATGAATCTATTGAGATTGAATACACAGCTCCTAGCCTTCAAATGACTGAATCAGTTGAGAATGTCACTCAAGATACTGATTTCGCTATTTCAGCAGTTTTACATGATAAAAATGTTCGTACAGAAGTAGTTGGACGTTTACAGAAAGCAGGTTGGGCAGTTGAACTAAATTTTACAAATCTTATAGGAAGAGGGTCAGAACCAGATATAATTGCAACAAAAGGATTGATTCGGAAAAGTCGGAAGTTAATTTTTATTGCAGAAAATCCTGCGGATGCCGAAATTTGTTCATTTTTACTTCAATCAAACCCAGAAAGGGGTGAAAAAATAGTTTTTTTAATTAATGGTGACCCTAGAGAAGCTAATATTTCAGTGATGGTTAAATTAGCTACCCAGATTGATCAGCTCTTTCAATAAAGGAATAATTGCTGTTGAATCAAATCTCAGAATATTAAAAAGCAACAAGAAAAGTATAAATTCACATTTCACAATTAAATATTCATTGCAAAGAAAATTAGCTCTTAAAGATGAAATTTTTCAGCTAAAAGTGTTGAAACCTTTTGTTTCATCTCAGAAATTGATCCATCACTTATTAAGGTTTCTAAAATCTTTTGTTGTTTATAAAACTCAATGAGAGGTTTTGTTTCGATTTCATATGTATTTATTCTCTGTTTCACAGTCTCCTCTGTGTCATCTGTTCTTTGATATAAATGACCAGAACACTTGTCACACATTCCATATTCCTTTGGAGGACTGTATTTTATATGAAAAATTGCTCCACATTTTTTACAGGTTCGACGGCCAGTAATCCGTTCGATTAGTAGTATATAGTCAACTTCAATATTAATGACCAAATCTATGTTAGTGATTTTCTTTAGGTCTTGAGCTTGAGTTAAATTTCGAGGATACCCATCTATTATAAATCCGTTTTTGCAATCTTTTTGATTCAGTCTTTCCTTAAGAAGTTGCAATACTATATCGTCAGGTACTAGTTTTCCTGTATTCATGAATTCTTTTGCTTTCAAACCTATTTCCGTACCATTTTTAACAGCACTTCGTAAAAGATCTCCAGTGCTAATCTGTGGAATATTATGTTCTTCCATTATAAATCTTGCTTGTGTCCCTTTTCCTGAACCAGGAGCACCTAGCATTATTAATTTCATGGAAACCATTCTCCAGTTCCCTCCTTATGATCTTGTATTTTCATTATTTAGTTTAAGAAGGATATCTCTCGCTTTTGAAGCATGTTGCTCGTTTATCACGAAAACGATACTTAGGTGATCAGTGTGATGTACCATGGTATCGTACAGTGAAATGGCTTGATCAGCGAGTAAGGAGGAAACATGTGCTAAAATACCAGGAATCTCTTGAGCTTGCTTGGGTAAAATTAGTTTGAGTAAACTAAGAGAATCTTGAAGCTTAAGAATGTCTACTACTTTAATATCTGCTATTTCACTAATAAAAGACTGTTCAGTCATTTTCTTAACATATAATTCAATACTTTGACGGTTGAGGTATACAGAACAAATATCTTCACGTTCTATTTGTGTAACAATTATTTTCAATATCTTATCAATATCTGTGTCTTCATGAAAATGTATTTTGTAATGTTTCAAACCATCAAAAACTTCTGTAGTTCCTTTTTTAAGAACGTTTTGAACTAGTTTCACACCTAACATTTCTTCTTGTTGTGTACGTAGTTTTTTAAGATAGCGAGTAATTGCAACTGCGACATTCCCTTCTAATTTCGTGGGATCCTTAGAAGTGAAATTTCCCTCCTCAATCAATTGAGATTTTATTCTCTTAGCAATTTCTCGTTGGGCGGTTTTTCGTTGTTGAAGCTCGTGAACAAGTGATGGATCTTGTTCAAGTATTTCTCGCACTAATTTTGATACTGACTTTTCAGCACGCATATAATTTCTTCCTTTAATTGAATGTTCTTATATTTTGTTTATATACTCCACTATTTCAACTTGGAAGATTATTAGATTCCAACAGGATAATATGGTAACCAATCTCAAGTATAGGATAGGAAAATCATCAAGAAATTTCGTAACGAAGACCATTTACTTGATTTTTTCTCAACTTTTTATTTATTCTGAAAATTATTACGATTGATGAAACTAATTCATTCATTTCATATTAGTATTGATTGATAGATTAGTGAAATCTAACTTAATTTTATTAGAATCTCCTTGTAACGAATGTTTCATGTTTTTAAAGGGGGAAAGTCATGTTATGATTTCTTTCAAATGATTAATTGGGTAATATGAACAAAATAACATAAAATGGCAGCTGTAGGTGCTTTAAACTTAAACAAAATCTCTAATAACGAGAATTACAACTATTTCTCATACAAGAAAAAAAAAAGATTATGTATTCTAGTGCTAAATTTCAAAATATTGAGAGTTTAACTTTGAAAAAAGAAGACTTCTTAGTTCTTTTGCCAGCGTATAATGAAGAGGATTCCTTACCTATGGTAATTCATCAGCTTGATGAAATATTTTCTCGTGATCAATTAATTCTTGCTGATGACGGGTCAACAGACAAAACCTCCAAGGTAGCGCAACAATTGGGCATCAAAATCATTAAGAATAAAAATAATAGGGGAAAAGGACACATATTACGAAGTGCATTCACATTTATCGTCCAAAAATTCCCTACTATTAAATGGGTAATAACTTTTGATACTGATGGACAACATGACACCCGAGATATGCCTCGCTTTTTCCAAACCGTTGAAAAATACCCAGAAGCCGAAATCATTCTAGGAAAGCGTGATTATAATCAAATGCCTCCTATAAATTGGATTTCAAACAAATTAACTTCAACTTGGTCCAATTATTGGTTAAATTGGAACCTAGCTGACTTGCAGTGCGGTTTTAGATGTTATCAAACTAAAGCTTTACGTCATATACTTGAATATGGCCTTACAAGTAATAAATTTGATTTAGAAACAGAAGTGTTACTAGTCGCTTGGTTATTAGATGTAAAAATAATTGATATCCCAATAACAACTCTATATCCTGAAACCCGACGTAAATCAAGAATTAAACCACTAATTGATACGATTCGATGGATGTTCCTTGTTGTACGATTTGCTTTTTCTCCATCATTCGTTATTAAAGTATGGCAAACACGGTATTTACGACGGTTATAAACAAGTTTATATATAATATCTTGGTTATTAGCTAATTTTTTTCAAATCTAACCAATGCAAAAGTAGCACCAGTATTATCGAAACAAAAGAATCGCATACAAGGTGTTAATCGAAGTGGGGAACATCTTATGCTATAGTCACAGAAATAGGTTAGAATTTCGAAAGTAAAAAAAATACTATGCATTATTTATTTATTATAAACAAATAAGAATTAAAAAGGATGAGACAGATTTAACCATTTATAAAGCAGGTTTCGGGATTGAAATTCATATGAAACAAAAACTAGTGCTTAAATTAGTGCTTCTTGGTGATCCAGGAGTAGGTAAGACTTCATTAATATCACAGTTCGTTCACGCGCGCTTTCGACACTCTTATCAACTAACAGTTGGGTTAGATATCTCTTCAAAACAAGTTCAATTAGATGATGGGCGAACAGTAACGCTATCAATTAATGATATTGGCGGTCAAGCTCGGTTTGCAGCCATTCGGCATATGTTCTTCAAGGGTGCCCATCTGGCGATGTTTGTTTATGATGTCACCCGGGCTGAAACATTGGATAATATAAAAGATCCTTGGTTCAAAGAATTAATGGAATTTTGTGGCCGATCTAGTAAAACCAAAGCTGCAATTCAGACAATTTTGGTTGGTAATAAAACGGATCTCGAAGATTATCGAATGATCGAGGAAGAGGAAGGAATCCAACTTGCTAAGGAAATTAATGCAAAGGGACATATATCTGCCTCCGCTAAAGAAAATATTCAAGTCGATGAGGCTTTTAAGACTTTAGCTCAAAGCTTTTTCGATGAAATTTAGTAGGGTTTAGTTTGATTAAATTAAACAATAGGAGTGGATTTTATGACCACTGTTGAGGCAGAATACGAATATCTGACATATCTCCCTACATATTTCTTTAAACAATTAATAGATAAGTGGAAACATACTCCAGTCGAGTTAACGCCCAATGGACTCCTTTCCAGTGAGAACCGAGAGACTACAATTGAACTTGTCAAGAATATGAAAGAAGCTAGGCTTAAACAACTAAAAAAACTTGCAGACATACTCAATATCTCCGAAGTGTGGTGGGAAGTACATCAAATTTCAAAAACTAAACCCTTATCTCATCTTTATAAACGTAAAAAAACTTTCACTGTTGATAAATATCTACCAGAAGACCATATTAAGGTTAAGGGGATTTTTTCCTCTAATGAGATCAGTGAACAGGCCATTTTAATTCTGATTGAGTTTTCTTCCCGATCTAAACCACTCAGAAAAGTGTTCCGATTCATTTACTTACCTCTTATAAAAACAATTCTTCTAGAACCAAATGAGCTGGCAATAGATCTTTTGAAGAACGAAATACTTCCATTTATCACGAAAGATCCAAACGAGATTACCCAAAAGCCTATCCGTGCCAGATTGATTCGATCACTTACCAAAAGCCGTGATAAAATGGAACCATCCTTTGTTCTTACTCATCTCAAAATAAAGATATCTTTAGAAACATCGGGAATTGAAGGTTTACACCAAATTACAATTCATGGTGATGATATCATTAGGGGAGCTGAAACTTTAGAACAACGTCATGAAATATCCCTTAAATTTATGAACTCTGGTCCATGGGTAGGGGCAGGAACTAAGGATTTCATCATTGAAGTTGGTAAAGGTCTTCAAATCCTTCAACTAGAAGAAGCTTCTCTCAAGAATATAACAACATTACTCAGTCGACTTTAAACAACTCTCTCACTCATGGAATGAATAATATGTATTATACATGGAAACTTTCGCGATTTTGCATCCTAATTTTCATGATTAACTTTTTCATTCCCCTATTTATACAAGAACATCCTCCTAATGTATTTTTTGATAATTCTAGAACTCATGATTCAATTTATTATAGTCATAACAATAAAGATCATTCTCTTGATATTTTGATAATGTTTTACCATAGAATCCCAGATCTGGGATCTTATGAACCTTTAATCATTAAGAAATTTAGTAGTTTTCCAATTATTCATATAAAATTCAATAATCCTACTATGAAACAACAATTTATCAAAAGCTATCGCCAAAGAATTTATCGAATAGAACCTAACCAGGTTCTAAGGAGTTCTTTTCACACCATATCCATAAAGAACTCCATTACAGATAGCATAAGTACAGGGTTCCAAGATTCAACTGGTGCAAGCTATTTACACGACTTGGGGATCAAAGGTCAAAGTATTAAGATAGGAATTATCGATACAGGAGTGAAAAATGAATCTGAAACACTTGTGAAAGGTCATAAATCATTCGTGAGTATTGATAATGGATACTCAGAAGATATTCCAAATCCAGATGATAATTGGGGGCATGGAACACAAGTTGCCACAATTGCTGCAGGAACTACTACTGGAATAGCTCCTGAGGCTGAAATATATAGTGCAAAAGTCATTGAACCTAATATTGGAGGCGCAGGTGGTGATAAGAACGAAGAAACCACTGCAGGGATGCTTGAAGCGATAGAGTATCTTGTCAACAACTCTGTTGATGTGATCAACATATCTCTGGGTCAGTATCACAACTTACCAAATGGACTAAGAGATGAAGTGATTAATTATGTCTCGATTCTCCATAAAATCGTGTTTAGTGTTTCTGTGGGTAATTCTGGGTCTTCTTATGGTGATAGAGGGACATTGAATAACCCTTCAACCGCACTTCAATGTATTGCTACCACTGCTAGCGATATTGCTGGGACACTCATTGGAAGTTTTGCTTCGCGAGGACCAAAGGTTGATTACTCTATGAAACCTGATATCGCAGCACCAGGTATCGGTATGCCAGGGCAAGGAACCTCATTTGCCGCTCCAATTGTTACAGGTGCCTCTGCTTTACTCATTGATTTTCTAAAAAGTGAAAATCGAAATTATTCGGCATCAACCATAAAAGCCGCTCTTCTTGCTGGAACAAGGACGCTGGGAAGACCAGTCTGGGAGGAAGGCGCAGGATTTATTAATATCACTCGATCTTTAGAGATTCTAAATTCAACGGAGAAAATAGATAACACCCCTGATCTAGTATATCTTCATCCTCAAAAGCTACCCTTTGATCCTTATAGAGTTCTGTTTAATGGCAGTTCTATAATGTTCAACCTCACTGTTATTAGTAGTAGAAAGATTAATACAAGTATCATTATTTCCGAAACTCTATCTGATTTTGTTAGTACATCTAATTCTTTCTATATCATAAACAATACCACTCTAGTTCCCATCAACTTCACTATACCTACATCAACTAAGTCTCAATACGTTTCAGGATTTATTAATGTAAGTAATGCATTATCAACGGTAGAGTTTGAAATTCGTGAAACTGATGTTCAAGTTCTTTTTGATGAGAGTTTTAATCGAATAGCTAAGCATGGATATGGTACTACCGCTTATGAGATAGAAGGTGATACTTCCAGTACAATCTGTATGTATTCAGCTTTCACGCAGTTCTTAGCTTATGAGTACAATTATTGTGTCATCCCTCATGTTAAAGGAGAAATACCCCTTACTGAACTTTTGAAATACGATGTATTGATTTTAGCAAATCCATTTTCCAACTCTACTGATAAATTCATGGATTGGATTGTGAATCCAAGTCATAAATATGTTTCTCCATCAGATAATACTATAGAAGCTATTTCACAATTTGTTGCAATGGGTGGAGGAGTGTTGATACTAACCGCTGATAATGACGCTTATTTTAATATTACAGGAATAAATAAGTTCCTTGGACTTTTTGATCTTCAAATTACAAATGAATTTTCAGGAACTATTTGTTTAAGTGATATAGTTAACCCTCGTGATTTTACCACAGATATTTCCTCTTTTCCTTTTCGTGGAAATTATATCCAAGCTGATGGAAGTCATACCCAGATAATTGCAGAATGTAATGGGAAACCTACTCTAGCCTCCTATGATGATCCTAGCGGAGGAAGAGTCCTCCTTTTTGGATCAGATCTAATTTTTGATAACATTGGATTTTCTAGTTACCCTTATCCTGGAGATCACACAGAAAATCAAATCTTGATTTTTAATTCAGTCACTTGGCTTGCTGAGGCAAAAAGAGAGTACATTGAATCATCGATGAATATTCCAGAATTTCCCTATCCGCTTATTTTTCTGGTTCTAATTATATCTCTAGTAATCGTTTGTTATTTATTTATTAACAAAACGAAAGTTTAATTATCAATATCTGAAAAGAAGAAAACTAATAATTTCATTAATATTAAGAAGATATTTTCTCGAATTTACTTCCCTGGATTATAATTTCTCGTTGAAAAATTTACTTCATTTTCTTCAAACCCTAGGTTCTGCACTAAGCCCAATATACATACTTTTTTCTCTATCATCATATCCAACATCTGCTTCAGAAGTTAACTGATGAAATATGATTTGAATTATTGGCATCCCTGGAACTAACTCAACTGGTGAATTAGCTTGGTGAGCGATTTCAAGAGTGAGGGTTGTCGGGTCTTTCAGACCTGTTCCTGGATTGACGAGTCCTGCGGCTTGAACTACGATTCCCAACCTAGCAATTGAGGATTTTCCTTGAAGAGTGGCAGCATACTTCTTTGATATTGAAATCTTCTCAAGAGTGGAGGCGAGAACAAACTGGTTAGGCGATAAAAGGAACGATTCATCCTTTTCAATTCGGAAAACCTCCGAGTTTTTCAAAATAGCCTTTCGATCGTTTGGTCGGAACAACCTGCCATGGTGGAATACTAAAAAGGTATCACCTAATTTTAAATCAATACTACATGGACCTACTGCTGATTCATCATAAGGAGTAATTATTATCTCACGAGCTTCAATTGCTGCTAGAATATCCTGGTAAGATAGTATCATGGTAATTTTTTCACCACTTAAAATCGTTGTTATTAAGAATAATGTAGATATCGTCAAGTAATAATTTTATTTACGATTGAAATAAATTTATTAGTTCTGTGAATGTATGAAAGCTAACATGAATGATTCCCATCAAGAACGCTTACAAGTAGTTTTAATGCGAATTATCGAAGGATTTTCTGATTATTTCGTCAAATCACTTGAAAAATCTTATCATCAGACTCCCAAAACCATTGAAGTCCGAAATATAACAGTAGAGAGGAAGTTGGGTACTACAGGAATTCATATCGTAAAAGTTCAGCTTGAGACCAATTTAGGATTAGATGAAGCCAGTATCGCTGTTAAAATCTATGATAAGCAAGAACTCGCGTTGGAAGTTGTCAAACGAATCAACATCCTTGAAAATCGTCTTTCACAAAAAAAATACTCACATTTTGGAATTTCATCAGCCTCAGTCATTTTCTTTTCTAGAAGCGTTATAGTAATGGAGGGGATCCAGGGAGACGTTTTTCGGGAATCAAAGATCCCTAGACCTCAAAAATATCGATTTGCGGGACGTGGTCTTGCAGCATTTCATGGCTCAGAATCGGATCGCTGTTGGTTTGACAAATATAAACTCTTATTGTCAAGGAGTGTCGAGAACCTTCCATTAGCAGAAAACGAAAAATTTAGGTTGAAAAGTCTTTTTGATGATGTAGTGCCTCGAGCAGAAGAGGCTTCTCAATTATCTGGATCAATAAGCTTTGGAGATTTTCATCCTGGGAATTTAATCTTTGATGTTCGAATGGGTCAAAGTCCGATGATTCAAACTCACATTATTGATCCTGAATATTTAGACACATCTAAAGAACATGATCGATTAGAAGATATCTGCAATTTTTTTGCTGTTGAAGCTGTTGATCAATATCGTATAGATAAATCCTTAACAAAACTCCGAATGAACGTGAAGTCTTTTTTGTCTGGATATAGTGAAGTCCTAGCTCATGAGCGAACTTCTTTGTCAAAATATTATCGCGGTAACTATATTCCTGTGAATTTCCACTTAGCATTGATGATTCTAATGAGTATTATACATATACAAAATATGACTGATCTTTTCGGCGGAAAAACAGGGATTCAAAACGAAATGCTTCTTCGATGTCAGTTAATTGAAAAGCTTCTCAATTGGGATTCGTTCCCTGATTAGGGTTCCAAAATGGATCATAAAGTTCTATATTCTAGTGCTGGAATTGCTACCCAAATTTTAGTCCAAGACCGGAAGAAAATGATGATTTTACTAGATGTTGGTGACGGTATCATCCGAGATCTCCTAAAAGAAGAAATATCCTTTCCATTGTCCATCCCATTGCATATATTTCTCACTCATGGACATTACGATCACTGTGGGGGATTATTTTCATTGCTAGGTTTTTTACGAATGGTTGGACAATCCTCACCAGTTGAGATTTATTATCCTAAAGGTTCTAAAGAGATTGAAGGTCTAATTAATCTATTCATCTCTTCCTATCAAGACACTACTCCTTTTAAACTGAAATCTTGTGACCTTCAGCATAAAGACAAAATTAATATTTCGAATGACATAAGAGTGGTTGCATATCAAATGAAACATATGGGATCCACTCTCTCACATGGAATCTTATCTGAAATACCAGCATTAGGATTCGCTATTTTTAAGAATGAAGAAAAATGGTTAGTTTTCACTGGAGACACAGGAATGAATGATAATCTTCCAAATTTCCTGAGAAATGCAACCCATGCATATATTGAAGCGACTAATTTAGCTGACCACTATTCACCTTATCATCTAAGTATTAAAAAAGCACAAGAACTAGGGAAATTGGCAAAAGATTTTACTTTAGTACATACTCGAAGATAAATTTCATGACAAATTTTGATTGAGTAGGATTATTGAAAATACGAGAATCAGACTAAAATAGTTATCAGTCAAAAATATCAAAGTGCTATTGTTGGATTATAATTAGGAAAGAATTCAAATCATAATCATTGTAGAGATCTTAGGCAAGCTAGATCCCTGAAATGAATTCTTTCTCATTTTCAATTAAAATTTTTACTTAGCACAGTGCTGGGGCCAATGTGTTATCCAAAACATTTCTTAAAGAGGTAGAATTTGTTCACAATGACAAACAGAGTGGTGCAGCAAAGATTTCAGAAGCAACTCTACTCATTTTGAAACGTGAATGCCTTAAATTAGGTAAAGACCTCAATAGATCTATCCTAAAAACTGCAATTCAACTATTACTTGATACTCATCCTATGGCAACTATCGAGAATGCACTTTTACCGATTTATCTGAGGCTCACACAGCTTATCAAATCTGGTGGACTTCAAAAAGAAGATTCTAAAGCAGCAATAGAATTAATCTTTGCCACACGACGAGAACAAATGAGAATTAGTGAAAAAAACACTATCGAAACCCTCACAAATGCTTTGCAAGACAAAAGTACTATCTTAACGTTCTCTCATTCATCAACTGTGAATACCGCATTATTACATTTAGCAGGGGAAGGATATCGTGATAAGGAGATTTTTGTATTAGAATCCAGGCCCTTAAAGGAAGGGGAACGAACTGCTCTTTCGTTAGCGAATGCAGGTTTCAAAAAGATTCATCTAGGCATTGATTTTGCGGTCAATGAATATTCAGAACAGGCAGAAGTTGCTGTTCTAGGAGCAGATATGATCCATTCAAATGGACAAGTACTAAATAAGATTGGTTCGGCAACAATTGCTCATCTTTTCCACACGAAATCAAAAGAAGTAATAATAGCTGCTTCACCTTCTAAAGTCTGCTTAAGAGGGATTATCAACAGTAATAGAGACTGGCATCCCCTCATTCCTCATCGAGATTCTAAAGAAATTACAAAGATTTCAAGTCCTAATTTAATTGTATGGAACAGATATTTCGAAATCATCCAACCAGAGCTAATATCCTACCTGATCATGGATTGTTATAAGTTCCCAGCACCCATTTCAAGGCAACTTGAAAGCTTTCTAAAAGAAGAACCGATTATTTCACTACGAAAAGAGCTTCAAGAACTTTGGCATGAAGTTGATTTTACTATAGCATAATCTCTTATTGAGTTGAGTTTCAATTGATCATAAGGGTCAAATTCATCAAATTGTTGGATTGATCCTTTTACCATGGTTTTACTAATTCTGGTTGAATTGCAGGATCTTCGAATACTATTGTGCCCCGATATTTATCTCTTTTTCCAGCATTATGGATCTTAATAATTGTTCCAGATGTTATTTTAATTTTAACGCTTTCTTCCAACGCAGGTTCATATGCCTCATCAAATATAAGCTTCCATGTCGAATTATTACTCTCATTCCAAGCAATGACATGTAATTCATTTCGTTCATGATCTAAATCGAGAATATGGTAAAACCCTTTAAACTGTTCAGCTAAGTCTTCATTTTCCGCAGCTGTAATTTCTAGAGGAACTTTTGTTTGCCAGGCTGCAGGAACACTTCTTTTCGATTGATCTTTCCCCTCTTCTCTTAACTTCTGTTTAAATATTTTTAAAACTTTTAAATCCAGTTCTATAAGGTCTCTTCGTAATCTGGTAAGTATAAAAAGGCGTTTGATTGACCGATAAACCTCCTCTCGGTCGCTGAAATTTTTTACAATCGTTTTTAAGACTTCAATTGCGAGCTCTCGTTGGTCATGAGAATACAAATCATTAGCGTATGTATGCATAGAAGATATCATACCATCCAAAAGGTCTGGATTTCGTTTGAGTAATAATACAGCATCATTTGGTTTTTTGGTTGCAATTAACGAGACCGTGAGACCAAGTAGCTGAGTTGGAGACATTTCATGTTCCTTTGACGGAACTGATTCAAATAATCTAAGAGCTTGTTTATATTGTCCTAATAACAAGTATAATAATCCTTGTAGGGAAATTAGGTTTTCAATAGCTTCTTTACCTACAGATATAAAATTCATATAGACGCGACAGGCTTCTGTGTGAACTAACGCCTCTATAATTTGATTTCGTGTTAAATTAAACTCTAGAAGCCAACTATGGTGTTCAAATAGTTCTGAACGCAGTAGACGTTCAACAATTACTCGTTGCTCAAGATCATCAATTGAATAGACTAATTCAGAGCTTTTGGTCAAAATTTCAATAAGAACATCTTCTGCGTCTTGGATGTTAAAGCTTTCTCTCGTTTCTCTTGCTTTAATCACCAATTGTTGGGTAATAATCAGAGCATCTTCAGGTGTCATGACTTCAGATTCCTTGGCAGAAACAGCTGCATCTGTCCCAACCTCTAATATTGTAGCTTCAGTTCCAACTTGTGCAGCAGACCGTACAAATCGAGCTGTATCTGTTAAATCATCAATCAACATAGCAACATCAATGTACCGTCGTGTTTTCTTCTTATAACTCCAAGAAGCGCGAAATACTCGTTCCACTGTTTGATCGAGAATTTTTCGCATTTCGGGATCAGAAACAGCTGCAGCAAGAATAGATACAAAAGAACCACAGGAAAGATGATTAATTCCTTTGAATACACGATTTTCTTTAACAATTCGGGCCACCCCTTCATCATCAGACACAAGAGCTACCTTATTGTTATCTTTAAGAGTAAATTTTTTGGCTAAAAGTACAATATCGATATCTGCTGGGTCATCTTTTACTCGAACCATTCGTTCTTGGACAGCATATCTCGCAGTCTGATTCCAAAGATTCGATCCACGATTAACAGGTTCCATCCGAACATATCTCGGGATGGTTTTCCGTAACTCGCGAAATCTTCCTGGGATGTCTGATTTCGGGAGTTCTTCAGGAACCATCACCTCTATCCCGACAGATGAAGTAATTTTTTGCAAATTAGGTAATAAAATATCCGAAACACCTGCATTCATCAGAGAAATGAAAAAATTAGTATCAAGTACAACAACATCAAATAGAGTAGCAGACACTGATTGTAACTCCTCGCCAAGAAATTTTATTTATAATAGTCCTTCTTAAGATCAAACAGAATGAAATAGCGGAGGGCGTGATTCGAACACGCGTAATACAGCTTTGCAGGCTGCTCCTTAGCTAATCGGACTACTAGTCCCGAAGTTATAGCCACTTTGGTACCTCCGCAAATACTTAAAAGACGAAAAGTTTGAATACCAGTTAGTACCAATCAAATCGTTTCTTTTAGCTGGATAATATAAACTTTTTCATTACTCTCCTGTTATTCACCCTAAACACTGATTGTAACTTATCATCTGCAATATTTCAACAATGATTAAAAACAAGTATCTGTAATATTTCAAGAAATATTATTAATTCATATTTTTGGGCTGAATATATGATCCTAAAGTGAAATTTTTCAAATATAGCGGAGTACCTTTAAGATTTGATTAATTTCGAAATAGCTAAGTTATCTTTTCTTTTTTTCACAATATGAACACACAATTCAAAACATTAAAGAGAGAAGAATTTTTTGTTTAATTAAGAGGCATCAAAATGAGTGAACAGAGAATACATGCATTTGTTCCTTCAATGGACGGAGAATATGTCCCAATTAAATTCACAAGTCCTGAAAAAGATTTGAAGGAAAATGAGGTCATTATTTTTCTAGATGAAGAACAACGACAAATTTTCATTTGGACTGGTTCAAATTCTTCAGTTCGAAAACGATTCATTAGTTCCCAAATTGCTCGTCAAATGAGACTGGAAAGAGGACTAACACATAGAATATCAACTGAAGACCAGGGTAATGAAACTTCGAATTTTTGGGAGTTTATGGATAGCCTTGGAGGCCAAGAAATTACAGCCAGTACTCTTTTAGAGGTTTCTCCCCCTTCAATATCTACTGATCTCCCTGAGGCAAAACTAACAGAAATCATTACACATCCCACTACTTTGAAACAAGTAGATTCAATAAAAACAAAGACTCCTATCAAAGCTGAAATGAAATCCAAAGTCATCCCTCCCAAACCAATAGAGAAACCACCACCTGAAGTAATAACTGAAGAATATGAGATTGAATACCATTGTAAGGAAGAAGTCGGCGTTGTAACTGAATCTGAGGCTAAGATTCTGTTTAAGGCCACTGATCGAAACCTAATCTTATCGACTCTTCATATTTCAACAGCAGCCACAGAGGGTAGAATTGCTTTATATTGTATTCCGAAAATAGCAAAAACCACGACTTGTAAGTCAAAAAAGCCAATCTTTGCCATTTACCTGCAAGAAGGGGCTTCAATTATGGAATTAGATGATTTATATATACCTATTCCAGCAGGTAATTCCATTTATTTCACATGCCCTGCCAAGACTTTTATTAGCGTAAACTTAGAATCATAAAACAAACATAAGTCAATCTCGTGAAAAGTATTCAATCTTCAATCTATTTCATCATTACCTTGATTCATTTTGAAAGTTATATGATAAACTAGATTAGAAGTCAATAGGTAAGATATAATCAGAGAGGGAACCTAGAAATCTTTTTAAAATATGGACTAAAGAAATTTTAAGTCCTTGCTAAACTTTGTATAAAAAGGATTTTAATGAATAAAAAGGTATTTAGGATGCTTTAAAATGGGTGATGCAAGTAAGATCAATTCCCGTATTACAGGTTTCTTCAAAAAAAGTGTAGAAGAACGACAAAACATTATTCAAAAACTTTGTAATCTAAATCAAGAAGATATAGAGTATTTAAAAGAATCCACCAACACTCTAGATAAAGCTGGTCAAGGTCATTATATAGAAAACACCGTTGCGGTTATGCAGGTTCCTTTAGGTATCGCTACCAATTTTTCTATCAATGGAACTGATTATTTAGTACCTATGGCCATAGAAGAAGCGTCAGTAGTAGCAGCTGCCTCAAATTCTGCAAAAGTAGCTCGGACAAATGGGGGATTTTTCACAAGTAGCACACCCCCCATTATGATTGGTCAAATTCAAATGATTAATGTACCTGATCCCCACAATGCTCGTGAGAAAATTCTAGAACATGAACAAGAGATTGTAGAATTAGCAAATGAACAGGATCCTATACTGGTGAAATTTGGAGGAGGATGCCAAGGAATAAACGTGAAAGTATTATCAAATACAATGAAAGGAGCCATGGTTATTACAGAACTATTAGTGGATGTTCGAGATGCAATGGGAGCTAACGCTGTCAATACAATGAATGAAGCTGTTGCTCAACTGCTGGAAAAGATCGTTGGTGGCCAAGCACTTTTAAGAATCATATCAAACCTGGCAGACAGACGTTTAGTAAGAGCAAGAGCGGTGTTCAAAGCTAATGAATTGGAAACAAAAGATATGAAAGGTGAAGAAGTGGTTAATGGCATTCTTAACGCATATGCTTTTGCAGAAGCAGACCCTTACCGATGTAGTACCCATAACAAAGGTATCATGAATGGCATAGATGCAGTGGCAATTGCTACCGCCCAAGATTGGAGAGCGATCGAAGCAGGTGCTCATACATATGCAGCGGTTAAGGTTCCTGGTAAATATTCCTCGCTCACGACATGGGAAAAAGACGTAAAAGGGGATTTAGTGGGTACCATTGAATTACCACTTGCTATTGGTTTAGTTGGAGGTGTTGCACGTATTCATCCTCTTGCTCAAATTTCTTTCAAAATTCTAGGATTGAGTGTTCCTGGAGGAGCGCTCAAACTTGCAGAAATTATGGCTGCTGTCGGGTTAGCACAGAATTTTGGGGCACTTCGAGCTTTAGCCACTGTAGGCATCCAAGCAGGACATATGAAACTGCACGCACGAAATTTAGCGGCTTCCATGGGAGCAAAAGGGGTAACTATTGAAAGAATCATTGAGAAAATCTCGGAACGAAAATTGAAAGTCACCTTTGACACAGTTAAAGAGATTTATGATGAAGTAAAAGAGGAAATATGAAAAATCGTTAATGCTTTTATTCATAAGTTAAATGTTTAGCTTTCCCTGTTTAGAAGCTGTAAATTTTCTAAGTAGTCTAATCCATCGTTAATTTTACCATTTCCCTTCCATAAAAATCGTCCCATCAACTTTAGCCTACAATCAGCACGCAATTGATTAAGCTTTAGTAGAAGATTTACAAGAATCCGAGCTGATGCACCCCAGATAACCTCATTTTCTTTATAATTAAAAAATGGAACCTTGAAAGTAAAATTATTTTGGTATGTCATTTCCTTAATTGAAAAAATCTCAGGGTTGGTTAAATCATAAATTTGGGGTTCTAAGATATAGTCGATTTCCGGTGTGTATATTCCTCCATTATCAACTTCCTTATTATCCTCAACAAAGCCTACAACTGGTGTAACAACAAATTTACTTATTGTTAAGAGATCATCTATTAATCCTAGGACCATTACGTTTTGAATCCCTAATTCCTCATTTACTTCTCGTAAAGCTGTATGAATTAAATCCTCATCTTGATCGACCTCATACCTTCCTCCTGGGAAAGATATTTCATTCTTATGATGAGGCACATTTGCAGTTCGGCGTGTAAAAATAAGAGACCAATCCTTCTTACGTTGGATGAAAGGTATTAATACTGCTGCTCGCTGAAAACCTTCTGGAAGATCAATGATTAACCGGGATTCGCTCTGAAGGAGTAAACGTAATTCTTCAAGACATGTTGGAAAATTTGGCAATTGAAAATCTCAAGGAACCCTTTGAAACTTTCTTTATAAAGTACATTCGTGCTATACCAAGTACAAGGATTTACTGAACTGAAGTAGGGGTTATATGAATATCTTTTCCCTCTTAGGTCTAATTTAGAAGTAAAACCTTTTATTGTTAAGTATTAGACTTCATTGTTTCGTTAAGTATACGGAAGGTTCTTACCTACAAACTATGGCACCTCGACTAAACCGTTCACCCCAGTCCTTCTTTTTTACCCAAATGACCTGTCTTTCTTCTCCCATGCCAAATATGAGAATTAAATCTATTAGTTATTTCTCCAGAAAATCAATTTTTGCTCGTATTTTTTTGATTGAGTCTCCTATTAATCATTTCTCATCTGTCTGCTCCCAATACTAGCCTAAAGAGGAGGTACCACTCCCTTCCCTCCTAGTTAGGGTGTCTTTACGCGTGTTTGCATCTTTTACGTCTTATATTAGTGAACTTCTTGCTTAAATGTTATAGAAAGATTGATATTTCTTAGCCCCCATCATATCACAAAGTGTATGTATATAATAACCAAAAGACATTAGGAAAATGAATATTATAAAATCGGACAGAATGGTTAAGGAATACACAAAAAGTGTAATAAATCCGTTCAAATCGGAAAATATTTCTCCAAAGGGTCAGTTTCTTTGCGTGTATTTTGTTGATTGATATGGTCTAATCTGAGGATTTAGAGAGTGCCTTTCATTAATATCTCATTCGCTGAAGCTAGCCAATCCTTGCAAGATCCGTCTCTTATCGTTGAATTACTAAAAGAGAAGAAAATCAACCCTAAAGAGTCGAATCTTCTAGAAAAGTTAGGTCTTTTCTCTAGAAACCGGTCTCCAAGTATTCTTGATGAGATAAGGGTACTATGTGAACAATCATTTGGCATCAAAGGTGAAGACGCGTTTGAAAAATTGTCTCGTTTTGCTAAAAGCCAGAATAAACGTGTTTCTTGGGTGATTTTTTCACGGACATTCCAATCTATTCAATATGATGACCGAAATCCTCTGGAAGATTACAATCCTCGCGTGTCAGAAGTGTTAACCATCACTTCTAAATATAAAGTTGTAAAATGACTCGTGTAGTGACTCTAATGCAACAATCAGACTGTGAAGAGCTAGTACGTGAAGCAACAGAAGCTTCTAAGCATTCTCTTGATGTTTCAGCAGCGATTTTTGAAGAGGCAGCAAAATGTTATGACAAACTGGGAGATCGGAAAAAAGCTGGGCAATATCTCACTTTAGCAGGAGACTTTTTTCTTGATTTAGATAATAAAGAAAGAGCAGCCTCATGTTATGGAAAAGCAATAATGAGGCATTTAATGATTGATGATATAAACACGGCTGAAATCTTGCTTGAAAAAGGAAAAGAATATGGATTTTCCTCATCAACTCATCAATATAGAATTGCATTAGATACGCTGGAAAGACAAAAGAAAGCAAAAACTGAGGAAGATGAAACTGAAGAACCAATAAAAGAAGCAGAAGCCCTTCCAGATGTTGATATTCTACCACTTGAAGAGGAAGAAGAAGAGGAGTTAATTCCCCTTGATAATGATTTTTTTTCTCTTGACAAAGATACTCAACCAAAAAAGCAAGAATTCATGATTCCTCAACTCGAGAAGGAACAACCCTCAACATTAGGTTCCTATGCTGTTCTTGCAGCCGTTTCACAGGTAACAAGAGAGAAAATAAGTCATGAAATTCAAACTAATGCATTTGTAAAGAATTCATCTGGTGAATCACAATTTCTTGAACCACAGTTTACCTTAAGTCCAGTAGAACCTATTGATAATTCAAATGATGTTGTCGACATATTAACAAGTAGTCATCCTCCTGATTCTGAGGTTAAAGAAGAATCAGTTCCATTTGAATACTTAAAAAGTAGTGATACTCTTGATTTAGACTATACAGCAAAAACGGAAATCACTAATGAATTTGAGGACGATTTGGTTGATATCGAAATTATTAATACTATTCCATTCAGCTTTCAAGTAGTTAATATTGTAACGGAATTTGAATTAGATGAAAAAAAGCGTACAAGTGATGGATTGGTTTTTACTTGGAAAAAAGATAGGATAGAACCTGGAGAAAAGATTTCTGTTGAGTATATTCTGAGAAAGCGAGTAGAACGCTCTATTATTTTAAGAAAAGAAAACAAAGTTTCTGTGATAAATATTTATCAATCTATACAGCAAGATTTGCAGGCTAAATTGGATTTTGTGAATACATCGGGAAAAGTTTTTCATGAAATCTTGGTGGAGGATGTCATTCCCCCCGAATTAATAGTCAATAATTCCAATTCGAACAAAAAAATCAAACCTGTGACAATACCAACACATGATAGTACCCTTTATAGATGGATTTTCAGCACACTGTTACCAGGTGACAATTTTTCCGTATTTTATGAATTTCGTGAGAAACCTCTAACTAGACATTATATTGATGAGTATGAATGTGATACTGGTTTCGCCAAAATTGAGAAAATATCACAACCAGCTGTGGATACTAAACAATGTGAGTACTTGTGGTTTTATTCTTTAGAGAATTCGACATCTGATGACATTACTATGATAGATCGAATTCCTTCAGACTACAATCTAATGTTAGTAGATCCACCCCATTTGACCCCTTCCATAAAGAAAGAAAAAACTCATCAAGTTCTAACTTGGCAATTAAGTTCTGACGAAGTTAGAATAATACTAGTTTTAAGGATAAATGGATCCGAGTCATTCACTTCATTGGCACCTTCGATTGAGTTCACTCGTGGAGAACAACCCCAACTAGTTGAGAAGACAACGAAATCAGAGAAAAAAATGGTCAACTTGTGTCGTTTGAAAAAAATATTGAAGGAGTCGATTTAAACGTCTAATCTGCCAGATTTCGTGGAACCACCAAGAATGGACCTTACTATCCTTGCAGTCCGCTGGGATGATATTTCAGGTCCATCTATAATTTCTTTGTTTCCGCATGCTGCGTTAAACGACCCTGAATCTGTCGCCTTGCAAATTTATCTTGCATCTGTGACAGTTTTTGGGCAACATGGTCATTCACAACGAACAGAATTCTCTGTTCCTTTATTAAGCTTAGGTAAAGGTATCTCGGCCCGTGTTGCTTTTGATTCATGGCCAGATACTAGTTTACGAGGAAAAGAACGTCCATTTTTTTTAGCATTTTTGACAGATCAATCCACAGACGAAATCTTAAGCTCTCATCTGAATAACTTCATTTTTGAATATCTAGATATCCTGAAAGAGGAGATCGCTGATTTCTCTGCTCAAAAGATCTGGGATAAAATAGCTGAATCACTTCATGCTTTAGAGACAGAAGATAAATTCGACGCCATTTCCTTTGAGGTTAATTCGGATTATGCCATTCCTCGAGCTCTACAAGATCTTGAAACCGCTAAAGAAGCTTGGGAAAATCTCAAGGACAGAAATCAATTATGGACAGCTTTACGTGTTGCAAACAGGTTAGAAAACGTTGATGATAAAGCAGCAGGATTTGCTTTCTCTCTAGTCGGCAAGATTTTTTTGACTGGAAACAGTTATCGAGAGGCAGGAGAATCTTATGAAAAAGCCATAAACTGCTACTCTCGCATTCGATTGTTTGAGAAAGCTGGTGAAGCTTCATATTTTGCAGGTAAGTGCGCTTATCATTTACAAGAATATGAGAAAGCAATTGAACTTATTCAGGCTGCAACCCTTTGGATAAAAGATCCCTCCTTAATCGCATCACTCAATTATGATATGGGTATTGTACTCCATGAACAGTCGCGCTATGAAGAATCAAATGTATGCTTTGAGAAAGCAGTTAGGTTAACATCGGATAAACAGACTGCAGCTGAATATTCATCAACTTTTGCAAGTAAATTAATGCTTCAAGCTGAAAAAGAAAAAGAAGAAAATCCTACTTATGCGTTTGGATTAATTCGGAGATCAGCTGAACAACGAGAAGAAGCCTCTCGTTTATTACAGTTAACAGAGGAAAACTCTAAAAAAGCAGCAACATCATTGATCTTGGCAGCGAGCGCTTACTTCTCACTAGGAAATAAAAAAAAAGGAGGGAATCTTTTAGAGGATGCAACAAATCTTTTTATTGAAGCTGGAGATTATATTTCCGCAGGTAAGTCATTATATGATGGTGCTCGAATGATCAGGGATAGAGAAAGGTCTTATGAGTTACTTTCCCGTGCATTATCTTTGTTAAGAGAACGAGAGATCACGATTAAAGAAAACAGACTTTTAGGCCTGATTTCATTTGAAAAGGGTAAAATTGAGGAGAAAAAAAACAAGTGTTCTCCTGCCCTAGAGTCATTTAATTATGCTCTTCAGTGTCTTTCTAGATCAAGTACTCCCATTTCTGATCTTATTCCTGTTCAAATTCAGTATGCCAACGCTCTTTTTCGAATGGAAGATTTCGAAAAAGCTGCAGAGCTATTTCTTGCTGGAACTAAAGGATTGTCAACACTTCCTTCTACAGAAATTGTCGTGGACCAAAAGAAAAAAGCATTAATGAATGCATTAATTAGTTTACGTCGAGCAAGTACTGCGTATCATAACGCTGCTATCATTATTCTGAAGGAAAAGGACGAAAACCGTGCGATGTCGATGTTCGCTCATTCTGTTTCACTATTGTTAGAGTGGGTCGAAAATAATCCAAAAAGTAATCAAGATGAAGTTAAAAAGGTGGTAACAACCCGTGTTTCACGTTTATCGTTAAAAAAGGATCTTCTATTGCTAGCTGAGTCCAAATTCAAGTTAGATTCTATGATTGAAAGCCTAAATATGACCCATCAATCACTTGGAACTACTGATAATAATGAATAATTCTATAATATTTTTTAGTCTGGAGGATATCCATTTTTCTTCTTTAAGCCGTTTAAACTAGCTTTGGCTTCAGATGATTTTCAATTTTATCCTTCTTTTTCTGTAATTTCTCTTTTCTTGCTTTTAACCGATTAATTATCTCCGTATGCTTAGTTTCGGAAATCTCATTATTCAAAAATTTTTCATCAGTGAAATTAATGGATTCTTCAATACGAGTTAAGGCTTCTTCTATTTCTTGAAGTTGTGGATAACCTATTGGTATACCCTTGCTATTAAGATCTGATGGAAAGTGTACAGTAACTTTCTTTTCTTTTCTAATATATTTGTGTTTATGTTTACGTTTTGAATCATGACTTTCTATTCTCTTAATGCTCTTTAGGCCTTTTATAGCCTTTAGACCTTTCTCTCTCATAGGAGCATCACTCAATAATTCATCTTCCCCTACAATGAATCCCATCTTCTCTCCTTTCGAATCAGTCAATAATAATTGAGGATCTTCTTTAAAGAGAGCTTCTACTCGTTTAGTAAATAACTGATCGAAATTCTGTTTGTCCTGAATGATTTTTGCTTTCATTTCTTCTAAATTAATTGGATCCCCCTCCTGAATATCTATTCCAAAAACTCGGACTTTTTCTCCAAAAGGTGTCTCAATAACGGAAACAAAAGGAGTCTGTACGAAAGAATAGTCGGTTGTTTCTAGGACTGTGACAAAACCTCCAAAAACTTGGAAATATTGGCCAACTCCTTTAACCTCGATAACTTTGACAAGACCTCCTAAAACATTGACCAATTCTAACATTTTAGATTCAAAAACATAGATTCCTGGTAACCTTACTAAAGAATAGTCTTCTGTTTCTGTTATCGAATACTTAGATGGTGTAGTATCCAAAACTGATGAAAAAATCCCTTGTGGTCCGCGCCATGTTTTCAGATCATTCAATGCTTTTTTAGTTTTTTCAAAAATTTCTGTTGCAGCATCAATACCCGCGTTTTTTAACTCTGCTTCGGTCAGTTCACTCATTTCTTTGGGATTCAATTGGAGTTTTATTTTATCCCATTCTTCTGGCTTTAACCAAAGTGTGGTTGTTCCTTCAATTGCTTTTTTTGACGAAGTTTCTTGATCTTCTGTCTTTGTTTCCATTTCAGACTTACCCATAAGCACTAACGCAGTTCCTTTTTCGGTAACCGTTGGAACAGCGATAGCTCCCTTACTAGCCATCACCGATGTGTTTCCCTTACTCACAAGCTTCATCTGATCAGTTGGAATTGTATATACTCGTTCTGTTTTCTTGAACTCAGTTTTTTGTATAGTTTGCGCAAAATTCTGAACTCGATTACCAAGCTGACTAGAAGGATCAATAACTTGAACTTGACCAGAAACAGCATTCATGAGAGATCCAAACCGACTATCCCGTTTTTTTGGTGTAAAAATCAAGATAAATCCTATTAATAAGCTCAGGAATGCAATAAATTGAAACTGTTCAACATAAAATGAATTAACCCACTGTAATAAAAGTATGATTAACAGAAAGAAACCCCCAGCTAGTAAAGCATCACGAAATCTTTCCGTTGATGATTTTAATGCTTGGTACTGATTGAATAGGTCAGTTGTACTCAAAGTTAATTGTTTGGGAGCTACTGGAAACAGATTACCGATTAAAAACATAAAGAATGTAATCAAAAGCAAAAAATCGAAATCGATTGGGAGTATTGGAATAGGATGGTAAAGATTAATCCCCTGACAAATGTAAAAAAATAGGCTTGCTAACCAACAACCTTGAAGAATCCTTTGAATATAAAATAAATAACCCATTTTAAGAATTTTAAAGGAAAAGCTGTTCAGTAAAATAGTAAAAGGAATGAGAATACACACGAGAGCTCGCTCGAGCTCTCCATAAGATATTATTATAGCTGAATCCCATATATCTGGGATCATACTATTTGGGGTAGAAATTAAGATGAGAAGATAGAAGATAAAGATCTTAACAGCACGATTCATTGGAGAAGCTGCTGATTTATCCTCTCCTATGAGATATATATACAATGGGGTGAATAAAAAAAGAGCTATTAGACCAGTGAATATTGTGGCACGAAATAGTCCAGTTTGTGGGAACAAAAACGCTGATATCCACCAAAAAACCAGTAACAATAGGAATACTAAATCAAGAAATGTCCTCGGTTTGAAAAATTGTTCTGTTTGGTCTAGTGCAAAACCTTCTAATGACCTGTATTTTGGCAATTGAAAATGTTCTGTCAAGTAAAAATCAACCTCTGTATAAAGTTGGTCTTTAAAAGCAATGAGGGATTATTTTGTAAAAATTTTTGTTATGATGTTTTTACATTTTTATGTATGAATTTTACCTATAAAGTTTAAAAACCCTAGTTTTGCGGTAACGAAAATAAATGAAATGAATAAAAAGAAAAAGTCTAACTACATGTTTCCAAGTGAGTTATTATTTAATAAGACGTCCTCCACAAAATGTACACCCCTCGTTTGTAATTTCCAACGGATTAACTAAAGCTCCACATTCTGAACATACCATAAGCTCTTCTCTCGGTGTATCTAGTTCTAATTCATCATTTCCATTCGCAAAAATTTCATTTGTTTCCAACTCATGAATCTCTTCTGAAGAAATTAGTGGTACTTTTTCTAGTACTCCTTGAGTTGTTGACTTTGATACTGATTTAGAGGGTGTATGAGACACTTTGGTTTTAGCATCATTCTTAAAGCTAGCTTTTTTCTTATCACTTGTTTTATTAACCAAAATAACAGGTTTTGGTTCATCTGTTTGCTTTTCATTCTGAAAAAGACTAACTAAGCCCTGAGATCTTAATTTTTTTTGCTTAGAGGATTTGATACTAATAGTATGCTTTTTAGTTTTCGTTTTAAGTCTTTTAGTCCTTCGTTTTTTCTTAACACTCTTTTTTTGTTCTTCCAAGAAGTGATATTGTACTTCCTGAGGCTGCGCTGTTTCTATTTCATTTAAGTCTAGTATCCTTTGTTGTAGTGGCGTTAGTTGCTGAGCTTCCCTTGGATATCGAATCATCCGATCGTAAATTCGTCCAGGCCCAAAAACATCTTCAATATATTGATTAACATCTATTAATTTCTGCAAATCATCTTTTGTACTGAGTTCACCTAGCATAAAACTAAGAGTAGCTATAGCGTGTTTCACCAAGACTCTTTTTATCGTTTTAAAGTCAAAATCAAAAAGTTGTCGTGGTATAACATGGTTCCCTTTGATATTCAACATCTGAATCCGTGTGCCAGGATCTACAGAAAATCCTAGATCTTTTAGAATATATGCAGCAGAGACTTGGGGTAATTTTGATTTATATGCTCTCAATGGTTTGTTGATCGCTTTTGGTTTGACAAAGTAACTGGGATCCATCTGGCCCTCGGTCATCTCAGTTCGAATCAGATTTCCCTCTCTATCGGCATTTTCATATAGCTGATCAAGTGTAATAGGATTGTCTGGGTTGTACTGATCCAAATAAGTGTTAATAATTCTCTCTTGAAAGTATTTCTGTAGTTGTGAAAAATCCGCTCGTTTTGATTCTAAACCCGTTAGTTCCTCTTCTATCCACACACGATTTTTCTGATTAAAACTATACACAATATATTTCTTCTTTCCCATTACAAATTGAAAGTCATAAGGCCCATCCTGTTCAAATTGAATAAGGCTTTTACTTGATCGTGTAATTGTTTCTCCGTTATTTATCCAATAATTATCATTCTTTGAAACTGTTGCCACTTTTTCATTGAGAATTTTATCAATAAGACTGACATTGAAGACTTTAGATCCATTTTCTTCATGAGGATTCTCAATTGTGACAGAAAAGTCCAAGGGGAATAATTTGGGAACCCACAACCATATACCGTCAGTATTATGGCAAACAATGCCACCATTTGCAGATACAAAATTATTATTATCTTCTACAGATAGATCATAAACATAGTCAGTAGTCTTTTTTATTTTGGTTATTCCTTTCTTCTTTAATCCAATAATTTCATTTAACTTTACATTCTCATAATGTAGTTTACTTCCCTGTTTCCAATTTTCTATATCCATAAAATTGACCATATACACAATATTTCCAGATGAACTTGAGGTTGTTTCTTGAATACTTACAATATAGCCTAATTCCTTACCTAATACGTACAAATCATCTCGCAATCCATCACTTGAAGTCCAGAATACCATTCGTTTTCCTTGTTTACTACCATCACCTTTGAAATATCCCGTTAAAAAGGCTTTTTTCACATTTGAACTCGAATTTAGAATCAACTTGGGAATTCTCTTTTCAAACGCATCTTTTCCACAACCCAATGCCTCAAATAGATGATAAAAGAAGAGGTTATCCATCGCTAATCTGTATGTTTCAGTTTTAGAATCAGAAAGAGCTGGACTTATTTTAAAATATGATGATAAATTATCTGCAACCATCTCTATTAATTTCTTAATTCGGTTTAGATTATCCATATTTTGTTGAGAGATGCCTACACTTATCTTATCGTTATAAATTCCTGATGTACCCTCAGCTACATACCAACCACAAAGTTCAGCGATATTTTCATCTAGATGAATTTGTATTGGATATTTGTAGCTTCTCAATGTACCAATAAGTGCTTCTTCTGCATATTCATCTTTGAACTCATTCAATGGAATCCTATAATAGTTTTTTCTTCTAGTTTTGTCATTTTTATCATATCTAAGACTAGATATTGGATATTTATTCCATTTCTCATTGGTATCTTCAGGTATGAACACATATAAATCAATTTCAGTAATCTTGTGTTGGTTGAAATTAATCATTAATTTATTCTTTTTAACAGCAGGAAATCTAGCAATATGAGCAATAAATTCTTCTTCAAGTTTTTTTACTTCCATCGGTTCAAATAAGTTTTTATTTATATGAAAAATACTATGTGAATCAGTTGTAACAATGCTTCCAAAAGGAGTTTTAATCTTATAAACATCTTTCGATGAAATTTGTCTAATACATTTGATAATCGGTTTCCATTCAACTTTACCTATTTTTGAAACTGAAAGGACGGCCCAATCTTCAGGTACAATGATATAATCTACTAATCGTGAATTATCTGTTGTTTCAACTCCTTTAATAGACAAACAATAATCATAAAACTCACCAATTGACAAAACTTGAATTAAACCATCAGGATCTTGAAAAATTAACCTTTCATTATAATCAAGGCTATCCAATTCTGTGACTAAGCCTATTTGCTCTAGTTGATTCGCAGCCCAAAATATCAAATTGGCTGATAATTTTGTTGTAATCCCAGCACACGGCATACTTGCATTCCTAACACCTCCTTTCATACCAAGGAGCCCATAAATACTGTTTAAAGGAACTTTCATACCAATCTGGGTACTTTCGTGAAATTTTTGCTGGCGTAGTAATTTAGGAGGAACGGGTCCGTTTTGGTATTTCTGGGAAATAATTTGCGAAAGCCGTTTGGCTTCGATTTTATGGCGAACTCGGGTGTTAAAGAAGTCATCCATAATTCTAGCAACGAAGTTATAGGCTTTTTGGCAGACACGTGAGTAAACCGACAATAATATTGTTATTTTCTTAGTTTTAACATCTAGACTCAAAAATGAATTTGTTGGGAGTTGAATATTCTCTGGTACATCCTCAAAAATATCAAAATGATTCTGGTCTAGCTTAGTTGTGAGCTGTGTTGCTTCAATTGAGTTACGAAGCCATTGCTGAAGGGCAACATATGGATCTTTTGAGATATCAGATCCTAGATATGTACGACTAACTGGTACTTTTTCTAATTCTGATCCGTTTTTAAGAATATAAGCTTCCGTCTCCTTTCCATCAAATGTGAATATTTCACGAGAGCGAATGATACCGTTTTGAGTAGGTTCGTACCTCTTACATTTCGCTTCATTTTCTGCTTTACAAACCGAAGATGCACATTTATCAGGCCCCGTATCTTTGAAACGACATGGCCGATTTGCTGAAAGTTTGATTACCCAATCACCCTCATAGAAACAACTATCATCAGGTTCATACAATTCGCACATTCTACACTTAGTTGGAGAGATTATTCCCGATGGTTGGAGCTTATATTGACGAATTTGGGAAGGATACATAGAAGTAACGTCAACGTGGACACCCCTGAGTTGAGTTGTTCCATCCAAAGAAGATAATTTATCTATCTGCGTTAAAACATCTGTAGTAACTCTTTTAACATTAACAGGTTTATATGCAGATATTTTCTCCAAGATAATCCGGATAGAATCTAGTTGTCGTTTAAGTTCGTGACGTGGAATTCCATTTTTTAAGAGTTCTACCTCTACCTGTTTCAAGAACTGTACTGGATCTTCAGAGAATTCCACTTTCACTTCCCCCAATTCAACTAAAAGATGTTTTTCAAATTCTTCTTTAATTACTTTCTTCGCAATTATATTACTTTCTTTTGCAATTACTTGTCTAATAATTTTTTTGAGGTTTTTTAACGCGTTCTTATTAACTTGATAATCGTAATAGAGATCACTTCGCCATATACCTGGCCTTTTAGCCTCAACCAATCCCCCTGTGTAAGCTAACGATTCGATGACAATACTAGGTGAAAAAGAAGTAATTCCATTCTTTCCAATCCTCTTTCTCCCTATTATCTGATGTTTATGATCTTCTGCATCGATTAAAAGGTCATCTAACGATCCTGCTCGTCGTGTTAAAAGCTCTGACGCTGGAACTGGAAATATTTGACCCATAGAAATGAAAAAGTCAAGGACTATTTCCCGAACATACTTCCATGTGATGTAACCATCACAACCAGCATAAGCAACAGCTGAAACTGGATCTTTTTTAATGTTAAACAGAGCTTCTCTTCCAATAGGTATTATTTTCAGCTTTTTCTCCACACTCGGTTTCAAGCCAAGATCTTTTTTAGGAAGATAGCTATATTTCTCATTAAATAGATAAGCATCTAAATGAATAACCCCGGCCCCTGACACATGATCAATGTTTGCTGAAGAATAATACCTGTGTAAATCTTTTCGACTCAGGTTCCTTGTCAGACGAAAGTTAATTTCAAAGCCAGTTTCTTTTTCAAAAGAGATTTTGTACTTTTCCGAACGAATGGCAAGAAAAGGAATATCAAAACGGCCCCCAAAGAAATCTGTAATGACATCTGGGTTATAATCATTAATATACTTATAGAATAATTGTATTAGTTCCTTCTCAGTCTTTACAATGATAACTTCTATCGAGAACTTCTCGATTACATCTGGGAATTCCTGTGGTGCATCTGAATATTTCCAATCGACCCACGGTTTAGGATGGGTATCATCATCCTTTTGACGAAGGAGCATATCAAAATTTTTGACATTTTTTGTCTCGATAACTCTTGAATTAATAATTAATTTGTTTTCACTGCCAGTAAACAGTGAAATCATTGAAATCTCGTCTTTATTAGGATTAGGATCACGTGTTTGTTCAAAATCTGTTTCAATATCAAATGCTAGAATTTTTAATTGAGGAGGTGTTTTATCAGGTAATGGAGACAGATTAAGAATTTCTCCTCGGCTTATTTCAGCCAGGTACCAAGCTCCAACTCGAACATCATGATCTATTGCGCAACGATGATGAAACAGTACATCTGCTTCCCTCCATTCCTGTACTCCACTTATTTCTTCACTTTTTGCCCGTAGATTTGGTACAGATCCTGGACGATCTGCAGTTACTTTAATAAATGGTTTTCTAAATAAAAATGTAAGATCGGCTGCGTCATAATAATCACCCTTCTCTACTTTAATTACCTGTTTGTCTCCAATTTCTTTAATCTGCCCCATTATTCTATTGATTTCATTCTGTGATAAACTATCCTCAAGTAATAGGAAATAATATGGTTCATGTCTTAAAAATGCTTTACGCTTCTTATGGTCTTCATCTAAGAAATAGATTTGGATTCCATTTATTAATTTCGCTTTGCTATACTCTGTATCTTCGTATTGAGATACAGAATCATATGTATCCTCCCATTGACTATGAGTTTCATAATCTAATATGAAAATAGGTATCTTTTCTCGCTCATTATAACGAAATGGTTGAAACCAAGATCGGTAACCTGGATGAAAAGTCTTTGTCCGTCTTGGTTTTGACATAGGATTTACCCTAACTGTTTATTAATTAGAGTGGAACATTAAATAACAACGCATTTGGATTTTTTAGAGGTGAATTATTGGAGTACATCATGTCCATTTATTCTATTCATGTTTTCTTGGCGATATTGTCCTCTTGATGTCAAGGAAATACGAGATTAATCTATTCGGAAAAAGCCCCTCTACTGAATTAGGTATTATAAAGTGACAAATCTTGATTTAAAAATATACATGATACCTTTTGCCTTTTATAAGGAAGACATATCTTTATAAAGTGCCTATATAAACTTCGATTTTACTTTCTTTTTCATTTCCTTCAAAGGTTTGAAGAAACTACAAAAAACAAAGATAAATGATTATTGTCGGAATTCTTATATTAATCTTAAAAAAGAATAAAGATAAAGGATTTGACATTGTGGTTCTACCTAAGGATACCATCGAGAATGATTCATATGAATTGATTCAAATTTTTCGAAGTATTATGGATAGATTATCCTTAAAACTCCCCTCACAATTTATTAGTTATAGTTTATTTTGCAGTGAACTTGGAATCCTATATTAAATGAGAAAGAAAGAAAAAAAGAAAAAAATGAATAGATCTCCCTAAATGAATGTGAAATGTTCTTGCAAGAGATTTATCTGATCCTTTTACTTGAAAAAAATACCTAAAAAAATGATGAATATTAAAGCTTTATTTATTACCGAAGACGAAGAAAACGCTAAAAAATAGGAGTATTTTAAGAAATGTCCTTCTTTACTCGACAATTAGTAAAATTTAGGACAGAGATTATTGGAGGGGTAATTGCTCTTGTTATGATAGTTACAGGTCTCATTATCCCTTTCTTCATCCCCGATCAACTACCTTCAGCTCCGCAAGGTTTTGAAGATGCAACTTGGATTAAAACTCTTATCTCTCTCCTTTTCATTGGAATGGGTATTTTATGCTTTGTTTGGCTTGTAATAATTCATAGATTCATTTTACGTAGGAGTAAGAAGGATTACATGTACTGAAACTCTGCTGCTGTTCTTTTCAGAATTTAATATTATAATCTAGATTGAAAAACTTATAGAAATGCAATAAGATGAGAAGATTTTTTGATTCTCTTTTAATAAAATTTAGAGGTAAAACTATGGCTAAAACGAATGAACCTGTTGTTGTTTCTTCTAAAGTCTGGGCAATTCTTCTTGAAATTGAAGCATTAAGAATAAAAGAACATAAGTTAATTCGTAACCTTTGGTTCGATTTGAAGGAACACCATCATCGTAAAATCCATCAGATGGTGTTTGAGCAAGCTTTGCAGTCAAATTCTGCGTTTCCTTCTGTCTCACGAAAAGAACTCGATGATTGGGTTTCGAAAAACATTACCACAGTATTTATAACATTAATTGAGCAAGGGGACATTATTGTTCAAGAGGAAGAGCCAAGTAAACCTCGAAAGTGGTTGTTTCAGGGAGTGGAGAAAATTAAAAAGAAAATTGATGAGACTCGAGAAAAAAATGCTGCTGATCAGAAGAAGACCTCAAAATGAATACAAATTTTAGATAGGCTAGACATCAAGCATTTTTCTCTTATTAACTACCGAAGATGGAGGAAAATAAATTTCAATATTCATTTACTCAATTATTGAAAAATCCTCCTCCCCCAAAAAAACCAACAAAAATCCTCTTAGAAATCTTCTTCCAACTAAATTCATTGAAACTCAAACACTTGACATGCAGCAATATTTTGCTTCAATTCATTAGCCTCCTTTTTTTCAGTCCAAAAAGTATTCCTTTTTCTAATGACGAACGATTCACTAATTGGAAAGAAGTATACGACTATTATGGTAACCCTGAACGTATTTTTCTTTCAATAGAAGATAAATTAATTCCTACTTCCATAAAAAGCTTATTTCTTAACAAAAATCATAATCAAGACGATAAATTGGTGGCAGATTGGTTAAATACAATTGATTGGGGTACTACTGCGGATTATCTTAGCAAGAATTATCGTTGGTTAAATGACTATTATGATTTAGAAACTAATGAAACAGATTTAATCACCTTAGAAATCTTTGATACTATTGCAGCTAGCTTGAAGAGAGACGAGTCCTCTTCGAAAAATTTGTGGGGGGAAGTTTATACTCCTTATCGATTTGCAGCCTATATAGCAAAAGAAAGCTTGATTCATTGGCTTAATAGCTGTTTCCAAGGAAACAAACATATCAATTTATTAAATCAAAATGTGTCCGAACTAGATGAAGAGTCCAAATCTCTTCTTCTAAATAAGCTCGAGTCTATTAAAATATTAGATCCAGCAGCAGGTACAGGTGTTTTTCTACTTGCTGCTGCAAAATTGTTATTAAAAAAATTGAAGGAATTACAACCTAATGGATCCACCCAAAACTTGAAAACTCAGATATTGGAGAGAAATCTTTTTGGTGTAGATATAGATATCTTTGCTGTAACTATTTCTTTAATGAAATTCTGGTTGTGGGCTTGGGATCATAAGGATTTACATTCTTTTGTCCAAATTTCATTTAAATATAATTTTTATGAGGGTAATGCCCTTTTGGGGTTCCAAAACATGCCCACAGACTATAGAAAAAACAATCTGGCAAAGCAGCAGTTAGAAAAGCAAAAAAGCTTGCTTGACTACCAATATGATCAGAAAAATCTCAATCAATTTGCCATTTATAAAGTATCAAATCACCAAAGCTCTATTCAAGGACTAAATCAGCTTTTTAAGTTCGCTCAAAGTCTTATTAAACATCATTCATTTAAATATTTCATTTTAGAGGGTGATCGTGTTCTCTGGAATAGTGAAAAAGATAGCTTAAACAAGAATGTATTGAAGAAAACTCGATTTTCCGCTTCAAATTCATGTTCTTCAAATTACAATCTCTATGCTGTTTTTTCACCTTCATTAAATGCGAAAGAAGAAGAAACAATAACATCTACACTTTTAGAATGTAAAAAATATTCCATCCCCAAAAAGTTTCATTGGATTTATTTTGGACCATATACTCCTAAGTTCGATTTGATTATCGGCAATCCTCCA
This sequence comes from Candidatus Hodarchaeota archaeon, assembly GCA_029856365.1. Taxonomy (GTDB): domain Archaea; phylum Asgardarchaeota; class Heimdallarchaeia; order Hodarchaeales; family Hodarchaeaceae; genus Hodarchaeum. The sequence goes on from JAHQWW010000004.1 coordinate 52,604, forward strand.
TTTGTAGCATTAACTGATATGACGATGATTTCACGAAAAATGCTACGAAGAGAATATCCAAATATTTATACAGGTAATAATGATCTTTCTTACTTCTTTATTACTCGTGCTCTATCGGCCTTAAGAACTGATAATGGAATTTTATCATTTATTCTCCCAAAATATCTATTACACAGTGTATATGCTAGAAAAATCAGGAATTTGATAGTCCGATCAGCAAAAATTCTTGAAATTCATGATTTAGCAGAATTTGCCCTGTTTAAAAATACGAGTATAAAAAATATTATTTTACATTTAAAGAGAGGCAGAATCCGCTCTAATGATATATTTATCTATTATAAATATCGAAAAAAGAAATCTCAAGCCTATAGGGAAGTCTGTAACATTCAGCAGTCCAATCTTAAATCAGAAAAGTGGATACTACTTGATCCTCCTAAGTTAAATCTTCTCAATCGCATTAGAAAGAATTCTAATATGAGACTGAAGGACGTAGCTTATATTAGTAAAGGAATCGAAACTGGTTGCGATCGTATTTTTGCACCTAAAGAGCCATTCTATTTTTCTAGGATATTAAAGGTCAATCAAATCCATATTAAACCTTGGATCAAAGGAAAAGACATTAAACGATTTTCAATATCTAGCACAGGAAGAGAGGTTCTTTTTGCTCCCTGTTATCGTAAACATGAAATTATAGCAAATAAGAAAATCTTAAACTATCTTAAACAAAACAAAAAATTATTATTAAATAGAAGCCGCGTTTTTAAATTTTACCTTTGGCGATCTGGGGATGAAAGAAAGACAATGAAGTGGGATACCCGTAAAATTGTTTCTCCCTATAAGGCCACTCAAAATACCTTTGCAATCGATTTAAAAGGCAGTCTTTCCTCAAAAGATGTTGTTTGGATAATTCCTAATGAAAAATTCTCTAAAAAAGATTTTATTCTGTTTTTAGTTGCTATTTTGAATTCTGAAGTGTTAACCTTCTTTGCCCTGAATTCTATCAAAGATCTTGGAGGTCTCTATGAATATTATCCAAAACAAATCCAGGATTTTCCCTTGGTTATTCCAAAATTCAATACACCAGAGTATAAATCCATTTGTGATCTTACTTCCAAGATATTGAAGAGTCAAAATGACATAAAAAAAATGAAATCAGAACGGAGATTAAATGAAATTATCTTTAAATTATATTGTCTTTCTCAAGAAGAAATAGATCTTTTAGAGGAGTGCAATCATCAGTGTTTCCAGAAATAAATTTACATTAAATATGTTAAATCATGATTTCTTATCATTTCTAACCGATAAGAAATCAAAATACTCCAGAGCCTTATTGAAGTAGCTTTGTTCCAACAGAGGATGAGCTTTCAAAGTTATGATGAACTCTTCTCTGGTCAATTTATAGACTAAGGCAGCAACAGCATCGATAGCAGTAATAGAATCTTGGTAATCCGCTTCTAATCGAGCTTTTGCAAGGGAGGAAGAGGCCTCCATTTTTCGTCTTGCCCATTCCCTTCCTAGGGGAATAAAACTTTTAACAATAGAAACCATTTTTTGGTGAAATTCTTTATTAGGATCGAACAAAGGAACAGGCATACTATCCATAATATACTGATTGATGTTTATCCCATAGCAAAGCTGGCGTATTCTAAACTCGAAAGGGATAGAACACATAATCCCAGCTAAATAGAATTCCACGTTAGTAATGCTTGGAAGATTATAGAGACAAATCACACTATTCGAAATAACGGATTTTGGTGGAAGAATGGCAATTCGCATTCGCCTGCGTCTGTGATTTCCTGAAAAATTTTTCCATACGATGATTGTTTGATCCCAAAATGAAATTTTCCTCTGATATTCCTTAAATGATCGAATCCAATACCGAGGATATGTATCATCAAATCCTAACCGCACTAAATGACGTCCTTCTATAAGGGGATGTGGAGTGATATTTTTGATTAATAGATTCCTATCATTAGTCATATCAACTCCTCGTGACGTTTTGCAGCCCCATTTATTAGAGGAAAGGGGAGAAAATTTAGTCATCTTTCGATTTATTTTTAATTCAAGTTGATTTCGCACTGCTGGAACGATACATTCAGGGGAAGCAATAAGAATATCCTCCCGTGAAAAATAAATGAGATTTTCAGATGTTTTAGACAGATTCTTTACACTAATTTTGGATAAAGCGTCAGTAGAGGAAATTCCTTTAATAAATGGGAAAACCTCATCTGCAGTGCTTTTTTGAGCTAAAACAATAAGAATACTCAGGCCTGGTTCAGCATCAGGAAACATTTCCTTATTAGAGACGATTTCAATTATTAAATCAAGACGCATTTTCGTTATTAGCATTCGTCGTAAAGGTTGACTATAATACTCTCCCAAAAGTCCACCAGGAAGAATGATACCCAAAAAGCCATCAGAACTACAGAGATTATAAAATCGTTCAAGAAAGAGTTTAAATAAGTTTTTCTCGCCTGGTTGCCACTGAAAATACTTGTTAAAATATTCAGTAGTGTTTTTGTAAAATTCTTTCATTTTTAAATACTTGGAATGTGATTCAGTGTCTTTATCTCGAATTGTCTTGATTTGATGTGAATAATTTGCTCCCTCAATAGCTGTAGATCCTAACCATTCTCGATCATAAAGCTTCCATTTGTCCCACGGAGGATTACCGATAACTGCATTGAATCCATAGTCTTCAGAAAAAAAGACTTCGGGAAATTCTAATTCCCAGAGAAATGTGACCAATTCTTTATTCTTAGCTTTAAAAATAAACGAAAAAAAAGGTATTATTGTCATCTGATCAAATAACTTGTTTGCCAGTTCAGCTTTATATTTCTCATTTTCTTTTAATATTATATCTACACTCCCATCAAAAGTTTTGTTCCAGTACATCTTTGACATTCGATCTCTTTGTAAAAGAAGAGTGCTAATTTCTGTAGAATACAGAGAAAATAACTTATTTCTCGCTTCACTGTTCATATGAATAGGAGAAATTAGTGAGTTTCCTGTTTTTAAATTAAATTTGACCGCAATCCGTGCTAATCTCGTTATTTCAGGTGTAGAAAATTCTTCTATGATCTTATCACGAGCCTGATATACAATTTCTGGGTCAAGATCTACCCCATAAATCATCGATCTAATAATATGAAGTCTCCAAACATCTAATGTAAATTTATCTTTCTTCCCCACCATTAAAAAATCCATTGCTAATTTTTTTTGAAAATAAGTGCAAAAAAGATCTAAATAAGATGATGTTCGGGTTTTTTCCCATAATTCGCTCAAAAATTCCTCAAAGAAATGAATCACTTCAACCAAAAATACTCCGTCACCCATGGCTGGATCTACAAAGCGTAAGGTTAGAACTTTATTAAGTAGGTTTGCGATAGTTGAATATTTAGTAGGATCTTCAAGAGAACGCCATGGTTTCCAAAAACACTCTGAAATAATCGACCCGCATACTTCATGGACTATTTGGCGTGCGATCATAGGATGGGTAAAAAACTGTCCGTGTTGTTTTTTTTTGACAAGAGTAGAGTGTTTATAAAACATTTGAGATTCCTATAATTCATTATGAGAGTATCATTTAGCTTTTTGGATCCGCATTTGTACTAGATTCTTTAAATCATTGTATAAGTTATTTACCAATGCCTGTGAGAGTGAAAATAATCTCGCCACATAATCGTTAGTAATTTGCTTTATTGATTTTGGGGTTCCTTGTAAGACAGAGAATGGAGAATAGTCTAAAAGCTGTGAAAAAGCGTGAAATATATCTTTTGAATAAGTCTTGACTAATAAATCGTAGTTAGGAATTTTAAGCAATTCATATTCATAAACTTTGATATCTAAACCGCCTTCACCCAAATTACTACGTCCCAAAAGTTCTAATTGTAAAGTGGTAAAAATAGAATTAAGGTACAAGAAATAACTAGTAAATAAGAGGTCACCTTGTTTAAATTTAGTATTAATAAATTGGATACCATATAAACGAGCATCAAAATAAAAATCTTGCGGATTATAGAAAAATGGAAATCGGTCATTGATTGTCATGAGGCAAAGAAGGTTGAAGGACTCATATTCATGTGATGGTAGACTATACCAATTTTTCCGTGAACTACACGTTGGTCTTTGGTTGAATTTATTACCCACGGACGGAATCCATTTCTCTCCCCAACGAATGTATTTTCTTATGCCTGTTTTTAATCGATTAATGGGAGAAGGGGAAGCAATCAAAATAACTACAAAATTTAGGTCTTTTTCATGAATCTCATAATTTGTGAGACTCCGAGGGGATTTGACTAAATAATTAGGAACCCAAGTAGAACCATCGTTGTCTTTAAAAGAATACTCCCAAGAATATTTTTCTTGTCCAATATCACGATGCATCCAATAATCCTTTTCAATGATGAACATCGGTTCACTTGGATGAAATCCTTGAGCTTTAAATTGCTTAATTACTAGCTCATCCTTTAAATATAACATTAAATCTCCAGTGTCTGAATCCCAGCTAGATGTAAAGAATGCATTTGATTTACCTGGTTTACCCACATAAAAAAAGTCATTTGCTCCACTTGTAAACCCCCTTCGGACATGAGCCACTTCTCCCAATATAATTAGCTTTTCATCAAGCTTTTTTATTAGTTTGAAGTAGTCTATTGGAGCGCGAAAATATATTCCCCATTTAGATTTCGAGAAAAGCTCTTTTTGTTTCACAGAAACAACTTGAATCCTTGATGAGTAATCTTTGAGATGGGAAATCTTTTTATCAACCAGTAGTTCAAGATCTAATATGTTGTTAATTGATACAAAGTTAACCAAGTTTTCAGAGTTGGTAACTTCTTGATATGCCTCCATTTTCTTTCGTTTAAGCTTCAGGATAGCTGTATTAACATCTGCAGTTGGAATAACCTTTTGTATTCTAGAATTAATAATAAATTCAATCAAATAATGGTCTAAAATGAATTGTTGGAGTTGTTGACCATAAACTACATCCAACCAAGAATTAGGAATAATTAATCCGACATTATCTTCTTCATCCAAGAGACTAGTTGCATGCACTAAAAAATAAACATATAAACCTGATCTTCCTGATAATGAAGTTCTGCTATAAGAGGGGGTTGTTTCAATTTTTTGGAGATCTAACAGGATTTTCTCTTTTAAAAACTCCTTATATTCTGTTGTGAGTATCTCATGACGAGTATAGGGAGGATTCATTAATAACGTGGTCATCCCTGAGTTTTTCATTAACAATTCTAATGTTGAGGAGTCACAATTGAAGAAATCATAACGATAAATCCGCCAATCAGCCATGGAGTTTGGATTTATTAAAAGAAAATAATTGATAGCACTCTCTGCAATATCTGCTAAAACAGGGTCTAGTTCAACACCAATAAGCTCAATCTGATTGTACTGAATTGTTCTAGACTCAATTAAGACTCTTAAAGCACCTAAAAGGAATATTCCTGTTCCACATGCAGGATCGATAATTCTGGTGGTTTTTTCTGTTAAATTCTGTTTACAGATGAAATCTACAACCGGTAATGGTGTGAAGATTTGCCCTTGTAGTTGTTTTTGGTACTCTGGGATTCCTATTTCGAATATATATGGTAGTAATAGCTGATTTCCGCTTTTAATATCCCCTCTAATTTTACAAATAAGATTAATGATTTCTAGACAAGAATCCCAGTCTTTAAACATGAAAATAAGAAGTTTATTAAGAGGAAAACCCTCATAATCCAAAATAGGGGTTTTCGGTTCAGATTTATTTGCTAATCTCCAAAGATTCTCTAAATAACCGACAAATTGATTTCGAGCTTCTTCTAAATTAGAGGAATCTTCTAAAGGGGACTGAATCAGGAGAGAAATTTTTTCTAGAAATGAATTTAGCTCAGGAGTATTTTCTAACTTCTTCAATGAGAGCTGAATTTTATCATAAAGGAGAGTAATCAATATTTTTGATAGTGGTTGTACGAATTTTAAGGGCTTATTTTGCCATTCATTCCATGAAACCTCGTCTAAAACCTCATAAATTCGTTCTTGAAGTGGTAGTTGGTGAATGAATTGCTTTTGTATGTAAGTTTCCACTGAAGGGAGAAGAATTTGAAAAAAAGATAAAAAGTATTGTGGTTGCATTTTTCCAATTGACAACATTTCTGTGGATCTCATTATATCAACAATTTGAAAGTAAATATTTTTCTCTTTCTTGGTTTTTTACTGATTTTCTAAAGGAAAAAATAAATCCAGTGGGGCAATCTTGGGAACCTCTGTCTCATAATACATACATATCTCAGTCATTGGGCATAATGGACATTTCGGCTTCTGTGCTGTGCAAACTATTGCTCCCAGATCTAAGATACCCTGATTGATAAACCAAACGTTTCCTTTAGAAATGATTGTTTCAGAAAGCTTCCAAATCTCTTTCTCAAATATTACGTTTTTTTCCCACTTCCACAAACCGAAAATACGTCCTAGAACGCGTTCTACATTTACATCAACAATTGCAGCAGTTCTATCCTCCTTCTCAAAAGCAAAACTAAGAATCGCGCCTGCAGTATAGCGGCCAATACCTTTGAGGGATAAAAGGTCATCCAAGTTACTAGGAAACTGTCCATTTCTCTCAAATGTAATTTGTTTAGCAATTTCATGTAAATATTCACCTCTTCGTTTGTACCCCAATTGATCAGTGATTTCTTTAATCTCTTTAAGAGGCGAATGAGCCAACCTTTGAATAGTTGGGAACTGTTGCAAGAATTTATTGTATATGGGAACGACAATTTCTACATTAGTCTGTTGAAGCATAATTTCGCTGACAAGAATTTTGTAAGGATCTCGAGTACGACGCCAAGGTAAATCACGACCGTTTTGTACAAACCATTCAACGAGGGCCTTGACAAAAAATGCCAATCGTTGGCTTTGTATATCGTTAAGAAAAGACACCCTTTTCTTAAGTGATTTTTGTGCTTTCTTCTGACTTGTCATCTTATATTGCTCTAATTCATGAAAGTTTTTTAGAGATCTTTCTTGATTTAATACATTGAAAGATAATACTACCCCAGTTATTTATTTTTTTTATTTTCAGTTTTTTAATACGAGTGTGGAGTTAAGTCATCACGAAAAGAATGCTTAAAAACACGAAAAATCGTTACTTTTTTTAATCTTGGAGGATGAATACCACAATGAACGAGAAAAAAGAAAGTACCACGAAGAAGTTAGGGAGATTTTTAGGTAAAAAAGCGGTTGATGCTGGACATATTATTGATAGAGAAATTAGAAAAGCGGGTAAAATAGCTAGGGATGAATTTAAGGAATTTGATGTTGGAAATATAGTAGTAAAGCCAACAGAACGACCTAAAGATGAGTCAGTAGTTCATTTTACTCGTCGTGCCCGCCCAACAAAGACCTATACACAAGCAAACCGTACAGTCCAGTTTTTCTCGCGTAATCCTGACAAAAAGGAAATGAATCCTGGGATTGATGGACTTGTGAGTTTTTCGATTCTTATAGCTCCCTTTGCACTGCTTATTGGTGCTTTAATCATTTTTACGAATTTTGATGAATTATTAGCAATATTATTGTTATTCCTCTATGCAATTCTTATTGCAATCCCTGGAGCATACCTTGGAATTGATGCTATATTTGCAGGGGCACGATCCGTGATTAAGGGGGGAACAACAACAGTAATAACAATCTTTCGTGGTTTTTTTGAATTCTTATCTCTTATGGTACAAGGAATAACTGAATTATTAATCCTTGTATTAAATGGACTATTTGGGTTTGCTAAGGGAGCCTTTGATACTTTAGCTGATTATATTGTGTTTATTGGTGTGTATACTCTATTTGCAATTGCAATTTATTTCGTTCTTCAACTTCTAAATATCACTCAAATTTCTGGCTCTTTTATTGTATTAGGATTCTTAGTTTTATTACCAGCTCTCCTCCCTGCGAGTATTGCCCATCGTTATTGGTTACTTTGGAGATTGAATCGAGAATCAGCTTCTAGATGAAATTAACTTACCCTAATTCCATTCAAGGAGTTCGATAAAATGGTTATTACAACATTAGATAATATTGACGAAATGATTATTCGTTCTTTAAGTCAAGACGGTAAAGAATCATATACAAAGATAGCCAACAAGTTAGGGGTCTCAGCCCAGACAATATCTGACCGTGTGGAAAAATTAAGGAAGAAAAAGATAATAAAAGGTTTTACTATTGAAGTGGATCCCGAAAAAGTAGATTATCCGATCGAGTTCATTTGTGAATTGGATATTGATGCCAGTGTAATGGACGATGTGCTCGCTGTGTTGGAACAAATTGAAGAAATACATGTCATCAAGATTACCACAGGAATCCATGATATCTTATGCATTGGAAATGCTCAGAATATTGAAAATCTACACAATATTATCGAAAGAAAGATATCTACCATTCTGGGAGTAAATAAAACCTATACTTCGATTACTTTAAAGAAAATAAAGCAAAATCAAATCCTGAATTTTAATGTCTAATCATGAATTATTATGAAATATTTAGCCTTTTAAAACGAATTAAATATCCAATTTTTATCATAGATCAATTATAACTCCAATTGTTGAGCAAAATATGCCAAATTAGTCAAGTTTAAAAATTAAAAAGTGAATCACAGCGAAAAATAATAGGAAAGAAAAGAAAATGTCTGCTAAAGTCTATTATGGGTCTTTACAACATGGTACAAATCAAAGATTCGCCACTTTCGCAGCGAAAGTGGACAAAATCGTTGAATTGCTTGATTTTTCTACTATTGAAAAACACGACAAAGTTGCTGTCAAAATGCACCTTGGGTTCCAAGATGTCTATCAAACGGTTCCAGTTTTTTTTGTTCGACGTATTGTGAAAGCGATCAAACAGGCTGGGGGGTGGCCATTTATTACCGATAATCCAACAGCAGTCTATAATGCTGTCGATCGTGGTTATACACAAGAAACCTGTGGATGTCCAATCATTCCTATTAGTGGGGTGAAAGATGGTTATACAGTTGAGAAACGCGTTGATTACAAAAATGTAGATACATTGGACATGGCTGGTGTTTTACATGATGCTGATGTACTAGTTGATGTGAGTCACATCAAAGGTCATAACTCGTGTGGATTTGGAGGAGCCATCAAAAACATAGCCGTCGGGGGATATGCAGCGCAAACCCGTTGGAATAAAATTCATGGTGTAGAACAATACATCCCTTATTGGGATCCTGAAAAATGCTCTCCTAAACATGCAAAGGAATTGGTTCTCTCATGCCCTTACAAACAAATAAAGTACAACGAAGAAAAACACAAACTTACAATTCCCTTTGGTATGTGTAATCAATGTGATGAGTGTTTAGAAGCGGATAAAGAGGTTGGATGTTTAGAATATCGACAGGAGCATTTCTCAGCTTTTCAAGAATTATTGGCAATAGCTGCAAAACAAGTTTTGGATACATTTAACGATGATAAGAAATTCTTCATAAGCTTCCTACTCGAGATAACTGCTCTATGCGATTGCTGGGGTTTTGCACAACCTTGTATAGTAAATGACTTAGGGGTGTTAGGTAGTAGAGACATTGTAGCAATTGAAACCGCTGCTCTAGATCTTATTGCAAAAGAAGGGCTTATTGTAAAAAATATCCCCCCTCACTATATACATGCAAATCTAGATCCTAATGTTGATCTTCATCCATTCCAACGTCTTCATGGGCGAATGAAGAGCCCATATTTGGCAGTTGAATTCGCTAGAGACCTCGGTTTAGGTACACAAGAATATCAACTGATAGAAGTCTTATCTCCAGAAGAAACATTGAAAAGTGAACCCCCAAAGGGAGTAAGTGAACGTGATCCCTCATTCTATTAGTTATTAACTCATATAGACTTGTTAGCTGGTCTGAATCCAAGAGAACTCCTTGTAGAAAACATTTCCTTAGCCTGAAAAATAAAAATCTTAAAACTACAAAAGATTTGATGCTTAACAAATGAATTGAGGCATGAAGATGAGTGATATAAGTAGTGGATTAATAAAACTTGCTTATCGTGGAGTAGCTGGATTTTTTATTCTTTTATTATTGTTTATTTTTGGAGTAGTTGGCATTGCTCTTGGATTTGCGGGTGGTCTTATTATTGCTTTGTGTTGGATTCCTCTAGCCTATCCAGAGATATTAACTGAATTTAATATCGTTGTCATTGGTGGTCAGGGCACTACAGATCCAGTAGTAGCTTCCCTAGCATTATTAGTCGCGGGGCTTGTTCTCCTAGCTGTAGGATTTTTGTTTTTGATAATAACCTACTTAATTGGAAAAGGAGCAATTATTGTTGACAAAGAACTCGCAAATGTTATAGATAGCGCCTTTTCAGGCTCAGGAAAAGATCGAATAGCCCGTTTAGAACGATTAGCGGCTTTACATAACAGTGGTGCTCTTAGTGATAAAGAATTCGAGCACGAAAAAGCACTAATTCTAGAATCAGAGGAATGAAAAGAAGAATCACCCTTTCATCCCTTTTTTTCTTTATAGAGTAATTTTCATCGGTTCTTTCATTCTAGGAATGACCACATTTATATCAGGCATTTTTTCAAGTGCCATAGCCTTAAACTTCTGCATTTCGTCTTGGTTACCATGCATCGTCACTACAACTTTTGGTTTGATGTCTAAAGTCATCTTAAGAGCATTCTTTGGAGAACAGCTCGGAGAGGGGGCACCAGTGGGAAGAAAAGCTAGATCTGCAGAATAATCCTCCAACGGAATATATCCAGAGTCGCCCCCATGAAAAACACTAAAATCGGGCCACTTCATCCTGAAGAGGGTTATTGATCCTGGATGGACACCACCAACAGCTGCAATCTCAAGACTATCAATTGATAATGATTCAGTTGATGTTAAAGCTTTTACTTTATCAGCAGGAACCTTTGTTTTTAATTCTCTGGCCACCTGAGAATCCGCAATAACTATAGCCCCAGATACCTCGAAAATCTTTGAAGTCGTCTTAACATCAAAATGGTCTCTATGGGTATGAGTATTTAACTGCAAGTCAAGATTCTTTAAAGCTTTTATCTGATCATCGCTATCTAGAGCCATTTGACACATATCAACGGCAATGGCTTTGTCTGCCGCTCTAAACACAATACTTGAATAACCAAAATAGATGAAAGCTATTTCATTCTTTTCTATTGGTAATGAAAATAACTCTTTAATAGGAGTAGACATGATTGTGAACACCTCATGATTCAGAACATTAAGTAAAATTATTCTTTATATATACATTAGGCTAATTTCCGACTAAATTTATTCGAATAAATTCAATGTCAAGTTGGGAGACAATTTTCAAGGGGAAAATTCGTGATGAACTCCTCCAAAAACTAGTGAATGAGTTATTTAAGTTTATAAATACAGAAGTCTAGTAACGTAATGAGTAAGTGAATATTAATGGAACAAACGGCTGAAAAGATCATTCAGAGGATTGGTCAGCAGACGAATCTCCCAAGGAAGGATATTTTGAAAAGAATTGCCCAACTCAGTAGGTCACTCAAGTATAATATAGAGGATGACGATCCTACGATTCCAAAACTCCTTACCCAAGAATTAAATGTTGGTCTAGATGGAAATCCTACGGATTATCTTTATATAGAACTCTTGTATGATAAATGGCCACTTTTTGCACGAATCATACCATTAACAACAATATATAGGAGAAAATCACAAAAATACTCAGGAAAATAGGCCCCAAAATAGAACTCGAGGAGGTGACACATGATACATATGGTATGGAGAAGCACCATTCTCTTGGAAAAATTTTCAGATGGCAAGAAATCATAGGGGGGGACCACGTATTTATGAGAGATGGAATTTTATTATTTATCGCACCGTACACTGGATATCAAGATTACACTTTATTAGCCAATAATTACACCCTTGAGGAGGTGGTCGAACAGGCTGAATCATATCGAACATTCACAGATTACACAGTTGTTAGAACAAATGAACCGAATAAAACCTACATTCCATATTCTTTGTATGAAAAAATATACATCCAACCCCCCGAATGGGCAGAAATTGATACAGAAAACCATGATGGTTGTCTAAAATTCCCCTATATTACACTTGATTCCCTACAAGTTACCCCAGAGTTAGAATCCATTTCCTTTTTTAATACAGCAACGAAAGAAATAATTGGAACCGAATCTCTACAGTATTACCAAAAACTCAAACAAATTTGGATATATGATGAATTATCCCTTCGTGTGATAATTATTTTCCAATTCTAGTTTTTAAACATAGGGCACTTTTCAATACTCATCTTTTCCCTATATAGTTACTTTATAATTATTTCCCAGTCGTTTCCTTGACAGTAATCTTTATAATTCCCTCTAGTACTTTTTCTCTCAAAAACAATTATCACATTTAATGAATTTATGAGGTTCAAGAATTGACTAGCTCTAAGGAATATATGGATATTGATAAAAATTACGGAGCTCATAATTATCATCCTATTTCTGTTGTTGTAGCGAAAGCTCAAGGTGTTTGGGTGTACGACCCCGAAGGGAAGAAGTACTTAGATTGCTTATCTGCTTACTCTGCGGTTAATCAAGGCCATTTACACCCCAAAATTATCCAAGCATTGAAGGATCAGCTTGATCGGGTCGCATTGACTTCTCGTGCGTTTCATAATGACCGTATGGGTCTTTATCTGAAACACCTCCTTGATATTTGCGGGGAGGGGTTTGACATGGCCCTACCAATGAACACAGGAGCTGAGGCGGTCGAGACTGCCATCAAAATGGTTCGACGATGGGGTTATGAAGTTAAAGGAGTTGAAAAAGACAAGGCTGAGATTATTGTGTGTGCTAATAATTTTCATGGCAGAACAACAACCATTGTTGGTTTTTCTACTGATCCTCTTGCCAATACTAATTTTGGTCCATATACTCCAGGATTTAAAATCATCCCTTATGATAATCCTGAAGCTTTAGAAAAAGCAATTACTTCAAACACCGTTGCATTCTTAGTAGAACCAATCCAAGGTGAAGCTGGTGTTATTGTCCCAGCAGAGGGTTATCTGAAAAGAGTTCGAGAGATTTGTACTAAGCATAATATTCTCTTAGTACTTGATGAAATACAGACGGGGTTTTGTCGTACTGGAAAGATGTTCTGCCATCAATATGAAGACATCATTCCAGATGTGATGACCTTGGGTAAAGCCTTAGGCGGAGGGTTACTCCCTGTCTCTGCTGTTGTGTCTCGCAAGGAAATTATGCAAGTTTTCACTCCTGGATCCCATGGTTCTACTTTCGGTGGATTTCCTCTAGCATGTGCTGTTGGAGATGCTGCATTAGATGTTCTTGTTGAGGAGAAGTTAGCTGAACGCTCAGCGAAATTAGGTGCCTACTTTCTGGACGAGCTGAGAAAAATTGATCATCCGCGCATAAAAGAAGTGAGAGGAAAGGGTCTTTTTACTGCGGTGGAGCTCCATGAAAAAGCACGACCTTATACTGAACAACTCATTAACGAAGGCATTTTAGCTAAAGAAACACATGATTTCGCCATTCGTTTTGCTCCTCCCCTTGTTATCACCAAAGAGCAACTAGATTGGGCTCTTAAAATTATCAAGAAAGTACTTGGATCCTAAAACCTTCTTTAAATCAACTTAGGACTTCTCTCAACAAGAGAGGGATTCATCCCCAAACAAGTAATGCAAGAAGAAGAACCCCTAAAACACCAGTTATTAGTCCATTAAAGAATAACCACCATCGAGACGTATGTAAAGGTAGTGTCCTCCTCATTTCCCAGGTATCCCGTTTTTTCTTATTTTTTACTGGCATTTTAAATGGTAAATGAATGAGATATGTCCCTTGAAGCGCTTTGATTGTCTCTACTCCTGTTAATCCTGAAACAAAACCACCAACTAACATTGCAGTTGTACGAGTCACTCCTTTTTCCTTTATTTCCTTCTCAGGATCGACACTTGGAAATAGGTCTAGTAATAAATGAGAAGCGAATCCTAGAAAGAACGGTGTGAAAACCAATGCTAAAATAAGGCTCTGATCATCAGGAATAGCCAAATATTTCTGGATAAGAAATGTAATAGTGATAAATAGGGGAATGAATACACTATGAGTAGCTACATCCCGATGATGCATCCAATTTAGAAGTAAATCCCAATCAGGAGCCTCAGCACCAATTAATGCCATGAGAAAGGCGGTTACCACCCATAAAGGCGAGACATCTGGAAGATCTGGCACATAATTCGCATCAACAAACCAATAGATCACGACATACATAAAAAATATGATTATTACAGTCATCAAATGCCACTTTCGATTTGCCATCGCACCTTACCATCCTTGATTTTTCTTTTCAGCAATTCATCTTTTCCTTTAATTTATTTCTATTTACTCCCAAAATTGCTTTATAATCCTTTCAATTATTGGTTTGTTAAAGACTACCAACATAATAGGGATCGTTACACATTATGGACTGGAAATACTTACGGCCAGCGGTCTGGCCAGGCTCTGAAATGCAGAAAAGCATTCCACACGGAGATGTTCAACCTAATGGTATCGATATATCAATTGGACGCTTGTTTCAATTAATTGGAAACATTAGATTGACTTCTAAGATAGAAAAACGTCAATATCCTAAATTACTAGAATTAATGCCTCATGACAATTTTTGGCACTTAAAGCCTGGGATTTACCTTGTTGAGGTAGCAGAGGAAATTATGATCCCTAATAATGCTATTGGTTTTGTTACGCCTCGTTCAACTTTGATTCGGATGGGAGCAACAGTATTTTCTGGAATATGGGATAAGGGGTTTCAAGGAGTAGGTGACAATCATGGCCGTATTTTATTACAAACTTCTCTCCCCTTTAAAGTCCATGTCTCTGTCGCTATTGCTCAGATGATTTTTATAAGTGCAGTCGACGATGAGACGGTGTACCAGGGAAACTATCAACCCGAATCAGATTCAAACCTATAAAACGGATAAAATAAGAGATCTTTATCATTCAGATTTGATAGTGCAGGTGCGCGTTTATACTCCCTCAAGATGTACAGTTCAGTTTTATGCCTAAGAAGAGGCAATCCGAAATTTTTGTGGAGAAATTCTCTCCGAATGGCACTCAGGACACTTATGAGGATCAGATATTCGAGATCTACCAGAAAAAGTATAATTACAATTCATACAGATCGCAGGACGTACTTCTATTCGTTTTTTTTCAGAACGGATTGTTTTTCTAACTGAATCGAGATCCTGAACGACAACTTTTACAGGAACATTCGTTAAATCAGCCAATTCTAGCAGAGTCATTTCTTCGTGCTTTGAAAGAAGCTCAATAATCTTTTCTCTCCGTGTTTTCATCAATTCTCAACTCTTTTTTTAATTGAATGTTGTTAGTCCTAGTAATACATATTCCAGAAAGAGGATTGTATCTAAAATGGCAAAAACTGGAACCATGTAAATCTATTTTCTTCCATGATGGATATACTAGATGATGCATAATATCTCTTCTATAACTCTATAAGAAGGCTTGTTACATAATCTTATTTCCCATCACTTATGTCTTCTTCTTCAATAACAGGTAGGAATATTTTTAATTGCCCATATTGAATACTTGGTAACATGATTGCATCATACAATGAGCTGTTTAATGGTATTCTTGATAAGTTTAACATTCGGGCAATATAGGAAGACAATCCAATTATCATTAGTAGTGGACCCCAGACGAAAGACATGACTAAGAGAATGTCCTGTGGTGTAATTTTTAAGTATTCAGTTGGATTATAGAAAATTGATAAAAGAAACATAACGATTGAGAAAATTAAACCCAAAATTATGATAAATTTAATCCAAATAACCACTGAATGTTTCCCTTGGAGGTTTTCCTTCAATGTCGATTGATTTTCCATCTTCAATCACAATTATTACTTCATTCATATTGATTTATAAGGTATATTGATACAATAAACTAACTTCAGTTCAAATTAGCGATATCATTAAAGAGTAATTTCCTTTCTTGTTAATTGATTTTCCATTTTGAATCAAACTCGTACCAGATCAGGCGTTTACTACGTTTTTAAAAACTTATAAGTCTAGCTTTTACCCATATTCATTGATAATTCTCTCATTTAATATGTACTTTTCACCTCCTCATTACACAACAATATCAAAGCTAAAGATGATTTACGTCAATAATTTCTTAATAATTATGGAATGGATTATATTGCAACTAAGGAGACTACTAGTTATATTTCTTGTTATAATTATTGTTACTTTGACAATTCAATATCAAAGAACGGAACCCATTGGAAAAGAGGAATGGCCTCCTCCAACAAATAATATTAACATCAAACAAGAAATGAGTCCTTTTGTTACTAAGTCGTGTTCTTCTCATATTGAGATTCAAACTTATGGTGGAGGAAAAAGTGATATGGCTCACTCAGTAATTCAGACTGCAGATAATGGATTCATCCTAGTAGGATCCACCGAATCATATGATGGGGAACAAGACATGTGGCTCGTAAAGACAGATGTCAATGGTTTACTCCAATGGGATCAGGTTTATGGTGAAAGTGCTTGGGATTGTGCTTATTCAGTACTTCAGACTGAGGATGGTGGTCTGATCCTATCAGGGTTCACTTGGATTTTTCGTGGAGGTGATTTAGATGGTGCTATGTGGTTAGTGAAGACAGATGCTAATGGCACACTCGAATGGGATCAGACATATTCAGGATTAAATGAAGATAGTGCTAATGCTTATTCAGTAATTCAGACTGTTGATAACGGATTTATCATAGCGGGTTGGACAGAATCGTATGGAGCAGGTTCTTTTGACATATGGCTAGTGAAAACCGACGTGACTGGTAAAATTCTATGGAATCATACTTATGGTGGATTAGAACCTGATGTTGCTGAATCCTTAATCCAGACAGCGGATGGGGGATTCCTTCTAGCAGGCTACACAGCATCATACGGATCAGGTTCTTTAGATATGTGTCTTGTGAAAACCGATGCTGATGGAATAAATGAATGGACAATACCAGTTAATTCAACTTCGACAATACCAACAACAAATATGATTGTGAATAATCGTATACAGGGATTAGATATTTTCACACTTATTTCTACGATTGGTATTCTAAGCATTTGTCTTAGACAAAGAAAATAAATGGGAATTGCCTTTTTCTGTTAAGTACCAACAATTAAAGGCATCTCAAACATTAAACATTTGATAATTTTATGAATTTATGTCATCAGAATAAACGAAAAACATCTTATTGTATTGTTAACAAAAGACTTGTGCTTTGAAAATATTTAATCAAATCAAACATTGAAGGTTTTCCATGGTATTGATTGATTTACCATTTGAAACTTAAGTCCAATTAGAGATCTCATTGAAGAAAACATTTCCCAGAGAAAAAGATTTATCCCTTTCAACAATATGATTAAGTTGAAGCTATAACTAACAAGGACAGAAGTGTTTCTTTTATTATTAATAACTATTTATCCTGACAGGTGCTATTTATATGTTTGAGTTAATCTTTATCGGCCTACTTGTATTTGGTGCTATTTATGTCTTTTTCTTTCTGATTTACTCTTCTATTAAGGAAGAAAAGAATTTTGCTCTAGATGTATACCGATATCTCAGCCGAAGATATCCAAAAACTGTCATTGTGGATTACGGAGGGATCTCATCTGATCCAATCATTCATTCTCGTAATGCTGGTCCATTTAAACTCATTGAAGTCAAAGTTATTACAGAAAAAGAAGCGAATAAGACTGATCAGGATCTAATTTTGCGAGGGGAAGTTGATCCTCAAAAATTTCAAAAAGGAGAGATGTCAGCCAACCTCTCCCTAGATCCTCAGTTCCGATGGGATCGCCACGTTCGAGATCTTGAAATAGGTATGCCAAAGATAGATAATCGTTTTATCATTTCTTCTGATGATCCCCTTTTTCCACGTCAGTTATTAACTCAAACAGATTTAGGAAACCTTCTCCAAAATAGCTTTGATTTGGAGGGTTATTTTATTAGATGGTTTGAAAGTCCCGTTATTCAGGTACGTATGGAAACAATGAACTCTAATAGCTTCATTCAAGCTTTTAACATTCTCCTTGGAACTATCGGTGCCCTTTCCGAGAAAGGTTTTCTAACCCGAAATATTGGGAAAATGAGAAAATCAGATGTTCAAATTCCGTCCTTCTTATCAACTTCAAAGGTAGATGAAATTGAAGATAAAAAACAAGTGGATACAAAATTAGTGGATACTCCCACACCAGAAAAGATCATTTCGGAACCAGAAGAACCTATCCTCACTTGGAAACCACTTCCAGGCATTTCAACCGAAATCACAAAGCCATATGCCATTCAAGATCAAGAAGAAGCTGTTGAAAGTCCATATCAGTCCTTTTTTAGCTCTATTAGTTATCAAGCCAAAAAAATTGAATTTAAACCTACTCATGTTAGAATATTAACCTATTCAAGAGCAGCTCAAGAGATAATTGTGACATTTCCCGAAAATGAACGTGCTTTATTTTCCACATTTACTGGCCGCTCCCCATCTGAAGTTTTTGAACTCCAAATTAATTTTCAAGAAAAAGCACGATCAATAGATTGGAGTGATGCGTGGAAAGACATAACCATTTCAGGCCCTCCAGATATTATAGGAAAATTACAAACTCGAACAGGAATTGCCCATCGGATTACAAACACTGGTGAAACTATGGTAACAGTGAAGGGTCACCCCCATAAAGGGATAGAATATAAACTCGTGGTTCCCAAAACAATACGAGGAATCAATGCAGGCTATTCTCTCCTAAAAGATATGATTTGGTTTTTTGAAATGATTTTCCTGTGAGGATTGATTGGAGTATGTAATCAATTCTTATAAATTAAAGAAAGAAATTAATAAAAGAGATATAAATCGCTTTCTGAAATCGGAAAAGCTGTTAAAACTGAAACTTTGAGAACAACCAAATTCAGAACTTTCGGATAGACTCTCGAGTAAAGCATATTAAAAACCAATAGAACTTTTACCTGTCTTTGAAAGCTTGAATAAACCTAAAAGAGAGATAGCTTGTGACGGTGCTTAAGATCGTACTAATTGGCGATGGTGGTGTCGGTAAAACCGCTATTCGGGAAAGATACCTTGGTAAAGGTTTCAAAGCCCAGTACCTACTGACAATTGGTGCAGATTTCGCTATGAGGGACGATACTATCAAAGGTGAACCTATTCGATATCAAATATGGGACCTAGCAGGACAACAACGCTTCGATGCGGTTCGAGAAGTCTACTATAAAGGCAGTGTTGGTGCTCTCCTCGTTTACGATGTTACCCGTCCTGATTCTTACTTTAACACTCCTAAATGGATTAATGAACTGTGGACAAATAATGGTCGCGGTCGAGTGCCCATTATCGTTGTTGCTAATAAAATCGATATGCGTGAATTATCCGATGATACTGTCTCTCCAGAACAAGGAAGGATCTTCACTGAACGGCTTACAAAGCTAACTAGACCAGAAGGATTTGATTGTTACTTCTGTGAAACATCTGCCAAGACAGGAGTTAACATTCAAGCTGCTTTTTCATTACTTGGCGAAAACATCATGAGATTTGTTAGTAAACAACGAAAAACAAGTCGTACCACAACAACTCGATTACGGGCTGCAGCGCAACAACGATCTCAACGCGTTTCAAGACAATATTAACCATCTTTTCTCTTTTTTCCTCTATTATCTTCATGAAATATTTTAGAAAGTATTCCATCTTTGAATACTGTATGGAAACATGTGAATCTTTAAAAAAGTGATCTAAAGTAAACTAAAATATGTTTCATACTAATTTTTGATTCTCCTGCTTCTCGTGGCTGAAATGCATAAATAAATTCCCCAATTGAAGTCTTTCGAGGCATCACCTTAAGGAGATCAAACAGTAACTTGTATCCTTTGGGGGAAATAGTTTTAGGATTTTGAATTATTAGCTCTGTTATAAATTGAGTTTCTCCCCCGAAGAAACCACTCATAATATCTTTCGGGCGTGGCCGTCGCCTTATCAACAATGAGAATTTCCCGAGAGTAGTTGCTCCCCAAGAAATGAGCTTACGAGTTAAACTCCATCCCTCTACACTTGAACGGCTTCCAATAACCAGCTCATTTCCTTCTGATAGTAGTTGAATCCCATCTGCAATACATTCTGGAGGATGTTGAAAATCACAGTCAATTACAAAAAAATAATCAGTTCTAGTAATTTTCAAAGCATCAACTAATGAAATTGTTAACCCTTTAATCAATTCATTTTTACGATCTAAAAAGGTAATATTGGGATTTTTAGCACCCCAGTTTAAAACAACTTCTACGGTTCCATCTGTGGATCCATCATCAGCTACAATAATTGAAACTTCAGAATATAATGATAATAATCTAGTTATCATCTTATCAACGTTACTTTTTTCATTTAATGTGGGAATAATAACTGTTATCTGTTTAGTAAAGGTACTTTCATTCATAAGAAACTTCCATTTGCTTTTTTTTCTTTTTTTTTCTGATATATAGTCCGATATATATGTTTTTCAGATAGGACAGACTTACTTCTGGGTTCTGATTGCACATTCTAGATTGATTGATTTTAAGATAATCAGTCGTAGATTGTACTTTCTCTTCTTCCATTTAGAATAATTTCTTCTTAATGACTTCGAGATGATCATTATCTTTTCTAGTCTTTTTGGATTTCTTCTATATCCTTTCGAATGATTTTTGATTATTATTGCTTTTTATTCTCAAGGATATATAATCCAATTATTTGTAGGGGATGTCAGGTGTCGTCTTGCATACACATAAGGTTCTTTTTATGGTATTCAAACAATAATGATCAAGAGTATTTCTGTGTGATTAAAATTGCACTGAAGGCCATTATCGAAGTAATAAGAATATGGATTAAATATTATTGTCTAGAAACAAGCTAAATTTCTAAAGGCGGATTATTTACGAGATCTTCTTGCTGTATAGGTTACAATTGCTAAAAACACAATTAAAAGAGTGCCACTCCCCAGCCAAGGGAATATAAATAGAGTGAAAGATCTGTCTATTCTGTTAACTTATTAATAGAAGATGCAGCGGTTCCCCCCACTCTTTAACTATAGATCAATAATTTTCTTTAAAAGATAAAACAAAAATACTAAGCCACTAGTGGGTAAACCGAATAGTATCAGAATCGCAAGAATAACAAATAAGGCTTCTAAAATGATAAATTTGTCATCAAATCCAAGAGATTGGATAAATTTGAACATATTTGCTATTCTAGTTTGGGATTACAAGTGAGTCTTAGAACAGTACTTCAAAAATTTGCAGAAGGATTTTCTGTTAATGGAATCTTTCTGCAAACTCCTCAGGAAGTCTTTCCAATAATCCAACAGAGAGCTGATTTTCTTTTAGTACTTAAAAGGTATCCTGATCTCCAAGTTGGTGTTTCGGAAGTAATAATGGATGATAAGAAAGTTGGTGCTTTAGTAGACTCTCTCAATAATAGGACCAAAATCATCATTCTCACAGCACCAAAGAACATTCAAGAAGTAGCTTCTCATTGGAAGCGCTTCTTGCCTGTGGTCCGAAAACAAATCAATATAGATGACTTTATTCATCAAGAAAGTATCGAAACAAAATTGATCAATCGATTAGAAGATATTCGAATAGCACTCAGCAAAACAGCTACAATTCTGAAGGAGAGAATTAATTATGACTCAAAACTCTAATCCTCAAGATGAAATTGAACTTCAACTTGCGCAAAGGATCATCGAATTAACGAAAGCTATAGAACTAAACAAGTCAATGATTGAAAAGATCATGACTGACTTAGAACAAGGAAATTCGAAGATAGATGAGTGGGAAAAACAGATACAGGATTGGGATTTAAACCTAGGGACAAGGTTTGATGAAATAAATAAGCAATTCAGTAATTTAGAGGAAAAGTTTAAACAACAATCCTCAACTATAGAACAGAAATTTGAAGAAATCTCAACCCAATTTAGTAATTTAGAGGAAAAGTTTGAACAACAATCCTCAACTGTAGAACAGAAATTTGAAGAAATCTCAACCCAATTTAGTAATTTAGAGGAAAAGTTTGAACAACAATCCTCAACCGTAGAACAGAAATTTGAAGAACTATCAACCAAATTTGCTGGGTTTGAAAAGACTCAGAGTAATCAAGAAGATCTAATTTCAGCCCAACAGCAAGCTATTGAGGAACAAAATACAGAAATTAAACATCGTATTGAGAAAGAAGATTTTACTACAACCATTGAAGGTATTAATGAGATAAATTCCATTCTAAAACAAAACCAAGAATTGTTTCAATCGGAATTAAAGGATCATGTTGAAA
Organism: Candidatus Hodarchaeota archaeon; assembly: GCA_029856365.1. Lineage (GTDB taxonomy): Archaea > Asgardarchaeota > Heimdallarchaeia > Hodarchaeales > Hodarchaeaceae > Hodarchaeum. Next base: position 74,976 of record JAHQWW010000004.1, read on the forward strand.
AGACTCAAGAACGATTTGACACCTTAGCAAAAACCATTGAATTAATAGGAGATGGGTTGTCACAACTCGAACACCATAAAGAAAATCATGCTACTCTTCTAGAAGAGCTTCGGGGAAGTTTAAGTCAATTTAAATACAAATTGAAAGAATTAATTACTCTAACGAAAGATGATCAAAGAGCTCATTTTGATAATTTTTCACGAATTGTTGAAAGCTATAACGAGAATATCCGAACTGAATTAACAATCATGGCACAATCGTTAAAAGAATCAGATACACAGATCCTCGATGAAGTATCAGCTAGTTTTACACCTAAAAGGATTGGAAAAGAACTTCAACAAACAATCGCTGATTTGGCAAGCGAATTAAAATCAGAGGCTCAGAAAACAAGAGACGATTTAGTAGAAGGACTCCAGAAAAATGTTCAAGAATACGAAACAACAATGGAGAAGCAAAATACGGCTATAAAGAATTATCAACAACAATTAGAACACTTTCAAGATGAGATTCTGGCAATTATTGATAGGAAAGTTAATGAAAAATATGAGGTAGTATCTTCTTTGTTATCTAAGGTGGCAATTCAAGCAGAAGAACTCGTTCTCCTCATCAAAACCTCTGAAATTCAAATTTCTACTTCTCCCTTTCAAAAGAACCAAAATCAGTTTGATATTGGTGAAAATGACTCTAAAAAACCGACTGAAGCTGAAAATAAAGACTGATATATTTTCAATAAATGTAGTGTATCGATCGAAGTTTATGGAATGATATCAAAATAAAAAGTTTTTCTTAGAAAAAACCTCCTTAATTGAAGAATACTCTTAAAATAAAGACGATGTGAAATAGCTGTGACGATAGAAAGGCCTCTCAAGATAGTGATTGCAGGAGAGAAGCATGTTGGTAAATCAACCCTCGTACATAGGTTTATTCACAATCAGTTTCCATTGAAAGGTTTATACTCCACAGTTGGATTTGATTTTACAATTAAAACACTAACTTTGGAGAACGGGTCAACAGTAATAATCCATCTGTTTGATTTTGGAGGTGAACCTGGTTATAAAAAGATCTTTCCCCAATATGCTTCTGATAGTGATGGACTCATTCTTGCTTTTGATCCATCACGAGAGGAAACTTTAGACGCTCTACATGATTGGATACAGGTTTATCAACAACGAAAGCACCAAACAAAAAGTATCAATTTTCTTGTTTCTACAAAAGCTGACTTGGGTATCACCACATCCCCCCTTAAAATTAATGAATTTAGGAATAAATATTCCATAGAAGAATACTTCAAAACAAGTGCGGTCACAGGAGAAAACACTCAAAGAGTTTTTCAACGAATGGCTGTCATTATTCAACAACAGAGAATGAGATGAAAATAGATAATTGAACTAAAGAGGCTTTATACCAGATGACTAGATTTATCGCTGACGCAAGTACTCTTACAGTTAAAGTGGTTGTAGCTGGTCCTGGAGGAGTGGGTAAAACTACACTACTAAAACGATATGAAACAAATAATTTCATACCGGCAGTCAGTACTGTAGGTATCAATTTTCTAGTTAGAGATCAGGAAATTGGAGAAACGATTTTACGTGTTGCATATTGGGATTACGCAGGGGAAGATCGGTTTCGATCTCTCTTCCCTGGTTATTGTCAAGGTTCATCTGGAGCCCTGGTGGCTTTTGACTCATCAAGAGTTCAAACTCTTGCTGAAATACCTGAATGGCTAAGAATGATCCGAGAACACAACGAACCAGACATTCCTATTGTTTTACTCGGAAATAAACTAGATACAACATCCACAGAAGCAAGAAAATTAGTAGCAGAATCTGCTAACAACTTTGTTAAGAAATATAACCTTTCAGGCTATTATTTATGCTCTGCAAAGACAGGTGATGGAATAGAAGCACCATTTTCTCATTTAGGGATTCTAATTATTGAATGTAAAAAACGTCAAAGATTCCTATAAAGCTTTTTAATTCAAATAGTATCAGGTGACTGGGGGTACTAGAGGATGGAATCGAGAATTCCGTTAATCTTTTTCTCAAAAAAGCCTCTGGCTGCTAGATAACGCTTGTAGAATTTTTCATATTCATCACGTACCATTTTCTCGTATGAAATGAGAAATAATAGAATTGTAGCTATTATAGCAGCGAATCCAGCTAATCCAAACATAATTGCTGTGAATGAGTATTCCCAATCAATTAAGACCAAGAATGCGGGTAAAAAACCGCCTATAATTGCTACAAATGGTTGTGTCCAAAGTGATCCAAATCTGTTTATTCCCATGAATTGTGCTTCTTTTCCTTCAGGAACGAGATCAGCAGGTAAAGAAGCACGAACAGATTCAATAAAAACCGCTCCAAAACCCCCTATAGCAGCAATAACGAAAAATAAATTATAATAATTGCCAATTTCCATACCTGCAATTAAAAAACAGAATCCGGAATAAATAAGCGATCCTACGATGGCTGTTCTCACCTTACCGAATTTTCGGATGAACAATCCAGCTGGAATCGCCATAACGGCTGAAACCAAGCCTGCTACTAGTAGCGCTAAGGGTGCATCACCTTCTGGTAGCCCTACAGCGACCAGATGGATAAGCAAGTACAAAGCAACTGCTTCACTGGCAAATCCCCAAAATGATTGAACCAAAAACATCTTACCAAAATCAGATCCAGAAAAATTTAATAGGTATCGTGGTGTCTGTAGAATATCTGTAATAGGGGAGTCAATAGGGGGATACGGTGGATTTGCTTTTTCTACCAAAAAAAATACTATAATCCCTGCGAAAGTAATTGTTAATGCTGGAAATAAAAATAAACTAAATTCAGCAATAAAAGTAAGGTTAATCATCTCACTAAAATCTAAGAGAAGTATGGTAAAAGAATTAAAAAAAACTAATCCGATTAAACTACCCAAAACTGTGAATCCAGCTAAAATTAAACCCACCCATCCTCGCTGTTCCTTGGTAAACAGCTCTGATAATAAAGCCCCATGAGGGGAAGAGGCTAATCCTAAACCCACATATATAAGGAAAAAACACATTGGAAAAATAATTACCAACAGATCATCATCGACTGTTCCTGCAAAAATCGGAGTGAGAAGAAGCATCAACCCAGCAAGTAAACTTCCACCTAGAATATAGGGTGCGCGTGCTCCATATTTTGAACGATAGTCATCGGAAAAGGCACCCCCAATGATTACAGTTCCAAGAAATCCGATTGAACCTGCAGCGATAGAATAACTAAAGATGGTTTCAGCAAGTTCTCGGGTCAAACCCAGTCCAAAAGTATTGGATCCTTCCAAATAGGAGAGCTTGAAATAAGCAATAATGAATGCGATAAATATGGCGTTAGCTGTCCCAAAAATGCCTAAAGCAAAGATATTTCGAACTTTCTGAGATAAAAGTCGCTTTTCTCTCAATTCTTCAGTTGTAAGAAATTTGTATTCTTTTTTATTCTCGGGTTTAACTTTATTTGATTTTTCTATGCCCATATATAACACTTCATCTTACTTTGAGCCCTTTTCAGGAAGAAATTCCTTTCTTTTAAGGAAAGAAATAATGCTTTTTAACCATCGTTCAAAAATGTAATTCTTCTTTTAAGTAATTCTTCTTTTAAAATTGGCTGAAATGTACAAGAGAATTTTTATCAGAAAATCCTAATTTTTGGATGAAGCTTGGAAGAGGTACATATTTTTCTAAGATAAATTCAATCTCTTTTTTACGTTCGACAAAATAATCAGAAACTTTAGAAACGCAGGTTCTGGTAGATTTGTAGTAGGAGTAACAGTTAGTGATCTTACCGTAAGGATTGATCCTGAGAATATTGCCAGGATTCAGTATAAAACTTCCCATTTATCAACCATAACTACCGAAATTTCAACATCTGCCTCTCTAGACGAGTATCTAGTTGACGTGGAATTACGTAATGAACCAATAAAGGTAGAACTCTTGGACGCGATGTAACTGAACATTACAGTTACAGACACGGAGATAACCACAACGGATAGTATCGCATCCTTAGAAATCATAGCAGTTGACGTAATTCTTCTTACGATCATTTTAATTTCAGATTTGTCTTTATCTCGCACTAACAGATAGTATTTGAATATTTAACTGAAATATGGGTAAAAATGACGAGTCACAACAATTAATATTGTTTTTTCTCCGTCATCAAGATAGTATAACTGTTGATAACTCTGTTTAACCTCTACTAAATCCATCTTAGGATTTATTCCTCTTATAACAAAACGTTTGAATACATTTATAATGTAGAGAACAAAGCTAAATCCAGAACCTTATGAAAATTTAAAAGGAATGGCTTTAATCACAAAAATATAATAGTACAAATCGTTAGCATCTTCTCAATTACTCATCGAGATGCTTTTTTTTAAAGTAAAAACTGCTCTAAAAAAGTGAAGTTAGGAAACTAAAAAAAAGAGCCCCCCATTCTCACCTATGCCGAGGCAAAATCCATGGTACATATTAAGGAGATAAGAATGACTGGGTGGAAGTCATATGGGCCCGGTACCGTCAGAATGCCTCTAGCTAAGGGATTCACAGTAATTGTAGGTCCTAATGGCAGCGGGAAATCAAATAGCATAGATGGTGTAAATTTTTGTTTAGGGGCCTTATCTAAAAAATCAATGAGAGCAGAGAAGATGGTTGGTCTCATTTATAATGGGATTGGCGGCAGAAAACCAGCCGAAAAAGCCACTGTTGAGATCATTTTCGACAATTCTGATTATGTCATACCTCTCAAAGAAGACGAAGTGATTGTTAGCCGAGAATTAAAAAGGAATGGTTCAGGAACTTACAGATTAAACGGAAAGCGAACCACCCGTACAGATATCTTGGATAAACTTCGTATTGCTGGAATAGATGTTATAAATTCCTATAATATCATCGCTCAGGGCCAAGTGGGTGAAATTGTAGGTATGAATCCCATTCAACGTCGAGAGTTGATGGAAAACCTGGCAGGAGTGGGACAATTTGATGAGAAAAAGAGAACAGCTCTTATAGAGCTAGATGAAGCACAACGAAGAATGGATGAACTTCAATTATTAGTAAATGAAGTTGCTAAACGTGTTGAATTACTACGTAAGGAAAAAGAAGATGCAGAACGCTGGACTCAACTTGATCAAGAGATCTTTCAGTTAAAAGCGCTCTTGATATCACATGCTTTCCATAACAATCAACATCAAGCTGGTAAATTTGATGAAGAAATAGCTAGTATCCGAGCAGATCAAGAAAATATGGTTAATAACCGTCAGGAGATAGATGGAAACATCGAGGAAGTCACTGAAAAGATTAGATCCTTAGAAGACCAAACAATTCGATTAGAGACTTCTCTCTCTGAGATTCGGACTTCAGCTGAAGAAAAGAATATTGAAAAGGCAAAGATTGAGGAAAAAACAGAATACAATAAAAAAACGATTAAATCTAATGAAAAAAGAAATAAACAACTCCAAGAACGCCTTGATCAAATTGAAAGAAAAACAGAAGAGGAAATCAAAACAAAGGAAACACTAGAAGAAACAAGAAAAGAACTGCAAAAAAAGATCGAAGAAACTCAGAACCAACGAACATCCATTGAAACTGAATTAGAACAAAAAAACCAACAATATGAAGAAATAAAAAATGAATACGATGATGCTGAACGTAGACATAAAGTAGAAAACGATCGATTGACAAAAACTCAGGTTTCCTTTGAAGTTTCTCAGAATATGGTTACTGCATTTCAGAATAACGTCAATGAATTCGAAAAACGTCAGAATGAGTTAGAAGAACAAATTCTAGCCTCTCAAACCAAATCTCAAGAACTTACTCAAAGTTTAGAGGAGGACAAAGAAAAAATTGAAGAGGCAAGATCCAAGGTAGGAGAGGTTGATCAGAAAAAATCAAATTTAGATTCTAAAATTAGCTCGTTAGAAACAGAAAGTCGTGAACTCAATGAAAAATATCTTGTACTTAAAGCACGAATAGACACTATATCTTCATTTCTGAAGTCAGAAGAAGGAAAAGAAAATCCAGCAGTTTCTTTTATTAATACTAAAGCAACTAATGGCGAAATTCATGGTATAGTGGGAGAATTTCAGAAGTTATCGAGTGAGGGGGAAGTATTACCTGCAGAGGTAGGTCATCTCTCCGATGCAATCATTACGGAATCAATTGATTCAGCTTTAAAATGTATCCAACTCTTAAAGGATAATGCAGTAGGTGCAGCTAATTTTATACCGTTAGAAAAGTTTAAATTAAAAACAACAGACAAATTTTCTAATATCGTCAAGAAGGTTCGCGAACAAAACGAAGTAGTCACTGATCTCAAACAAGCAGCAAAAACATGGCGAAAACGAGAACAAACAGTATCAACTGTTGATGGAGATGTGTTTTATTCTAATGGGATTATATACGGTGGATTTCATCTAGCTGCAGCTCAAGAAACAGTTGATGAGCTGCGCGCTGAAATGAACAACACACGTGAGCACCGGAATGCTATCAACGGGCAATTGAATGAAGAACAAGAAAATAAAAAGAAAATCATTGATCTTGAGAAAGTAATCAATCAATCTATTGAAAAATTAGAAAAACAAGTTCAAGATGCTACAATACAACTGACTCAACAAGAAAATGAGGTGAGTCTTTACCAAAATAACATGGAAAAAAACAAACAGGAATTAGAACCCCTTCAGCAACAACTTCAAGATCGTTTGAAAGCAAGAGAAGAACAACAAAAAGAAATGGAATTTTATGAAGAAAACGTTGAAAAAATAGCTGCTGAAATAATAGAAATAGAACAAAGACTTGAAGCTGCAGATACTCGGCCTCTCTTAGAAACAATGAATCAAGTCGAACAACAACTTGGAAAACTCCAAGGGAACCTCACGGGAGTCGAGTCACGGATTGAGGGTTTAGTAACAAGTAAGGAAGAGAAGGAGCAAAGATCAATAGAAACAAGTAACGAGATTAAATCAGTTGAAGTTGAAATTGCCAATTTAACTGGTGAATTACAAGTTTTAGAGGAACAACATTCACAACTAGGTGAGCAACTAACTAAGATCTTAGAGAATGAGGAAGAAGTAGTAAATGAGATGAAAGATGTTAAATCAGATCTTAGTACTCAAAAGAAATATCAGGGGCAACTTGTCAAGGATAAGGAAAAACTAAATGAAAAAATCACCAAATACGAAGAAAAAATAACCGAAATCAAACTGCAGCGTGAACGATTAACGGTCGAGCTTGAAAATCTACAGAACGAAGCTTTAGAAAACAATATTGAGATCCTTCCAGCAGATGCTGAAGAGCTAAAGAAAATTAATGAAAGCAAAATCACAAAGGACATCAATCAGAAATCTGATGAAAAGAAACGCTTAGAACCAGTCAATATGAGAGCATTGAAAGAATTTCAAGAAGAGAATTCCCGGTTTATAGAACTGCTTGATCGTCGAGATATTCTCATAGAGGAACGCCAAGTCATTTTGGACTTCATAGAGGAGATCGAAACCGAAAAGTACAGCGTTTTCATGAAGGTTTATCGATCTGTGAACAAGCATTTTGGTTTGATTTTCCATGAGCTCTCGGGCGGAGACGCTCAGTTAATCTTAGAGAAAGATCCTAAGAAAGGGGAAGATATTTTCGAGGGGGGTATGTTTATTGAAGCCCATCCTGCAGGTAAGAAGGTCGCCTCTCTCGAATCAATGTCAGGGGGTGAGAAAGCATTAACTGCGCTAGCTTTTATTTTTGCAGTCCAAACAGTTGACGCCCAGCCTTTTTACATCTTAGATGAAATCGACGCTGCCCTTGACCCTATGAACGTTAGAAGGGTCGCCAAACTCCTCCACCATATGAGTCGAAGTGTTGGCCAAGATAATGAGCCTGATGGTAAAGAAGCAAAGAAATCAACAAAATCTACCCCTGGAGCCCAATTCTTAGTAATTAGTCATCGTGATATTCTAATGGCATGGGCTGATAGGTTATACGGATGTACCAATGTTAAAGGATTGAGTTCGGTCTTTTCAATACAGATGAGCGAGGAAAAACAATTAGAACGGGCTGAAGCGTTCTAGGATGCAAATATTATCCTCATTATTTGAGGTTTCAAAATGGCTGAATTAGAGAAATCTGAGAAGTCGGAAGAGGACGACGACGATGATTACATCAGGTTATTCAGTCACAGTGGTCAATTCTTTCTAGAAGAGCCATATATATACTTAATAAACCCAGATCTTTTCCCTGAACGGGTAGCCTACATTCGAGATTTTAGTATGAAAGAAATCCTGCCCGATTTTCATCGAAAACTACAAAAACAAGGACTTGATTTCCGGATCCTCGGGCAAGCTATTTATTCTGCCTCTCGTATCCATAAGAAGAAGGTAAGTTTAGCAATACAATATGAGAAAAAACAAGAGGAAAAGCTGGCTATTCGCGCTAAAAGACGGGAATTTCAGTTTAAAATCCCCCTTCATTTTTATATAACCCGAGACCTTCTTGCATTAGCAGAGTCTGCTAATCCTGAATCTTTTTACGCAGAACTCTTACTGGGACTTCAAGAGGAAGATGAAAAGAAAAAACTAGAAAAGATCAAAGCAGAGAAAAAGCAAATGAAGGGGGGGATTGCGAGGCGACGACGAAAGTTAGAACTAGCGGATTTCGAAAGTTTTGATTACGAACTCGACTTAGACAGGATTGCCATTGAAGATATCGTTAAAAACACCCTTGAAATCATTAAAGAAATTGCTCTTAAAGATAAAAATCAAGAAGCGGAGTTTTCAAAGGTTGTCAAACAAATGGAACAAGGAAGCAAATCTAGCGAACAAAGACGGCTGATTAGAGCTCGTGTTTTGATCTCTTGTCTCTATCTTTTTCGAGATGAGCTTATCACAGCGGAACAAGAGTTAAATCCCCCTTATGAGATTTATATACAAGTAACAAAATTTGGGATGAAGAAATAGATCAGAAAATTATCTTATGAAATCTCTACTTGAGTATATACAAAGTAATTATTTAAATAATAGAGAAAAAAAGGGACAAGAAAGGAAAATGACATTCCTATCTCTGCACGAGTGATTTCAACTGAACGTGCTAGGAAATAATCCCCAAGGACTATCTTTCCCATCAAAGTGACAAAAGAGTTTGCGATTGCTATAGTTTCTCCCAGGTCTTCTGTAATACCAATAACCACCTCTTCACCATCACGATCAGCTGCAATTTTTTTTTCAACATCCTCGAACTTTGTAGTATCTACCCTTCTAGCACGAACATTAGGTTTCGATAATAACCTTTTTAAAAGATCAGCATGTGTGTTAGGATCTATAACTGAGACTAGGTTGATTCTAACTGACAGGACGGAAGATGAATTCAGACCCCTTATCCCAAAAGACATGCAATTTGATTTTCATAAAGATACGTTAGCTTCTCCGTTCTCTTATCACCATTCTTAGGACGAGATTACATTCCTACCTCTGAGCGAGTGATCTCAATTGAACGGGCTAGGAAGTAATCCCCTAGTACTATTTTTCCCATTAATGTCACAAAAGAATCCGCGTAACTTGCGATTGCTACGGTTTCTCCCATGTCTTCCGTGATCCCAATTATTACCTCTTCACCGTCACGATCAGCTGCAATGTATTTTTCAACATCCGTGAATTTCGTAGTATCTACTCTTCTGACACGGACATTGGGTTTTGACAAAAGTTTCTTCAACAGATTAGTATCTTTATCTTTAGCTGGATCTAATACTGAGACTAGATTGATCCTCTGATGAGTCTTCGTCTCGAGAATCATTTCGATAGGAATATCGTCTGCCTGAGGAACCAACAGAGTTATTCCGCTTTTCATCCGTGAGAACATGTGATGCAAATAGTCTAAAACTGCTTCTCGAGAGATGATTGGTGCCGTTTGAACTTCAGGATACTTGGTGTCTGTTACCAATGAAGAAAGCTTCTCCAATGAGAATAAATAGTTCTTAAACACCTCCTCGTTCTGTTGTGTCACTTCCTTGAACTTTGTAGAATAATCTGCTAGTTCAGTTTCTAATGTTGTGATTTCAGCTTGAAGACTAGCTGCAATCATTTGACTGGTTGAAGAAAGTTGGTCTGTAGCTTTTTTACTCATTTCATTAACTATAGCAGCCATTTTTTCTTGAAGTTCTCGAGTTTGAACAATGAGTTTCTCTGAACCTTTAACAGCTGTTTCTGTTAAAGTTGTATTAAATCTAGTATCATAGTTTTTTATTTGCTCATTTAGTTCTCCAACAAATTGATTGATATTTTCCAACAAAGTATTGGTTTCTTGAGTAGCTAAAATCTCGATTTCTTGGTGTTTCGTGTTAACAGATGATTTGAAATCTTCCATCATATTGATAAAAATCTCTACTGCCTGGGTTCGTGATTTTGTAATCTCTGTCTGAAATTTGGCAAGTTCATCGTTTAGATATTGTGCTTGGGGAGATAAGGTCTGTTTAAACTGCTCCAACTGTGAAGTGATTTCAGTTCTTAAAGCTCCAACAATCTCACTTAATTCGAGTAATGCGGCCCCTTTGGTCTTCTCGGTTTTTTCCTTCGCATCGGATATCATTCCATTAAATGCCGTAGCGATTTGTTCACGAGTTTGTTCATAGGTGGTTTGAGTATCCTGTGTGAATCCACCAAATGTTGATTCTGTGTTAATAATTATTTTTTGAACATTACTATCGGTTTGTACCTTAACTGCTTCTTGGAACTCTCCAAGAGAAGTATTCACCTTATTTCTAGCTTCAGCTACCTTTGCTGATAGTCTATCCTGTGTTTGTTGCAACATCTCAATGAGTTGGTTCTGAGTAGTCACTAAAGTCTCGTTTAGCTGCTGCTGTAGGTTTTGAGTACTCTCAATTGTCTTTGATTTAATCTCATCACGTGTGGCCGAAAAACCTTCCACTACGTCCGTCTTACTTGCATCGAGCTGCTGATGAAATCTCTCATTACATGAATTTAGAGATGATATAACTTTACCTTGGTTATCCTCGCTGATTGTAGCGACTATGTTAGCAATCTCAGCTGTGGCTTCTGTAATATGTGTACTCAATTTTTCATTTCGCTCACCAATCGATTGGAATAAAGCTTGTCCAGTTGTATCCATTGATTGATGAACATTCTGAATACCTTGGGTAAGAGAATCTTGTAACAGTGAAGTCAAAGTTTCAGTCGTAGTAGTCAAAGCTTGGTTTCGTTGAGACTCTGAGGTTTGTAATTGATCAATTCCTTCTTGATAGTTCTCAAGAAATTGTTGATTTATTTCACGATATTTTGAATCCATTTCATTTGCTTTTTGATCTGATGCTGCTTTCAAACTTGAAATTAATACTTGATGATCACTTTGTTTGATTTCAAATGTTTTATTAATGTCGTCTTTTGTCTGATCGGTTCCCTGCTCCACTTCGAGAGTGTATCTCGCAATTCTTGCTTCAATATCACCTTCAGCTTTCATCTCTACTTGATTAATCGCGGTTCGAGCTGTTTCTATACCATCAGTGATCTTTTGAGATTCTTCACGTACTTTCGTCAAAATTATCTCTAATTTCTTAGCTATATGGTCGTCAAGTTGGGTAGCAAGTTGCTCCATCTGTGAAATAGTTGTATTAGTAGAGGCTTTTAGATCATTGAAAGGAAGTATTGCATTATATCGCTCAGTAACACCTGGAATTTGATGGATATACTCCTTATTCTGTAAACCCTGAATTGATTCTACTGTGTCCACTGAAGTGAATTCAGTATATTTAATTATTTCACCAAGAGAAAGAGGCCCCAACGCGAGGAGGGTGATATATACTTTCGACTCCTGAAAATTTAAATCTAACGATTCTAATCCTAGACTGGCCATTATCTCACTTCCTAAATAAATTTCTGAGTTTTTAAATGAATTTCGTACCTTTTAATTTAGTACGTGGTTTGTATAAATTAAGCTTTTCTTTTGATTGAAATTTGCAGCGAAATATTTAGAAGATGTTGAAGTCACAATAAAAAATCAATATAAAACCTTGATTCCTCAATGCAAACAAAACAATTATTATAACCTCGGGTCTGGATTTGATAATGGAAATTGGAGCTTTGAAAGAAAAACATGTTATCGAGGCTGCATTATACCTATATGACCGGCCAATGAGATTTACAGAACTAGCAGAACTGATTCAGAAGAGTGAGGGTGAAGTGGAACGACTTATTGAAAAGATTCGCGATGATCACATGGATCAAAAGCGGGCTTATGCCATTGTAGACATCGAGGAGGGTGTCGTTCAATTAAGACTGAGAGAAGAAGTAGCTGCTCATTTATATTGGCCATTTATTCAGCGTTCAGAGGTTCCTCGTCATTTATTAAAAGTATTAAGCCTCACTGCCTTCAAAGAATATGTTTTGGATGAACAGGTAACCCCAAGTAAACTCCAAAGAATCCTTGGGAAAAGAGTCAAGGATGATTTACAAGAATTAAAAGCAATGAATCTAATCATAATTACTCCAAAAGGAAAGAAAAATATCATCAATGTTACTGAAGACTTCTTACAATTGTTTAAACTCCCCTTAGAGCCAGAAAAGATTAAATTAGCCATAAGAAGGGGATTAAAGGACTATGCACTTCGTCAACTCCAATTTGAATGAGGATGAATCATGTTTCGTCTTTTTCGACGTCGAAAAAAAGATAAAAAGAAAGAAAAGTCAGTAAAGGAGAAAATAGAATCTGAAATAGCTATAGCTCTTCAGACCCCTGAAATACCAGAAGTTACTCCCGAAAACGCCCAGCCCCAAGTAATTGAAGACTTCTCTACCACTGAGACCCCTTTCGAGGAAAGATTTGCATCTATTCCTAAAGTTATTACTGAGCCAATTCCTGAAGAACCCGAGATTCTAGAACCAATAGTGGACTTTCTTCCCTTTGCTAAGACAATAGTTGAAACAGAAGTTTCAATCAATGGTTTTATATCCCCAGAGCTTTTAAAATCTCAACCTCATACATCTGAACTAGCTACTTCTACCGTAAGTTCCACTGAAGCGGAACACGTTCCAATTACCTTAGAGGAACGAATTGAAGGAGCCTTATTTTCTGTCGGAAGACCCATACATACTACAGAACTCATTGAAAGTTTACAAGAAGAGTCACCTCTTGTTAAACGTACTTTGAGAAAGGTTGCACGAAGCAGAAAGCACACATCACCCATAGTTATTGAAGAAATTTCCAAGGACCGTTGGGTTCTACAATTAAACCCTATTTATCATGAGTTTTTCCAATCACTAGCTCCAGAGAGGTTTATGACCCCTGATGAACGTCGAATAATAACTGAAATTGCTTATCGGCAACCAATTTCTTTGGCAATGGTCAAAAAAATTGTTAGGAAAATCGGACCTGTAAAAATTACTGAAATTTGTCGTAACCTTGAAGCTAAGGGTTATATTGTAGGGGAAAAACGTGCGAGATCTTTAGTCTATACCTCAACTCCAAAATTTGCTCATGATTTTGGTTTCGATAATGAAAGTCGACGACTTAAACTTCAAATGCTCTGGCGATTAAAGCGTCTAATGGGTGATTATGAAGTTGAAGAAGAGGATCTGGAGGAGGAGATAGAAGAAGAAACTGAAGTTGCAGCGGAAGAAGCAGAAGTCATAGAAGTGGAAACAGATACAAAATCTGAAATTAAAGAAAAATCTGAAGAAGAAACTGAAGTTGCAGCGGAAGAGGCAGAAGTCATAGAAGTGGAAACAGAAACAAAATCTGAAATTAAAGAAAAATCTGAAGAGGAAACTGAAGTAGCAGCAGAATCTGAAGCAAAGGAAAAGCAAGAGACTGAGAATGAACTAGATCAATAAATTTTCCTGGAAAAACGTTTAGATTTCTTCTTCGAAGGAATGGAGGTACTGACGAACGAGATCTTTGTATATTCCTGGAATCACTTTCCCTCCGATCTTCGCAGACACCTCATAGAATGAAGCCCCGTATTGATTGGCGTAGTTTCTTCCTTCCTGACTAGTCACCTCACGTACATCTCCAAGATCAAGTTTATTCCCGACAATTGCTAAAATAGCTTCCTCTCCGACAACACTTCGGAAATCAGCAATCCACTGGTCTAGATCATCAAACGTGGCATGATTTGTAATGTCATAAACTATCATACATCCAAAAGCCCCTGTAAAATAGGCTTTTCTAAGATTCCCAAAGTACTCCTGGCCAGCTGTATCAACGAGAAGTAGTTTAATTTGTTGGTTGTTAACATTGACCCGTTTTGTAGTAACATCTACCCCTATTGTTGGTGTATAACTTGAAGAGAATTTGTTTTCTGCATATCTTCGAATAAGGCTGGTCTTACCAACTCTGTAGGAACCCGCAGAGCAGATCTTTAATAACCAGTCATCCTTAGATGCACTCATTTGACAATACCCTCAATCTTATAATGTTAGAAACATAATTATAAAAAATCTCTAAATCACATTTTTTTTCGTGTGTTATTAATTCATAGATTTTTTGAATACATTTCTCTCTTTTACATTTCAACAATTTCTTTCATTTTATAGCATATGTCTATTTTTTTGTTACTGAAAGGAAATTAGTACTAAGAAGCACTAAACCTTAAATAACTTATTGAAAAATTGGGAGAGGCACACTCTAAATATTTCTAAAAAAAATCAGTTCTTAGAGACTAAATTTCTCTTCTTCTTGTAGATACAATAAATATCGTCGCACAAGCTCCTCATATATTGCTGGAATCACTTCCCCTCCGAGCTTTGCAGATGTTTCATAAAAAGGGACATCATATTGAGTTGCAACTTTTTTTCCCTCTTCACTAGTCACACAACGTAAATTTTCCAAGTCTATTTTATTCCCAATGATCGAAATAGCTGCATTTTCTCCGACTACACTTTGGAAATCACCTATCCAACGGTCAAGATCTTCGAATGTATCACGTCGGGTAATATCGTAAACTATGATGCATCCAAATGCTCCCTCAAAATATGTCTTTCGAATTCTTCCAAAATACTCTTCGCCTGCTGTATCTACCAATACGATCTTAACTTGATGGTTATCAACAGTGATTCTTTTTGTAGTAATATCTACTCCGATAGTGGGTAGATAGTCGTGGATAAACTTACCTTCTGCAAAACGACGAATAAGGCTGGTCTTACCTACTTGGTATGACCCAGCAGAACAGATTTTTAGCACCCATTCGTTTCGCATATTAGAATAACCTCTATCTTAGACAATAACTTACTCAAAATAGGTTTTTACACCTAAAATTGTAATTTTTTGCATTCTTAATTATTATGATTCACTTATTACTTATTTTTTCTTATTTTATTTCTACCTTTCCAAATGATCTTCCTATGATAATCAAAAATCTTTACCATTGTTAAGCAATATCACTAAAGAACAATCATAAAACGGGAGGATTAGTCCTAGTATATATATATGATATTATTAAATGAAAAACTAGGAGTTGCGATTCCTTTGACAGTAGATATTATTGATATACGTCTCCACGGACGCGGGGGCCAAGGAGTTATGACCAGTAGTTATCTGATTGCTGAAGCTGCCCTTGTTGAAGATAAATATGTGCATGCTTTTCCTTCATTTGGACCTGAACGCTCAGGAGCACCAATTGCAGCATTCGCACGTATCTCTAATGAACGATTTTATGTTAAGACCGAAATATATGAACCAGACATTGTTATCGTGCAGGATCCCACACTATTAGGGCAAGTGGATGTGGCTGCAGGCCTTAAAGAAGGAGGGCTTGTAATTATCAATACAGATGACCCCAGTTCCGAAGAAGTCGTTAAACTGAGAGAATCTCGTCCTGATGCTAAGTATGCGACAGTAGATGCTACTAAGATTGCAGCAGAAGAGATTGGAATTAAACAGACGAATACTGCCATTCTAGGCGCCTTGATTAAACTCACTAGCGAAGGAGTGATAAAACTCGACTCAATCAAGAAGGCTATTATGGCTAGATTTAGAGAAGAGCCAGCTAAGAAGAACATTAATGCTATAAACCGTTCTTTTGCGGAGGTTGAAATCTAATGCCCACTCTTCCAACAGATGTGTCAGATGAAGAATTTAAGCAATGGGTAAAGGAAAAATGGGGGTATAAAAAACTTCCTATGGCTGGTAGCGCACCAGCAGGAAGCGCGAAATTTTTCCGTACTGGTGATTGGGCTGCAATGCGGCCAGTTTTAATTGCAGAAAATTGCATTTCATGTTTGGAATGTTATTTTTATTGTCCAGATAGTGCAATCAAAATGGAAACTGGTGAAGACGGCAAAAAACGTCCAAAATTTGATTATTTCTATTGTAAGGGGTGTGGTGTCTGCGCGAATGAATGTCCAGGTAGAAAAGGAATGAAAGCAATAGTTATGGAGGAAATTTAAATGGCAAGAATCGCGGTCACGGGTGATGATGCAGTAGCCCTTGCTGCAAAAGCTGTTAATCCTGATGTTGTCGCTGCTTATCCTATCACCCCTCAAACAATCATAGTTGAAAGATTTGCTGATTTTGTCGCTGATGGTGAAGTTGATACTGAATTTGTCACAGTTGAATCAGAACACAGTGCGATGTCTGCTTGCGTGGGAGCTAGTTCTGTTGGTGCTCGTGTTTTCACAAGTACTGCTAGCGCTGGCCTCATGCTTATGTACGAAATAGTCTTTATTGCAGCATCTTCTCGTACACCCATTGTCATGGCGCTCGCCAACCGGGCAATAAGTGGTCCCATAAATATCCATGGTGAAATGACAGATCAGATGCTCCTTCGAGACTCTGGTTGGATTAGTCTCTTCTGTGAGGATAACCAAGAAGCTCATGACCAAACCATCATGGCTTTTAAGATCGGAGAACACCCTGATGTTTTATTACCTGTAGCTGTGGGCCTAGATGGATTTATCCTATCACATGCCATCGAGGGAATTGAAAAAGTTTCTCGTGAAGAAGCATTAAGATTCATAGGAGGAGAAAGAAAGACAGATCTGAAACTAGATACTTCAAAACCATTAAGTATTGGCCTTCTCCATTTACAAGACTATTATATGGAAGCGCGAGCACAAATTAAAGATGCTCAGGATAGGGCGAAAAAAGTCATCTTAGATGTATTTAGCGAATGGGAAACACAAACTGGACGTAAATATGAGCCTATTGAATCTTACATGATGGAAGATGCTGAATATGCATTTATAACCATGGGCTCCTCTGCGGGAAATGCTCGAACAACTGTCGATGAACTTCGTGCAAAAGGGGAAAAAGTGGGACTAATTAAGATCAGAGTATACCGTCCTTTCTGGAGCGATAGAATTGTTGAACTTTGCAAGAACCTGAAAGGATTAATCTCGGTTGAACGAGCTCATTCATTTGGAGGCCCTGGAGCCATTCTTAGCCAAGACATCAAATCAGCCCTTTATGGAAGTGGAATCTCTCCTTTACTAGCTGAATACACAATTGGACTAGGGGGCCGAGACACTCTCATCAGTGGCTACCATGGAATGTATAATAGAGCTAAGAAGGCTTTTGAAGAAGGTAAAAACTTACCAATTTTCTGGTGGGGGGTACGTGAATAAAGGAGGAGCTATCATGACAATTAATGTTCCTAAATATAAATTGAAAGATTTAGTAGACAAACCCACCTATTTTACTGGTGGTCACCGTCTTTGCGCTGGCTGTGCTGCTGGATCAATGGCACGTCAAGTAACGATGGCTTTTAATAAACCAACAATGATCTTCAATTCGACTGGATGCCTCGAAGTAGCAAGTACTATATACCCATTCTCTGCTTGGGAAGTACCATGGCTCCATGTGGCATTTGAAAACTCAGCAGCAGTCGCTAGTGGCGTTGAAGCAGCAATCAAAGCAATGACAAGAAAGGGTACGTATACTGCTGGAAAAACTGACATCATAGTATTTGGTGGAGATGGGGGCACCTACGATATTGGTATCCAAGCCATTTCTGGAGCTTTTGAAAGAGGTCATGACCTTCTTTACATATTATACGATAACGGAGCGTATATGAACACTGGAATCCAACGATCTGGTGGTACACCATTCAGCGCTTCCACAACCACATCTCCTGCTGGTTCAGTAATTCCAGGAAAAACTCAATTTCGAAAACCTATAACTGAAATCATGGTAGCTCATCGAATTCCCTTTGTAGCAACAGCTGCCCCTGCATATCCAGCAGACCTAATCGCTAAAGTTCGGGCTGGACTAGACGTAGATGGCCCTGCATTTATGCACATTGAAGCTTCTTGCAACCGAGGACAACGATTTGACCCGGCAAAATCGATTGAATATGTCAAAATGGCTGTAGAAACATGTTTACATCCATTATACACCGTAATCGACGGTGAATACACGCTTAGCCGACCTAGCGAACGAATTGCTAAAGATCCTTCAAGAAAAGTACCTCTAGTGGAATTTCTCAGGAAAGAAGGACGATGGCGTCACCTTTTCAGGCCTATTGAACGTACAGATCTTATTGAGAGATTTCAAACAGAAGTCGATAAGCATTGGGAAGAACTACTTGTAAAATCAGGCTTCTAACCTTACCTCTTTTTTTCTTTTTCAATATCTTATCCTAGATTAAGCTAATTTAAGTTTAGAGAGATCGGAATAAAAAGATTTTTATCAGTTATTTATTTTGATAGTGAGCTGGAGTTCTAAAATTGGCAGAATCAGGAATTATTGTTAAGGATACTGGAAAAGGGCTTCAACTTAATCTAGATGGAGAAATGTATAGAAAAATTGCTCAAGAATGGGAACAAGGCAAACTACGCCCATTTTATACTCATTTAAAGGATTTTATAAAGCATTTAGAAGAAGACTATGGCTCCTAGAGATACTACCAGTCATAAGGGGAGTTTCCATCTATCAACTCTCCAGAGAAAAGAATTAACAAATCATATATTTCTCGACATGCGGCTAATTGCTCCGAACTAATGTTTTGTTTTGTCTGTAATTTTAAAAGTAGTGTTTCCTCCTCCCAAGCAATTCGTATATCAATCATATCGCTTTTATAGAAGATATGAAAAATTGGAGTCTTTTCAGAATATTGAAACTGGATCTCATTCTCCCTTAGTTTCGTTTTCAAATCCTCTTTTATATCATTCCAGACGGATTTATCAGCAAACTGTACTATGAATTCATTTTGTTCTTGAACATCACTCAATCTTAATTTGACTCCATTTTTCGGTTATAAATCTGTTAATTTCACCTGCTACCTTCTCTGGTTCTTCGAAAATCACCATGTGACCTCCTGGGATTTCCTTGAAAGTCAGTAGGTGGCGAGGAATGCATTCAATCATTTCATCTTTTAAATCTTCAGGAATAAGCTGATCGTTTTCACCCCAAAGTACTAATAGGGGTTTTGTTAATGATTGGAGCTTTTTAGCATAATCCTTTGGTAAAAAATCTTTGAATATTTCATAATATACATTATCAGGGATACTAAATGCATGTTGAATAAATGGATTTATGATCTCATTTTTAGTACCTTTAGAATAAAGTATCTTGGGAGCAAGTTTCTTAACCTGTCCTCTGAATGAACTCCAAATCTGAGTTGGAGGCAAGAGTTTAACTCCCTTTCTAAAATTATCTGTAGCACGGTGGGCACCTGAGATTAAAGCATATTTTTTAATATTAGAGTACTTCGGAT
Organism: Candidatus Hodarchaeota archaeon; assembly: GCA_029856365.1. Lineage (GTDB taxonomy): Archaea > Asgardarchaeota > Heimdallarchaeia > Hodarchaeales > Hodarchaeaceae > Hodarchaeum. Next base: position 94,628 of record JAHQWW010000004.1, read on the forward strand.
TCGTGAACTCTTCTAAAATAATCGCAGAAAACAGAGAATGAGCTACAAGGACAATTTCTTTTTCAGGGCCAAGGTACTCTAGAAAATCTTTAAGGTCTTGTATATAATCTTTTAATTTGAACTCTTCATCCTGTGTAATTGGTTCAACGAACCCACGAAGTCCTAAGATAATTATTTGATATTGTCCGAGTAACGAAGAGATTAATGGATAATAATCCTCGATTCTTCCACCAACGGGTGACAGCAATAATAACACGGTAGAATGGGAGTTTGAAGTGCTGTAAAAACAAACTTTACGGTCATTAAGCTCTATTTCGCGGATTTGGTAAGGAAAAGTTGGTTCTAATGGTGAAAGAACAGTTTTTGTAGGTTTAATGGCAAATGATCGCAATCGTGAAGTGACATCCCCTAAAAATTGTTGGAATTGTTCAACAGGTGTCGTTAACAACTGTGCAAAAATTTGAATTACATCTGCTTCTAAATGTTCAATATCCTCGGACTCTAACGCTCGAGTTTCTTCTTGAAACGCTAAAATCTCATTCTTCACAAATTCTAAATCAGCTAAACTAAAAGAAAAGAGCGGATTCATCTCGTTTGGTGGTTCACCTAACTTTAATTGCAGATAATGCTGTTTTTTCATTTTCTGACGTTTTTCTATTATGATTACGTCCCGAAGATGCTTAAGAGGATAATTTACAATTATCAAAGGAGACCGTTCTGCTGTTTGGACTGCGAATTCGATCCGTTTTTTCGTATTATTCAGTCGTAAAATACCATGACGTTTATCTCGTAAGCGTGAATCTCCTTCGTGATAAGTAGCTAACCATTCTGCTCTTATCTCTTTTGACACGTTATCATGCTTCCTTACGGGTATTTGCTTGATCTAAGTTGTCTTTAAATTTGGAATTATACATAAGAAAACTAAATCTTCTTCTCCAGTGTTCCGATAACCATGGGATTCATCCGAGGGGACATATAGTGTGTCTTCTGGGTGAATATGAAACTCCTCGGAATCAGTGAAAACAATCCCTTCTCCTGAAAGAATGAAAATCTCATGTTCTTCTACATGATTGTGTATCCCTATTTCCCCACCTGGTCTAATCACAAATCTCCTGAGAGAAAAATGAGGCGCTTCCTCTTTAGACCATAACCATTGAATTGTTGTACCCGAGGATCCGTACATGGTTACATTTTCAGAAGAGATATCTATCACTTTCTTCAAATTCATTTTATTACCTTCAACTGCCTATATAAGACTTGTGTTTCACAAATAAACTCATTTATCAGTTAATTTCTTGCTTGTTTGGTGAATCCTTTCCTTAACCATATTAGTAACTCCACTCTTCTCCAGTTCTTCTTTTATAGATTCTTTAGCAATATCAGCCGCAGCCCCACCAACTGCTCGTGTGGTCACGTTCAATGCTTCTTTGGTAGCACCTTTTACTATCTTTTTCGTAATTTTCTTCATGACTTTTTCCCGAAAGAACTTTATCAAGACTCTTCAAAAATCATTGCATAGATATTTCAAAACAAGATGTCATAAAGCTTGAGTAAACATTACTAAACGATGAATCTATGATTCCTGCTAGAGATGAAAGGCTGTGAAACCATGGTATGAAATAGTTCTCCCTCATTCAATGATTCGATCAGGTCACATAAAGGAGAGCTTTTTTGTTGCTGATCTAGGCAACATAATCCAAGGATTAGCACCCTCAGATTACTCTAATCCTCGGATGTTCTTTCAAAAAACATTTCTAACTAAAGGATTACTTAGCCTTCTAAATACAGTACAAACAAAACTGTGTAATGAAGAAGGTAGTGGAATAATTAAATTACAAACACCATTTGGAGGAGGAAAAACACATGCATTAATCGCTATTTATCATTATGTTGCAAATGGAGCTGAACTTCACAATTATCTTCCACAGAGTTTATCACCTTTCAAAACCAGAGTTGCAGCAATTGTAGGAACAAACTTAAATCCTTTAGAAGGACGAAAGGAGCACAATATCTGCATCCACACAATATGGGGGGATATTGCGTACCAGATTGCAGGAGCTAATGGTTACAAAGAATTTGAAGCAAATGACATAAACCGCATTAGTCCTGGGAAGGAAAAAATTAGGAATTTTCTCATGAAATGTGAACCATTTCTTCTTCTTTTTGATGAAATTGCAGAATATGTTGCAAAAGCGCAAGGGATATCAGTAAATGAATCCAATCTTGGAATCCAAACCTTGCTATTTCTTCAAGAATTAACTGAATCAATTTCTTCATTATCACGAGGCTTATTAATAATTACTCTTCCATCTCATGAATTTGAAGACTTTTCGGAGACAAAACTTGACATAATCAATCGGATGAACCGTATCATTGGACGCGTGGAAGTAATTGAGACACCAATTGAGCGTGAAGAAATATATCGGTTAGTTACGAAAAGATTGATTGATAAGGTACTCCTCCAAAAAGATCATGATGATATTATTTCAGAATATCTGCAGATATATCAAAAACGGAGAAACGAACTTCCTGAAAAGATCCAAGATCGGACTTTCTCAAGACGAATGAGAGATTCATACCCCTTTCATCCAGAACTTATTGATTTGCTTTATGATAAATGGCGTTACCTTTCATCATTTCAGGGCATAAGATCGATTTTAAGAATATTAACACGGACTCTTACTTATCTATGGTCTTCCCAGAAAAACCTAGACCTTATTCGTCCTATGAATGTTAATCTTCAAGAGTCTCTGCTAAGAAACGACTTTTTAAGGCACATTAATGCTCAGTTCGAATCAATTTTTCGTTCAGATGTAATTGGGTTTGACTCTAAAGCTAGTTATCTCGATAAAAAGTATCCAGATTGGAATAATCTTGCTTCGGGACTCTCTCAAACAGTTTTTTTACATTCATTTACGCTAGGTGAAACCCCAAGAGGTTTAACTCTTTCTGAACTCAAACTGAATACAATTAATCCACAGATTCACTGTTCTTTAATCTCTGAGATTCTTCATCAACTCCTTAGAACTCTCTACTACTTGCATTTTGAAGATGGACGATATTATTTCAGCCATGAGCCTAATCTAAATCGCAAAATTCAAGAGATAAAAGATTTATTTCAAGAGGATTTCGAAGAAGAAATGAGAGAAGAAGTTAAAAAGCACGTTGGGAAAGAATTTTCAACATTCATTTGGCCAAATTCCTCGAGTGAAATTCCTGATGATCAAAAGCTAAAGGTTGTGTTAATCCATCCTTCAACTCCGAAAAGTTCATTAAAAGATTGGTTGGAAAAAAAAGGGACTACATTCCGCCAAAATAAAAACACGATTATTTTTGCTATTCCTAATGAATCTCATCTCAACGACTTACAGAATTTAATACACACCAAACTTGCTTTAAAAGAATTAAAGGCAAAAACTAATACAAAATCATATAAAATTTATTCAGAGATCAAACAACGACAAGATAGGATTATGGATTCATTATCTTATAGCGTTAGAAAAACATATTCAATTCTTTACGATGGAACACGTACAATTTCACTAGGACTCCCTCAAATTGATTATGAACCTCTTACAACATGGTATCATCGTGAATTGCTTACACGTGAATTCATTGTTTCTAAACTCCATTTTCGAAAGTTAATTGAACTGTTTTTCAGCTCAGGCCAATGTATTTCGACCCAACAAATCCTTAAACAATTTTTTGTAAATCCTGATTTTTTCAAGATCGAATCTACTGCTATAATTCAACAAACAATTTGCAGCGGAGTTGAACAAGGAGCTTTTGGAATCGCAATTTTAAGTGATAACAAGATACAAACGAATTCATTCTTTTTTTCAGTTGAACTTGCCCCAACACAGGTCACCTTCTTGTCAAAAGAAGTACTCTTAAGTAAGGAAATTGCAGGTGTAATAGCCAGTCAAATAACTAATGATCCTAAAATAGAAGAAATACTGATTCCTGAAAAGCCCGAGAAAGTTACTCCTTCTGATCTTTTATATTCATCAACTGAAAAAAGAAAAACTCAAGATTTCTATTCACTATCTCTAGAAGTTCAAGATCTAAGATCAAAATCTTTACCAGCGTTTTATCGGGGAGTTCTTATGCCATTGGAATCCAAAAAAGCCAAAATTTCTCTAGAAATTAAATTAAATGTTAAGAGCGAACATAAGATCCCTGAAACGGCAATTGAAACGACAATTAAGGAAACTATTCGTCAACTTGGGGCTCGAATCACCAGAATCAATAAAGAGGAACAAAAATCATATGAAAAGTAATATATTCACCAATTCTGTTTATATTAGGGCAATATCATCCTCCAAGTGCTCGAGAAAACACATTTCACAAGAGAAAAAGTTTAAGTATTAACAAAGTAATTCTCAACTTCTCATTGTTGCTTAGTTCTAAAAAATAGATATATTCTTTCAGCTATTACACGACTAATTCCTTCAACTTGAGCTAACTCTTCAACAGAGGCATCACGAATTCTACTTAAATCTCCAAAATATTGAAGTAAAGAATTTCTACGCTTAGCCCCAATGCCACCAATTTGATCTAATTGTGATTTGGGTTCTAATAGCCGTCTTTTCCTATGATATGTGATCGCAAACCGATGGGCTTCATCCCGACATTGTTTAAGTAATTTTAATGCTATACTCTCTTGGGGAATAGGAAGAGGATCCTTCTTCTTGGGTAAGAAAACTTTTTCTTCTTTTTTTGCTAGACCAATGACAGGGATTTTTTTGATTTTTTGATTATATTTTTGTAATACACTATATGCAGCATTAACTTGGGGTTTCCCCCCATCAATCAATAATAAATCTGGTAAAGAGGAAGCAAAGCGAGAATCATCATGCATAAGCCGTCGATTTAGCACCTCTTGTAACATAGCAATATCATTGGGTTCGGGTTTAATTGATTTTATTTTAAAACGACGATATTGCGATTTTATAGGCATTCCATCTTCAAATACAGACATAGAGCCGACTGGGAAAGCTCCTTGAATATTTGAAATATCATATGTTTCTATACGTCGTGGTAATTCTGAGAGGTTAAGATAACTTTGAAGCTCAACAAGAGCTTCCCTTTTGATTTGCTCTTTCTTTTGGATTGACTTTACTTTTTCACTAAGTTCTAATTGTACACTGTAAATGTTTTTCTTGAGAATAACAGAATTTAGAATCTCTGGGTTGACATTGATTTTTACACTCCTTCCCTGTTTTTTGGATAACCAGATTTCTAAAATCTCTATTTCATCATCTAAATTGCTTGAAACTTCAATAATATCAGGAATAAAATCTGCTTCTAAGTAATAATGAGTTATAAAAGACTTAATGATCTCTGTTTCTGGTAAAGTTTCGAGAATTCCCAAAAATTTTGCGTCATAGTCTATAATATTGTCATCACGAATCCAAAAAACTATCAACATATAATAATTTGATTCTTCTAATAGAATAATGATATCTTTATCTCTAGGTCGAGGGAATTCCTTTTGAGAGTCAATAATAGTTTTAATTTGACTTATACGATCACGAATTTTCGCAGCTAATTCAAAATCCAAGTCGATCGCAGCATGATCCATTTTTTGGTATAATACCTCAAATAGATCCTCATTTTTACCTTGAAGAAATAATATAAATTGATCAACTATTTGTTGATATTCTTTAATGGATATTTTACGAACACAGGGAGCAGAACAACGCTGAATAGAATAATCTAAGCATTCTTTTTTTGTTCGAAAACAGTAACTCTTGTTAGCGATAGGAAAAATCCTACGGAGCGAACGAACAGAAGCACGAAGAGCCTTAACATCTTTTTTCCGACCAAAATACCAATCTTTGGGATTTGTGATACTTCGGACAATGAGTAAACGGGAAAAAGGCTCTTCATCTGAAGGTACAGTTATCTGAATCATAGGGTATTGTTTATCATCCAAAAATTGAAAATTAAACCTTGGGCTATGCATTTTTATTAGTTCTCGTTCACGTAAAAATGCAGCTTCTACAGACTTATGAATTTCATAATCTATAGTTTTGATTTTCGAGACTAGTCGTCTTGTTTTTGGATCAGGTATATTTTTCTGAAAGTAAGAGGTTACACGTTTTTTAAGATTTGATGTGGCACCGATATAGATTATTTTACCATTTGCATCAAGCATTAGGTAACAACCTGGTTGATCAGGTAATGTTCTTGAAATTGAATCACGAACAGAAACCATGGTAGTCATCTATTCTTTGTCTAAAATGTGTAGGCCTTTATACTTGCTGTTATGACTTTCATCTTTTTCATTGAATATATTTTTCTCAACAATTATCATTTCACAGAAGAATTATATGACAGTTTTCGTAATCTATCTAGAATTAATCTGATCTTAGAGGTTCTACTAATAATTATAGAAGAAATGTATTTTTAAATAAGTTATAGGAGACTTAGAAAAAGGAGAAAGAAAATGATCCAGTTGATAACTTGGAATTATTTATGGATCGCCTCACGTCTTTGATCAAATATAGCCTGAAAGTCTTCAATCGTACCCTTGTTACTGAAAAGTAGAATTGTTTCAATTGTTTTAACTTTTCCAGGAGCTAGTTTATATCTATCATAACAAACCAGTTCACTATAATTATTCGCGTTCATATAATTCCCACTCAAAGTAATTTTAGGATCTGGTGAAACCATAAGTAATTTTTCTTTGTTATCTCCGAATGAAGCGATTGCCCAATTATCTGGTGGAATTGTATTCAGTACGCGTTCCTTTTTAGTCTTAGAATATGTCCAAATCTTGTTGTGTCGCTTTGTTATGAGTTCTTGGATTGGTTTCAAGAATAAAAGAAAGCCTGTATCTATTGATGCCATTACTCCAGAATTATTCTTGAATGAAAGTTGACCCAAAAGTAGTGGGCTTTCAGAACGAGTATAGTAAGTAATTTTACAAGTAATATTTTTCAAACGGAAATCATTAATTGGAGATTTAAGCTGATAAGAGAGTCCAAACCAATTATTTTTTTCAACAAGAATGGGATCACACCAAGTATTATCAAGAAATTCCAGCCAATCCCAATTATATGACGTTTTGATAAAAGGATGAAATCCACCTACAAATCGCTTGAACCAAACAAAGGATTCACGATTGGGAAACCGTGAGAAGAAAAGATTTTCACCACCACAAAATCTAGCAGTATATAAACTTGCCCCGTGGATTGGGCTTGTTTGAAAAGACAATAGATTGTTTGAGAAAAGCCAAAAATTCTCTTTCTTTTCAAGAGTTACCTTTCCTGAACTCTTATATGGAATGATTGCCCCAGAAAAAGGGCGAGAAGTATAGGGGAGATGAATTTTTCCTTTGTATGTAAAAATTTGAGAATCTTGAGGATCTAAATGCTTATTTTTCGGAATCTTTTTTTGAAGCTGTTTGTTAGTTCCTCTTTCAAGTTTCATTTTCCGCTGAAAAGAAGATTTCCACAAAGAACTTTCCAGATCAATTTGAACTTCTATTGGTGTTTCTCGACGAGCATAATATAAGATATCTATTGGGATATTGTCAGAGTCCACATCTATCCAATTTAAACCTGGTATTGGATTATGTGTAGCTCCTGGAATTGTTAAATCTTGACCACATCGGATTTCAAAAGATGAAGTACAGTACTCGATAGTACTATCATCAACAGGAGAAAATTCTTTACCATTAAACTCGTTCAACCAAATTTTACGAGTCAAATGAGCTATGGACCTTCCAAAAACCCAAGTAAAATGTCCCATTTTGATAGTTTCTCCTGGTTGCAAAATATAGCTTTTAGTATCAATCTGTGGGCCACTAAATGGATTTCCTCTAATTGAATCGACTTGAGAAGAATCCCAGATAAGGCCACATCCAAAACCAAGCTGATTCTCTTTTGCTATCCAAGGTTCTGCATAATCATCACCATTTTGGGGAAAATCGAAATTATCGTTAAATTCAGGATCATCTGAAACGAGCCACCCAGATTTAAGTGGTAAAACATATTTTCCTAACAAAATGCCTGGAGTTCTCCAAGGGCTCCAGTGACGAATGGCAATATTTTCAAGTGGGAGATCAGAAGTGTTTGTCATCTCATAATAGCATGAGATTAATGGCTTCCCACCCTCAACAATGATCCAACGGATGACCTGTAATCCAGGTTTTTCGACTTTACTCTGCATTACTTGTTTAAAAGAAACTTCAGAGTCATTTTGTACGATTTCATATGGACGATTAAGTCGCCAGAATTCTGAAGACTCGGCAGGGAAGGGTTTTCCAATGTTCATTCCAAAAGTCCAAAAAGGAAATTCACCCACATCTTTTGAATTTACATATTGTAGTTCATTTGTTTCCTTTAGATCAAATTGAAATCGCAACTGTTCATTCTCAATCACAGCTGCTTTGTGAGGATTAACATAGGCAACTGCTCCAGCCTTAGTAAAACAACTCACATGCCGAATTATTGAAGGTAGTGCTGACTCTCCATCAGATTTCTGTTGATAAAATTGGATATTCCACTGCCAAGCAGCAATAATTGGTTCTATAGGTCTTTGAATCTCCACTTGGGTTTCAAAAGCATTACCAGATTCCAATGAGTCAATTCTAACTTCATGAGGAGCTGATAATCCCTCTCCAGTAATTAAAACACGTCCATCAAAAGGAAGGTTCATTAAATTCCGAAAACCAACTGGGATAACAATCTGCTTTATGTATCTCCCGAAATAAGCTGAGGTTTCACTCATTATAACTTGAAAAGGTTCTTTCGGCACCCATCCTACTGCTAATTGAATTTCCTTACCATCAATATCGAAAGCGCCATAAAGGCGACAATCGGTTCTTTTCCAAGGATCTTGATCTAGAATGTATGTTTCAACATCAGGATTTAGTTCTACTTCGATAGTGATCTGCTTTTCAGCACCAGCTTTAATAATTTCATCTATTGATTCAATGGAAACCTTTTTAATACCTTTTAACAGTGTCAAGTTACCTTTAATTGCAAGAGGTCTATTATATTCGTTAAATATCCTCAGTTCGGCTGTTGTTAAATCAATACCAAAAAATACTTCATGTAGATTGGGAACTAGTTGTACAGAAAGTTCTTCCCCATTAACAACATGTGAAAACCCTGAGATCTCCTTTGCATGACGATCAACATATACTGTTAAAGAATTTTGGCTATCTTGAATGAAATGATAAAAATAGGATTTCATACCAAATTTTTTAAATTCGTCTGCTTTTTGGGTTACAGTGAGTTCCCGTGACTCATACCAATCATTTTGACTAAAAAATGGTCTAAAAAAAGCTGTGTTTAAAATCGCAGGTATATAATTCTCCATCAACACAGATGTCTTAGGACACCACATGAAACCTGTCTTTTTATAAACAGGAACTGCCCGTAGATTTCCAGGCCAAGTATGTAAATCTAACCGTCGTTTACCATGTTTCGCTGCAGTTTCAACGGCCTTTAGGAGCAATCCTTTTCCAAAACCCCGTTTTTGTTGAGAAGGGCGAACACCTAACAGCTCAGCATACATTGTATCTTCATCAGTCCAATGATTGTCAACGGAACAATATCCCTGAATAGTTCCCCCTTCATCAACGACCATTCGTCTTGTTAACTTTATTGCAAACCACTCTTTGAGTATTCTGTCAGCTGTAAATTTGGTTTGTCCAAAACCCCCACCCCAACTATCATCATCAGACCATTCGTTCACACAATCAGCAAGGCGTCCAGTATCTTCTATAGTAGCTTCTAACTCCCGAATTAGCTTCATTTGGGGAGTGTTAGGGTAACGAATTTTCATATTATCGTCCTGTTCACATGTACCTAAATGATGATCTTTTGAATGAAGATTTTTGGTCATCTTGTGTACCTCTGATGACACTATCTGATATTAACGATAGAATAATGTCATTATTACTTTTAAGGAGAATCAAACTTAAGAATGCAGATACTGGCAATTTTAATTAATTATTTAATGCGAATTAATGAATGGAAAAACACAAATACAGGTAGAACAGAAGTAATTAACTAGTGTTTCAATTCTGTTGATAGGTGAACTTATTTTTGACTGGAAGGAAGCATTTCTTTATTATGTGCCCCCCTTTTGAAATTACAGGGAAAAAACAATTGATTGTCACGAAAAGAGGATATTTTGAAATTTCTCACAACAAAATCCAATACAAAATCACAAACATGACAACAGATTTCTTGGTGCTACAACCGCAGGAGGGGATTGGGATGATGACTGAATTACCACCATATGCCAATATTGACGCGTTTCGATTATTTCATCTGCTTTCTGAGGGGATGACTGAAATTTGCTTTTCGCTCACAGGAAAAAGAAAGGAAGATCTGTTACTGGATTTTATTTTCGGGGAAATCCTACCTTTCACGATGAGACAATATGATTCGGGCTTTTATCAGCTGAAATTGCTTCCAGATTCTATATATCAAGAATTTTATAGAATGTTGTTTACTATTGAAGAAACCATGACAACAACGATATCAACATTTGATGAGAACGTATTCATTCCATTTAAGCGAAAATTCATTTCTACAATCCACAATCGAACCGAGAAAGAAGAAGTAAGTACTACAATTGGCACTTTTTCCCGAGATTTTCCCAGATTCTTCAGACTTCATAAAGATCTGTTAACAATCCTTCTTTCACAAGCCCGACAAGTTTCTGACCATCAACATTTATCATTTCACATTTTTGCTCCAATACTGCGAAAAATACGTATGCTTAATGCAATGAAGGAATATTTCTACATTGAAGGACGAAAAAAACACATTGAACTAAAAATAACACCAATGAGAGTGGATTCAACAGAAATTGTTGAAAAAATCTCTCCATTAGTCGAAATAAAATGAAAACTTGCCTAAGAACTTGCTAATGGAGCTAAAAACTACGTTTGATAAAGATAGACTTTAAGAATTTCAAATAATTTATCTAAAGATTTGTATGGACTATGCAATGTTGAAAGATAAGAAATCCCGAATTTTGACTGGGGAAAAGTAATTTTAAATTCATCCATGGTGGGAGCGAAATTTGCTAAAAAGTCAACTGCTCGTTCCTTGATTGCAGGGGACATTGTAAATGGTTTCTCAGAGGTTGGGGGTAAGAAAAGATCCACCTTATTTACGACAAAATGAAAAATGTATTTCGTAAATGTTGCCTTTCTATCAGCTTTCTCAGGCCTTAAATCAAGTGAATCTAGGAAATAATTATAGGAATCCTCCATTGCTACACGTTGCACCTCAACAGATTGATCAGGATCAAGTAAGAAGAGCATACCATCCGTTTTGTACTTTCGCATTGCCTCCCGCCATTTCCGTCGAAGTTTATAGTCGCCTGGATTGTCAATTGCAATGATTCGATATTTTCTATGTGCTTCGGGTGAGTACCAAGGATAATCCTCTGAACTTTTTAATTTTATCTTTTTTTCTTCAACGTTAATCTCAAGAGTTTTCTTACTTACGATTTTCTTAACATCTGTTCCTTTCATCCGGTTAATTAAGGTTGTTTTACCCACCCCTGTATTCCCTAACACTGTTACACGAATATCGCGTACAAACACATTTCAACCTCTTGTTGAGTCATTACTCTTGAGGGTTATTCTCTGTTTCGTATTGCAAAAAATAATTGATCATTTAAAAACTGATTCCTTTTGTCAATGATTAATAGAATTCGAAGTGCGTTCAAACTCTTTTTGGCTAGTGAAGGTTCTTAATTAAAGGAAAAATACTTTTGATATTTGGAGTTTTTTTAAACTAATTTACATTGCCAATAAGCTTTAATTTATGAATGAGAAATATAATACTGCAATATCAAGAAAGATGTTTATATCGTGTTGGAGAGATGGATCCTGCCAGAATTTCAACTAAAATCTCCTTATCAGCCGCGTGGTGACCAAGTAACGGCAATCACGCAATTAGTTCAAGGAATAAGAAATGGAAAGAGATTCCAAACTCTTTTAGGTGTTACTGGGAGTGGGAAAACTTTTACGGTCGCTAATGTCATTGAACAAGCACAAAAACCAACTCTAGTAATCTCTCACAACAAGACCTTAGCAGCCCAATTATATCAAGAATTTTCTGAGTATTTCCCTCACAATGCTGTGGAATATTTTGTGTCTTTTTACGATTATTACCAACCTGAAGCATATCTACCAACAACTGACCGATATATTGAGAAGGATTTTAGTATCAATGATGAGATAGAGAAGATGAGGGCTTCAACCACGAGGAGTCTCCTCGAACGTGATGATGTAATTGTGGTTGCAAGTGTTAGTTGTATTTACGGTCTTGGGTCACCTGATTCCTATAAAGACTTGAGTCTTTTTGTTGAACGTGGCATGATTACCTCTAAAGAGGAAATCCTATCCAGACTAATCGATATTCAGTATGAACGCGATCAAGTGGATTTATCACGAGGAAAAATCAGGTCACGAGGGGACACGATAGATATTTGGCCAATATATGAGGAAAACAAAGCTATTCGAATTGAACTATTTGGAGATGAAATTGACCGTATAACTTATATTCACCCTATTTCGGGTAAAACTCAGCTTTATCTCGATCGTACAATCGTTTTTCCAGCAAAACATTATGTTCGACCCAAAGATGAGCTTAAAGCGGCACTTAATGGAATTCGAAAAGAGTTAAGAATACGACTCAAAGAGTTAAAACAAAAAAGCAAGATAGTTGAAGCACATAGACTCCAACAACGAACACTGTATGATTTAGAGTTGTTGGAAGAAACTGGTTATTGTCCTGGGATAGAGAACTATTCTCGATACTTTGATAACCGCGAAGAAGGAGAACCACCTTCGTCATTACTGGAATTCTTTCCTAAGGATTATCTCCTTATCATTGATGAATCCCATATGACTATTCCCCAGATTGCAGGAATGAGAGAAGGTGATCGTTCTCGGAAAAAAAACCTGATAGATTATGGATTTCGGCTTCCATCAGCTTATGACCACCGCCCCCTTACTTTCGAGGAATTTGAAATTCGGATGGGACAGACCTTATTTGTCAGTGCAACACCTGGTTCCTATGCTCGAAGAAAAAGTGGAAGAGGAGGCATAGTAGAGCAAATAATTAGGCCTACAGGATTAATTGACCCAGAGATAGAAGTAAAGATTAAATTAGAAAATCCGATTGATGACTTAGTAGAAGAAATTCGTCGTACTACAGAACGAGAGGAAAGAACATTAATCACTACTTTGACCAAACGAATGGCTGAGAATCTTGCTGACTATCTTGATGAAATAGGCGTACGTTCACGTTATTTACATTCAGAGATCAAAACTTTGGAACGAACGGATATCTTACGATCTCTAAGACTTGGAGAGTTTGATGTTCTAGTGGGAATTAATCTTCTAAGAGAAGGACTCGATTTACCTGAAGTCTCTTTGGTTGCCATTCTAGATGCAGATAAGCAAGGTTTTCTCAGAAATGAACGATCACTTATACAAACTATTGGCCGTGCGGCTCGAAACGTCAATGGGCGGGTAGTCTTCTATGCAGACAAAATATCGGAATCCATGGCAATGGCTATAGCTGAAACAAAAAGACGTCGGCACAAACAATTGGAATACAACGAGAAAATGGAGATAATACCCCAGACAATTATCAAAGAAATACGTAGTCCTCTTGTTGAGCTACGGACATCATTTACAGATATTAAACAGAAAAGAATCTCTGCAGAAGATCTACCAGAGTATATTGAAGCACTTAAACAGGAAATGCAGCTAGCTGCGAAAAATCTTGAATTTGAAAAGGCTGCAGAAATACGAGATATTATTATTGAATTAGAAAAACCTACAACAAAGAGAAAACCAAAAATAATTGACAGAAAAAAGTAATCATATTTGATTGTTTAATTAACCCTGTTCTAGACAGATAGTTTGATTAAATGGAGATTACTTTCCTATTTTAATGGTCTCAGTAAATGCTAGGAAAAGGAGAAAATACCCAACATCTAACAATGAATAGGTCGGCCTAAAGCACATAATACTGCTTCTTTGATCGTTTCATAATATACAGGATGCGAGTGTTCAACTTTAATTAAATCTGCTGCTTTCATTCGATTACCTACTGCTAAGGCCCCTTCTGCAATTAACTCAGTCGCATTGGGACCGATAATATGGATACCTATTATTTCTGTACTTTCATTAAGAATTACCTTAACAAATCCACGATTCTGCCCTGAAATAATAGCCCGTCCATTTCCCTGAAAAGGAAATTTACCGACCAAGATTTCACCATACTTGTTTCTCGCTTTTTCCTCAGTCAATCCCACGGATGCTACCTCTGGATTTGTGAATATAGTTGTAGGAATGGCATGATAATTCATTTCAGCTTCATAGCCAAGTGCATTTTCAACAGCTACTTCTCCTTCATGCGAAGCCGTGTAAGCTAGCATTGGTGATGGCACTCCTTGAACCACATCGCCAGCAGCATACACACCAGGTATGTTTGTCTCCATCTTGTTGTTGACAATAATTCCTCGATCATGTTCGACTCCTATCATATCAAGATTCAAACGACTTATCTCTGGAGCTCGTCCAATCGAAACTAAGACATAATCAGCCTCAATATTGTGTTCTTTATTTTCAGAATCTATAAAAGTTACTCTTTTTCTGCCAATGGGAGTGTCTGAAATGCGAGTGACGCGGGAACTGGTATGAACTTTGATTCCAGATCGTTTAAAGGAAGCTTCAAGTTCTGCACCGAGATCAGGATCTTCCATTGGGATTAAACGTGGAAGCATTTCCACAATAGTGACATCTGTTTCCTCAAAGCATCTAAAAACACATGCAAACTCCCCACCAATCGCACCTCCGCCAATAACAATCAAGCTTTTAGGAATTTGATGGAGTTCAAGTAATTCTTTACTTGTTAGGACTTTCACACCATCAATTCCTGGAATAGGAACAAAAAAAGGTTTACTCCCTGTAGCGATGATAACTTTTTTGGAGGAAACACGGTATTTCCTGTCAATTGCTGTTACAGAGATTGTATAAGGATCAATGAATCTTCCTTCTCCACTTAACACACGAACATCAGCATTCTTCAGTAGATAATCGACGCCTTTTACAAGACGACGGACAATCATATTTTTTCTCTTCTGAATACGAAAAAAATCAACACCAAGATACTCAGACTTCAACCCAAATCGTTCCATTTCTCTTAGCGCTTTACATCGTTTCGCGGACTCAACGAACACTTTTGTGGGAATACAACCACGATTAAGGCAAGTACCTCCGACCTGACCCTTTTCGATCAATACAACGCCATTTGCTTGTAATTGAGCTGCTCTAATAGCCGCCACATAACCTGCTGGTCCACCCCCAAGAATGGCAATCTCGCTATGAATGATTTCTTCCATTTGAAAACAACTCTGAATTGAATGATATTCAAAATAAAATGTTATTATTCATTTATATCAATTCTTTAACTACAATGTATTGCTAACGTCAAATATGATATTTTTGCTTAAAAATTGGTTGAAGAGATCCAACTGCGGAAATATTTTCCTTTAGACTGAATTTAACGCTTATATTTTATTAATTGCTAATGAAATATGATTCAGTGTAGAATTGTCTTTATAAAAATAAGGTATATTATTTAAATCAGTCATATTTCCTACTGAAATTGCATAAATCGACCGAAATTTGTGGAAAATCAAATAAAAATATTTTTATGGGTAGTTTGATAATGGTACTCCATCCTGTGCAACTGATTGGTCTAATCATCTTCATTGGAACCTACATTCTGATTTCTACTGAGAAATTACATAGGCCAATTTCTGCTCTCTTAGGAGCCAGTATCATTTCTATCTTGCTGATTGTTTCACAGTGGGAATATGATGGACATGTAACAACTTTTCACACCATTGTTTCACGAGTGGAATGGAATACTCTTCTTTTCATCACTGCTATGATGATTATTACAATTATTTCAAGTAGATCGGGTCTTTTCCAATATATCAGCATTATCATCGTCCGATTTACACAAGGCAGCCCAAAAACGTTATTATTCTCATTATCATTATTAACATTCATTATTAGCTTCGTTTTTGATGTCATCACTACAATGCTAATTATCGCACCTCTCACAGTGGAAATCTACAAAATTCTAGAGTATGATTTTAGACCAACGCTCATTGTAGAAGCAATTACAGCTAATTTCGCATCAATTCCCTCATTGGTTGGGAGTATTCCAAACATTGTCTTAGCAGATAAGAGTGGCGCAACATTTATTGACTTCGTACTAGTAATGGGGCCCCTTAGTCTTATCTTACTTGTAACTGCTCTACCCATTTACTATCTCACGGCAAGATCCACATTTGTAGCCCCTCCATCGTCATTGGTCAAGGAAATCTTCCTATTAGATCCATATATCCTTGTAGAAGATAAACGAACGTTCTATGTTTCAATCATTGGACTAATCGTGTTAGTAATGGGATTCATCTTTGGTAGTGTTGTGAACTTAAAAGCAGCTGAAATTGCCCTATTAATAGCTGCAGGACTGTTACTCTTTTCAGGAATGCATCCTAAAGAAATTTTTCGAGACGTTGAATGGATCTCAGTCTATTTCATTATAGGACTGTTTCTTCTTGTTGGATCGATTGAAATTTTGGGATTACTGGAGCTCCTTGGCGAGCTCTTAACCCCCTTCTTGGAGCAGCCTTTAATCATCTCTCTACCTTTTATCTCATTTGGAATTGGGTTTATTTCAGCAGTTGTAGACAATATTCCCATTTCAGCTGCATTAGCTCCAGTTTTTTTTGATTTACAATCTGCAGGTGTTGTTGGTCCAATTCAATGGTGGACATTAGTCATAGCTGTAAATCTGGGTGGGTATATTCTCCCGATTGGAAGTCCTGCAAATATTCTGGCAATAAATTTATCTAATCAAGAAGGATCAACGATTACATTCGTGCAATTTTTAAAAGTCGGTGCAGTATTAGGATTACTCCATCTTTTTATAGGTACGATTTATTTAATCATACTTTCCACATTGGGCTTTCTATAATATTCCATCGCTCATCTACAAGGTTTTAGGTGTCTTTCTTCTTTCTTGCTCTTAATATCTAGTAGTAAACCCAGCTTGAGATTGATTTTAGGTCTTTTTGGGGTTGTTTTATTGGAGTGAATGAAATGATTATGAAAGATAAATGAATATTGTAAAAATGACTTTATTACTTACAAATGGAATGGGGTTTGGTAGGGCAAACTCTGTTATTAAATTGTCAACTCAAATCATATGCACGTACAAACCCAGACATATCATTCATTTTTTCTCCTTTTTAACTTACTTTGAGGTTCTTAATAGTCTCACAATTAATGGTTCACCTTTCAATGCCTTTAAACTTCGCCCTAGGGAATATAAGTTCAAGTACACACAAAATCTGATAAGATTGCCCTTAATCATTATATTAGGATTGGAAATCAGTTAAATAATTCACTAAAATAAAATCATACTAGTTTTAACTAAGACTTAACAATTAGATAGCATCATTTTGCTAGATAAATCTGCTAGAACTATATTCGTATCATCTTCATGGATCATAAATCAATTACCTCTCTCAATACAAGTATAGATTTATTTATTGAGCTCTATATAAATTATTCTAATTTTTGAATGAAGATCATGAATTGATCAATTCAAGAAAATTAACGCAAAGTTGAATAGAATAGGTTACAAGACTTATTATAACATTACGATTTGGGAAGAGTCTCCTTTAGATAACCCTATAGAAAATAAAAAAGGTTTAAATACATGAATATTCAAACGTTTTTTCTGGTCAGATTTTCCTTAAATTAGGTTAAACTAACCATAAGTTGAAAAAAACCAAATATATTCAAAATAGGATTCACTAACCATGAAGATCGGTCCAAAAAATAAGAAAAATGAAGAAGAAGAGGAGGAAGATTGGGATGATGAAGACTGGGATGACGAAGACGATGACTGGTCAGAAGATGATGATAAATACGATGAATATAAAGAAGAAGATGCTTAAATAACAAGTGAAGATGAGAATGTTAGACTCCGTAAATCATAGGAACGGGAGAGAGTTCTAAGAAGATCTTTTTTGCTGAATAATGACGAAACAGTTACTTTGTGGTGAATAACAATGGCAAAGAAAAAGAAAGGGACAAAGAAAAAAACCCAGACTAAATCTAAAGAGAAAAAAAAAGAAAAATAGATTACCATCATTCCTCATTTTTTTTTGAGTTAAACCAGCATAAATTTGATTTGGAGAGACTTTTTTAAAAGAGAGTTACTAATAATAACTCAAGTTCCAGGATGGGTGTTTAAATTGTTGCTGCAATAATTGCTAATATGAAAAGATTCAACAGAACTATGATATAGAATCACCAAGAAAATTAAGAAATAATTCATCTAACGGATTTTTTGATGTATTATTTCAGATTTTCAACTGAACAATATATATAGTAAAATTACTTAATTCACTTAGAAATGATTTATCTGGGAACTGCGGGATGGTCTTACCCCCATTGGCATGGTACGTTTTATCCGAGAGACGTTGAAAATGAACTCGAGTATTATAGTAATTATTCTCTATTGAATGAAATAAATACCACCTTTTATCGAATCCCTTCAGAATCCATGATTCAAAGATGGTATCGCTCCACTCCCGATGATTTCATCTTTAGTGCAAAACTTTTTAGGGAAGTGACACACTCAGGAGGTCACTCACACCTTACTTTAAAGTTAGATAAAATAACCGAGTTTTTTACTCGTATGACGAGGCTTGAAGAGAAACTACAGGTGATATTAGTCCAATTTCCCCCTAGTTTCCGTAAAACTCCAGAGACACTCTCTTTTTTAACTCGAATGCTTGATAAATGCTCAGCTCATTTCTCAGGCCAAATCGTTCTAGAGATTCGGAATAAATCTTGGTTCAGTGACGATTTTAAAGATCTTCTAATTGAAAAGTACATTACATTAACAGAAACGACTACATTAAACATTCCTGAAAAATATCGGAATAAAAAGGTATCGTTGTATTATATTCGTCTTCTTGGAGATAGAAGGATTATTCCAGACAAAAAACTTGGAAAATTCTTTTTGGAAAAAAAACAGGAAAGAAAAGATTGGTCCCTTAAGATCAAGCTGCTTAGTAAACTGTATGATACTATTTTCGTCCTAATTAACAATAGATTTTCTGGTTATGCTATAAATGACGCTATTGCTCTCCGAAAAATATTCACAAAGGAAAATATACCAGCACAAGGATTTGAAAACACGGATAAATATATAAGGAGACAAATGAGTCTTAGAGAATTTTTTTAGATTTATTATGAAGTTTAAGATGGTTTTAATAATGAATAAAGTAAGAATTGGAGTCCTCACTATTGGTCAGTCTCCACGGAAAGACATTATGACGGACATAATGCCTCTCTTTCTTCCCCATATAAAAATTGTGGAGGGAGGTTTATTGGATAACCTCAGTCCAGAGGAGATCCAAGATTTAAAACCAGGAATAACTGAAACTCCCTTAATCACTCGACTGAGAGATGGGAGTCAAGTTCAATTGAGTGAAAAGAAAATTAGCGAGCTCTTACCCAAGGCCATCAATCGAATGAAAACCAAGACAAAAGTCAAAGCTATTGGAATCCTTTGTTCACATGTTTTTCCAGAAAACGAGTTTTCATTTCCAGTTATTTTCCCCTTTGATCATCTAAAATTATTAGTCAACTGTATACTAAAAATTAGAAGTCTTGGGGTTGTGGTTCCCTTAAAAAATCAAATTACTAAAGCAAGAAATAAATGGGAAACAGAAAAGATTGTTATTAAAGAGAAATCACCATATATCAAAGGAGAGAGTTGGAAAATAATCACGCAAAGTTTTGTTGAGGAAAATGTTGAGGCTGTTATTCTTGATTGCATTGGATTTAGATTAGCAGATAA
>JAHQWW010000032.1 GCA_029856365.1 Candidatus Hodarchaeota archaeon
AGTAGTCGAAAGAATGTTAACTCCTTTAGATTTTGAGCGAGATTATAACAGTTATAAAGGTAGTGGCTTCTCTGTTGAACCGATTTTCACTCAATCTGCTTGGTTTAGACCTCATAACAAGTCCGAGGATATAGAAGGTTTATATCTAGTTGGAGCTGGAACCCATCCAGGAGCAGGTCTGCCGGGTGTTATTTCAAGTGCTAAAGTTACTTCAGACCTAATCAAGCGACATTACAATGGATCAACTACCAGAAAAAGACAAAATTATGGTAGCCACAACTAATTTAAGTCTAAATGATGATTGGAATGACTTATTTATCATTTCTCTTATTTTTTATCTTAGTTCCCTTAATATTCAATGTTTTATATCTTGTATATAGACATTATTCATACAGAACTACTGGAAAACCTAATAACTTATTAAAGGCTAGAACATTTTTTACCGCGATCCTAATATTAGCAATTATTGCTTTGTTGTATACAACACCATGGGATAATTTCATTGTAGCTAACAATATCTGGTATTACGATACAAACAAAGTATTAGGGATCGTTATCGGTTATGTCCCGATAGAAGAGTATTCATTTTTTATATTACAAACATTTCTTGTTGGTGTTTTTACTTTCACATTTATTGGGCCTATGTCTCTTAACTATGTAGATGAAAGAGATAATAAAAATATTCGATTATTATCCTCTGTTTTCCTGTTCATGTTATGGATAGTTTCTCTTATTACTTATGTTTCCCAGGTTAACGCTTTAATATATCTAGATCTAATATTAATTTGGGCTCTTCCTCCAATAATGCTTCAATTATTGTATGGTGCTGATATCCTTTGGGAAAAGAAATTTCCTTTATTTTTAATCATAATAACATTAACAGCTTATCTATCAGTAGTAGATACAATAGCAATATCGGCTGACATTTGGACAATTGCACTGAACACATCAACTGGTATATTACTTGGTGGAATATTACCCATTGAAGAACTACTCTTCTTTTTAGTAACAAATATGCTTATTATATTTGGATTAACTTTAATTGTGAGCCAAAAGAGCATATCACGATTTAGAGGTTACTTAAACATAATAAAAAGCTAAAAGAAATTTAAAAGAGATGTAATAATGCCACACATTGTAATAAATGGTAAAATTACCATAGAAAGCATATTTCCTGAATTAAAACCTATCTTCTTAACTCAAGATACTGGAATTCTTAAGACACCAGCCTTATTTATTTCAAGAGACAAGAAATCAATATTGGTCTATTCATTGAGTATTGAAGGAAGTACTAAGTATAGATTCTTTACTTTGATTAACGAGCGATCAGATGGAGCCGTTATTCGTGTATATCCTGGATTTGAAAATGAAAAAAACACAAGGAGTAAAGAAAATTTTAGCAGCGATAGCAAAACAGCTATTAGCAATTGATCCACACTTAACAATTGGAAAAACAAATCTTACGGAATATCTAGAAAATTAAAGATTGAGTTGATTTAAATTATGGTTAGCATTACGAGAAAAGAAATATTTATTATTGGAAATATCATAGGATTAGTATTGACGCTATTTGTTAATTTTTTAGCTAATGCCCTTCCATTGAATGGGAAAACAACTGGTGAATTATCTGATTCATACCCAAATCTATTTGTACCTGCTGGATATGTTTTTACCATTTGGGGGGTAATATATGTTCTATTAATTATCTTCGTTGCTTTTCAAGCTTTACCTAAACAAAGAAATGAAGATTTTCATGAACAAATTTCTGCTTTATTTATAATTAGTTCTGTAGCAAATTCAGTATGGATTTTTCTTTGGCATTATGAGCAGGTATTATTCTCACTCATTGCAATGCTGGTTTTATTGATGTCTTTGATCTTAATCTACTGGCGTCTTGAGATAGGATTAAATTCTATCCCTTTAAACACCAAATTAGCTATTCACACTCCTTTTAGTGTTTATCTTGGCTGGATTACTGTCGCAACTGTTGCAAACGTAACAGCATTCTTAGTTTCTATTAACTGGGATTGCCTAGGAATTAGTGAGACTATATGGACACTAATAATACTCAGTGTTGCCACTATAATTGTAATAACAATAATTTTACAACGAAAAGATGTGGCATATACATTGGTTCCAATTTGGGCATTCATAGGAATTTTTTTTAAGCAAATTGGAAATGCCAATGAAGTTTCTCTTTATGCAGCATTTTGTGCTTTAATTCTTATGATTTTACTAGCTACTAGACTAGCTTATGAAAAGTACAAAAATCAATGAATTCTAGAGTAGGTTTTTTAATTGATTACACTGAATTGAGCAATAATATTCAGGATTTAAAGGTTTCATTAGAAAATGGAAGATTAAATCGAAAAAATCATTGGAAAAAATATCGAAATACAGTAAAGCATGCACGGAAAGTCAAAGTAAAAGCTGAGGATCAAGATATTTTAGGGCAAATAGATAAATTTTTTCGAAAGCTGGAACGTCCCAAAATTGTCAATTAAGGTTGGTACAATACTGCTATTACTAGCTATTCTTCTTCTTTTATGGAGATTTTTGGAAAGCACAACAGGATTATTAACATCCTCTTTAAGTAAGGAGATTGAGATTGAAACAAAAAAATATTCTTGTACTTGGAGCAACTGGCTATATAGGTTCTAGACTTGTACCAAGACTCTTAAAAAAAGGATACATTGTACGAGTGGGATTTAGATCAAAACAAAAACTTAATATGCGATTATGGAGTCATCATGAAAATCTAGAAGCAATAAATCTTGATGTTTTCGATATTAAATCCTTAAAAGAAGCAATGAAAGGAATAAATATAGTTTACTACCTAATCCATTCTATGGAGGGTAAAATAAAAGATTTTATCAAAGCTGATAGAATAGCAGCACAAAACACAATTATAGCAGCGGAAGACGCAAAAATTGAGAGAATTATTTATTTAGGAGGATTAGGGGCAGAGGAAGAAAAATTAAGTAAACACCTACAGTCTCGCATTGAAGTTTCCAAAATACTGGATTCTTGTTCAATACCAGTTACCACATTACGTGCAGCAATTATCATTGGGAGTGGAAGTGCAGCCTTTGAAATGATGAGGTATCTTGTCAATAGATTGCCAATTATGATTACGCCCAAATGGCTGAGAACTAAGAATCAACCAATAGCTATTAGAAATGTCCTTAAGTATCTAACTGACTGTTTAGAAGTACCAGAAACTATTGGTGAAGTTTATGATATTGGTGGTCCAGATATTATTACGTATAAACAATTCATGGAAAGTTATGTAGAAATTACTGGATTACTAAAACGTATAATTTTTCCTATCCCTTTCTTCACTCCCAACTTAAGCTCCTATTGGATTAGGCTGATCACAGGAATTCAATCATCCTTAGCTCGTCCATTAATAGATGGAATGAAGAATGAGGTTGTATGTCATGATTTTAGGATACGAGAATTAATTCCACAAAATTTGATAGACCATAAGAAAGCAATTCGATTAGCATTAAACCCCAAACAATACCTCAGCTATGGAAGTCATTCTAAATATGATGATCTACCTGCTGAATGGCATATTCCAGGAGATCCTCCTTGGTCAGGGGGATTAGTTTTCCAAGATCATCGCAAGGTTGTTTTGAATGGAAATTCTCACAATACTTGGCAAAAATTGGTTCATATTGAAAGAAATAATAAATTACAATATATTTTTTACTTATGTAAATTTGGTGCTTTTCTGGAAGGGATTTTCAAAGGTTTTAAGAGAATTAAAAAGAAGAAAATTATGCACCTTCAAAATATAATTCCAGAGAAAGAATTAACATTGCATACAGATATCATCCTACCAGGTTATGTTATCCTAAGATACCTGTTAAGACGTATTAATAGTAAGAGTTGGGAACTTCATCAAATTTTTCGGATAGTCCCTAAAGGTCTAATTGGAATAACATATTGGCTCACATTCCTACCCTTTTTCAATAGGATCTCGAAGAAGGTATTAGAAGAAATATGTAGTGATATTGATAGAAATTCTCCAATATATCACAAAATATATTCTACTCCTAAACTTTATTATCCACAAAGAAGATGAGGTATTTGTAACAAAAAAAGAAGTACAATTCCTCCCCCCTATTGTTTTTTAATCGTTTTTAATTCTAATTGGGCCTAATTCTCTAATTTTTTTGGTAAAGTCAGTCATTATTTGTGCAAAACGTTTACCTTCACTAGCACTAATCCATTCCAAACGGAACCGATCGATTTCCCATCCAAGAGTCTTTAATGCTTCAACCATTTTGTTCATACGTTCCTCTGCTCTTAAGTTTCCCTCTAGATAGTGGCAATCGCCAGGGTGGCAACCAGCAACCATAACGCCATCAGCTCCTTTCAGGAATGCTTTGAGAACGAATGCGGGATCTACCCGTCCAGAACACATTACTCGTACGATACGAATATTAGTCGGATATTGAAGCCGAGAGACTCCAGCTAGGTCTGCACCCGCATAACTACACCAGTTACAAGCAAAGACAATGATTTTTGGTTCAAAAAGATCATTGGTAGATTTAATTTCAGCTTGAGTCATTATTTTTTCACCTTTCTTATGGAGCCTCCATAGATGCTGGTTCTGAGATTTCTTCAACATGGTCTTCTGGTTTAATAAGAATGGACTCGAATTGTCTTTCGATAGTTTTATTGGGGAAGTGTTTAACCGTAATTGCTCCAACTGGACATGTTACCACACAAACTCCACATCCTTTACAAACAGCTTCGTGTATAACAGCTTTTACTGTTTGAATTGATTTTGTTTCCAATTCTATTGTCTTTATTTCCAATTCAATTGCCTTATAGGGGCATACCTGTTCACACCTACCACAGCCGCGACAAAGATCTTGATCTACTCTTGAAATGGCTCCTTCTGATAGTAGATATCCTTTAGCAAGGAGAGCCATTACCCGAACAGCTGCCCCACTCCCTTGAAAAATGCTTTCTGTTGTGAATTTAGGAAAGTGACATGTTCCTGCAAGGAATATACCGTCTGTAGCAAAATCTATTGGTCTTAATTTCACATGTGCCTCTAGGAAGAACCCATCAGCCCCACGAGTAACTTTGAACATCTGACTTAATTCCTCATTTGGTTTGGGAACCAATGGAACACTAAGAACAATTAAATCTGGTTTGATTCTAAGAGTAGCTCCTAACATTGGATCAAAGATCTCAACTATTCCATCAGGACTTACATTTGGTTTCTGGTCATCAGTATAACGTATAAAAATAGTACCAAGCTGTCTTGTTTCCAGATATTTTTCTTCTAGTTCACCATAAGTTCGAATATCTTTATAGAGAATGAATACATTAGCATTTGGATTACGTTCTTTAATACGAATACTATTCTTAATAGCTACTGTACAACATATACGGCTACAATAAGTCCTAGGTGGTTCATCCTCACGTGAGCCTACACATTGAATCATAACTACTGTTTGGGGATTCAGTTCATCAAAACGTTCTTCAAATTCCCTTTGAGTTATTATGTTTGGATTTTCTCCATAATGATAGTAGCCATTTGGTACAAATGGCTCAGCTCCCGTTGCAAGAATAACTGCTCCAAATTTAATTTCCTCGCCCTTAACTGTTCCGTTGAAGTTGCCAACGGCTCCACTAAAGTCTTCAAGCTCCGAATTCGTAAAAACAGTGATTTTTCGTTCTGCATTAACCTGATTTACCAAATTCTCGATAATCTCTTTGCCCTTAAGTTTGTTGTGAAGTTCTGGTATCTTTAAGAGCTCTCCACCAAGCTGATCTTCCTTTTCTATCAGATAAACTGGATATCCAGCTCGCGCAAGATCTAAAGCACTGGTCATACCAGCGCAGCCACCTCCAATAACAGCAGCTTTCTGAACTATAGGAATTTTTTCTTTAAGCAGAGGTTCAAGTTCACAAGTTCGAGCAATTGCTCCTCTAATCAGGTCTTTTGCCTTTTCATTAGCCTTTTCTGGTTCATTAGGGTGAACCCATGAAGCGTGTTCACGCAAATTCACAAGATCAAATAGAAATTCGTTTAAGCCTACTTCTTTAAGAGTACTTCGAAATAATGGTTCATGGGTACGCGGGGTGCAAGAAGCGACTATAATACGATTCAAATTATGTTCCTTTATCGCATCTTTAATTACTAATTGTGTATCTGCAGCACAAGCATACATCGGATCCGTTGAGAATACAACATTCGGAAATGACTTGGCGTATTCAGCAACTTCTGCACAATTTATAACTGAGGCGATGTTGTGCCCACAATGGCAAACTAAGACCCCTATTCGTGGTTCATCTAATGCATCTACTTTAATTGGACGGGGAAGCTTAATTTCTTCGATTAGAGTGCCTCTCACATTTTTAAGTAATATAGACGCTTTAGCTGCTGCACCACTTGCTTCTGCAACAGTATCAGGAATATCTTTTGGACTTGAAGCAACTCCACAGACGTAAACCCCTGGTCGATTTGTTTCTAGTGGTGTTAATGGATCTGTTGCTATAAAACCGTACTCATCTAATGTAAGGTTCATACAGTCTTTTAGAAAATCTGAGTGAGAGGAGGGATCCAATCCAGTAGATAATACAACCATATCCATCTCCTCAGAGGTGATATCGGATGTGCCTGTAAAATCTTCATATTTGACAATTAAATTGTGATTATTTGGATTTTCTCGTATTTCACCAATGCGCGACTTGATGAAGTGTATATTGAACTCATTAATAGCCCGTTGGTAAAACTCTTCAAATCCTTTCCCAAATGCACGTATATCCATATAGTAAATATATGCTTCAACACTAGGATCGTGTTCTTTGACCATTATTGCTTCTTTTATGGCATACATACAACATGCAGCAGAGCAATAATTTCTATTAAGAGAAGGATTACGTGATCCAACACACTGTAAGAAAGCTATTTTCTTGGGATGTTTTTGATCTGATGGTCTAATTACTTCTCCTCCAGTTGGCCCTGATGCATTAAGCAATCTTTCAAATTGCAATGTTGTAACAACATTGGGAAAACGTCCGAAGTGTAAACTACTTATTTCTTTCGCATCAAAAGGATCAAATCCAGTTGTTACAATTACTGCGCCAACCTTAATCTCGCGCTCCTCGTCTTTTTGTTCATAATCAATAGCTCCAGGCCCACAAGCTTTTTGACAGAGCCCACACTTCCCTTTTTGAATATATCGGCATGTCTCAGGTACGAGAAATGCTACCTTAGGGACAGCTTGAGGAAATGGAATAGAAATATTTTTTCTTGCAGGTCTGTCTCTACCTCTCCTATCTTTTCTCGTTAAATATTCATTGAAATAATCATCAATATACACTGGACATTTTGCTTCGCAATCCCCACATCCTGTGCATTTTTCTTCATCAACGTAACGTGCTTTCTTAAGATATCTCAGTGTAAAATTCCCTGCAGATCCTGTAAGAGCTAATGGTTCGCAATAAGTAAGAAGTTTAATATTCGGATGACGTTGAACATCAACTAATTTTGGACCAAGAATGCACATTGCGCAATCGAGAGTTGGAAAAGTCTTGTCTAATTGAACCATTCTGCCCCCTATAGAAGGATTACTTTCAACCATGTATACAAGAAATCCTTGATCAGCTAAATCTAATGATGCTTGAATCCCTGCAATACCGCCACCAATAACTGCTACTGAACCTAATGTTTCTTCTGTCATTTTCCTACCTCTTAATCACTTTTTTTCGTTGAAAGTTCATCAACTATCATTCCTATTTCTTTCACCTTGATCTGATAATTGTGCTGGGGTTTTTTATCTTCCAATACACAATTTAGGTGAGCAAAACACTTATTACAGGCTACAACAAGTGTCCCCTGTTCTCCCACTGCCTGAGTTGCTTCTTCTAATTTCCGTAGCATCACCGAACGTGATTGATCATCACATCTAAGCCAAGCAGATACTCCACAACAGTTTGTAAATTGTCTATTGAGTGAAAGCTCCTTAAAAGTTGCCCCAGTGTTTTTTAATACGTTTCGTGGGGCATCATATTCTTTCATAAATCTACCAAGACGACAAGGATCGTGGTAAGCTAATAATGGAGAATTGTCATCCTTAAACCCAAATGCTTCTAGATGCTCTTCAATAAACTGAGAAATATGCTGAATTTTCACACCTTCAAGCTCATACAATTTTTGGAAAGTATAATAGCCTTCAGCACAGGATACTACCAAGGTGGTAATCCCTGATTCTTTAATCATCTGTTCATTATATTTACGAACTTTATTAAATGAATTAAGATCACCAGTCCAATATGCATCATGACCACAACATTTTAAGGATAGAAGATTCGGTTTAATTCCAACCTTGTTCATTATATTGATAGCACTCTGTCCGATTTGATGAAAATTAGTTTTTTCTAAATCTAAAAATTTATCAAAGAGATCTGCGCAACCTGGAAAATAAGCTATGTTAGATTTTGGATCTGTTTCCCCTTCATAATTGAACTTCATGCCTGAATCAATCATTTCTGTCATAAATATCTGAAGAAGATTGAAAATATTATGATGAGCATATCTTTCCTCATTTATTCCCATCTCAACTCGTTTTAACCGTATAAATTCTGGAAAATCAATCTCTTGTGGACACACTTCTAAGCATTTTCCACAGGTTAAACATGCAGTTAAATCGTCTTCACTCACAGGTTTATCTAATAACGAATTATGAATGATTTTTCGTGGATTAAACTTGGAAACTCTTCGCAATGGGCATACACTAGTACAAGATGAGCATTGATAGCACGCTTTCAGAATTTCTGCCGTTGTATCTGAACTAAATATTTCAAAGCTTGGATGTTTTTCTGAAACTACCATATTTTGTGTCCCCTTATGTTTTAGCTCCTTTTAATAGTTTTTTTGGAGAAACATAGTTAGATCCTAATCCTAGAGATTTATAATCGAGTCCCATCCCCAAGCCAAGTACTTGACTGAAATAAAGCACAGGGATTTCGAATTTTTCATCTGTGACTCTTTTTATTGCCTGTTTCTGTTGGCCATCAAGGGATAGAGCGCACATTTGACACGCAAGAAGGATGAATTCAGCACCGACATCTCTAGCATTTAATAAAATATTTCCCGTCAATGTTTCAACAACAGGTTTAGCAACGAGCATCTGTGTTGCTCCGCAGCATTTTGTTTTCATAGGAAAAAATTGCGGTTCTGCTCCCACGACTTCTATTAAATCATCCATGAAGGTTGGATTATCAGGATCCTCAAATTGAATGATATCACCTGGACGTGTGCAAAAACACCCATAATAGGAAACAGCTTTTTTCCCTTCCAAAGGATTTCCAGGTACAATTTTCTCTTTTATTTTTTCAATACCCACATAATCTCGAAGGAGTTCCAGGATATGCATTGGTTTTACACTATTTGGAGTATACG
Organism: Candidatus Hodarchaeota archaeon; assembly: GCA_029856365.1. GTDB lineage: Archaea > Asgardarchaeota > Heimdallarchaeia > Hodarchaeales > Hodarchaeaceae > Hodarchaeum. Next base: position 9,434 of record JAHQWW010000032.1, read on the forward strand.
GGGTTTCTAATAATGAATTTATTTCATCTGCTTTATTTTTATCGTGTACCATTTTATAATTTGTAGCTATTAATTGGTAAGAACAAGCAGGACATACAGCTATAAGTTGTTCAAATTTCTGTTCTTCTGCCAAAGCAAGATTTCTGGCCACAATGCCTTCAGCTGCCAAATGGTCAACAGCAGTAACTTCTAAAGCTCCGCAACAGTTCCAATCCTTTAATTCAACTAGTTCAACACCTAATTTTTCCATCACTTTATGTACTGATCTGTCATATTCTTTGGCCACTTTATGAAGAGAACAACCTGGATAATAACCGACTTTCATATGTATCACTTCATTTTTGTATGCTTTTAGCCTTCTTGTATATTTTTCTTACTTTTCTGGCGTTTGAATTCCAGGGGTGAAATCCAGGGGGGAAGAATTCGATTTTAAATTTCTTGAGCATACCAAGAATCATAGAAATATATCTGAAACCAATCAAAGCCCCAAATGGTAAACCTCGTCCATACATAAAATAACGACCAATGTATTCCGGCTCCCATGTTCGTCCCCATAGCCAAATACTCTCTGAGAACCGTTTATCGAAGGAATGTTTAAGCCTTCCCTGTTTGGGGAGTTTTGTGCGTTTTTTCTTATCCTTATTTTTTGTATTACGGACAGCAATGCGACGTAGAGCTTCAATAATTTCTGTAAAACGAACGTTTTGTGGGCAGCGATCAGTACATTCATAACAACCCACACATTGCCAAATAGCTGTTGATTCAAGGACTTCCTTTCTCATTCCAAGTAAAACCTGCCTAATAATCTTTCGTGGATTGAAATCAAATCCAGCATCAGTAACGGGGCACGTCAACGTACAAGATGAACATTGAAAACACTTTTTTAGATGTTCACCCCCTGGTTCATTGACCACCTCATTCTTAAAATTAGGATCGGCGGTACTTAAATCTATGATCTTCTCTATGGATATGGTACTCATGATAATCACTTTTCGTGATTTCTAATACATTCAAGTAATTGGAAATAGTCTTTCAAACTCAATCAATAGATGTCGACATAAAAATGCTAATTATACTACATTAAAATGTTAATTATATAGCTTTTTTATATCAATCTTTCTTACTTTGTTCTTGTACAATTGTTAACAATACTTATCTGTAGCGTATTGTTATTATAATCACTTTCCAACTATTTTATCAAAAACAAACGGGGATTCTATTTATTTTCAAGTGAGAACTTCATGTGGTTAAATAAGAAGTGTCTGTAATCTGATTATAATAAAGGATCCATAAATTAAATATATTCCACAAAAGGTCTTTTGAAGTGTATATTCCATTTAAATACCTTAAATGAAGATTTACCTTCTAAAATCGTTTTGTTAATTCATGAAAATTCAAAGCATAAAGAATGAATGATAAAGAAGGTATTCTTCTTTTCCAATTAAGATGCAAAGATATAAAAAATCAATCAATGAAATCGCTCGATGGTTCTCAACATATTACAAATGTAATAATGGAGTCGTATTTAATGTCCTACGAGTTAGATAGCAAAGCTAAATACTATAAAGAGCATGATTGGGTCAGAGTAGAAAAAGATGGCTCATGTTTAATTGGAATAACTGATTACGCCCAAAAGGCGCTTAAAGATATTGTCTTCGTGGAACTTCCAGAAGTTGGTGATACTGTAACATTTGGAGAGGTTTATGGTTCCGTCGAAAGTGTAAAAGCGGTATCAGATATTTATAGCCCCATCTCTGGGGAAATTATTGAAGTTAATGAGGAAGTGGAAGACTCCCCAGAGATGTTAAATGAATATCCATATGGAACCTGGTTACTTCGTATTAAACCATCTAATCTTGATGAAGAATTAGGAAAACTTATGACACCAGACGAATATGACGAACTTTGTTCTAGTGAAGGATGAAGTCCTTCTTTCCTTTTCAATACCTCTTTTTTTTCCATTATTAGCTTCTTATTCTTGATTTCATCTAAGTTCTAGCTCGAAAATCAAAAAATAACCTACTGGAGTTTCTATCAATCCATAGCTTCGAGAACTAATTCTATCAGATCTTTAATTTCAATATCCCCTTCTAATTGCTGAGTTTTTGAAGCATCGGTTAGCATACTCGTACAAAAAGGACAAGCTGTTATTAGAATCTTTTTTCTAGGTTTATCATCTTCTTTATCTTCCGAAAATGAGACCAAGGTCTCTTTGGCTTCTAATATTCGGTGTTCAGAGATACGTGTAGTCACCCACTCTGGAGTCTCACGAAACATACCACCACCACCACCACCACAGCAGTAACTGAATTGACCATGATTTGGCATCTCTTTCATTCTCACACCTGGGAGGAGTTCTATTATCTTACGAGGGGCATCATAAATATCATTATACCTACCAAGGTAACAGGGATCGTGATATGTTACTATATAATTCAATTCATTTGTGAATTTTATCTTCCCCTCTTCAATAAGCTCAACCAATAATTCTGTGTAATGAACAACATCAAATTCTCCTCCATACTCTAGATACTCATTTTTAATGGCATTATAGGCATGAGGTGAGGATGTAACAATTCTTTTGACTTTATTTTTTTTGAACATTCCGATGTTATCTTCAGCAAGCATCTGGAATAGTGCCTCCTCACCTAATCGCCTCATTTCATTACCATCATTCTTCTCTGCTTCGCCAAGTGTCCCAAAATCGACACCTGCTTTGGAAAACACCTCATAGGTTGCCCGAGCAACTTTTTGATTTCTTGGATCGTAAGCTAGTGTATCTCCAGGAAGCCAAAGCAACTTTGATTCGGACTCTTTTATAGTGGGTAGTGTTCCCTCTTTTAACCATTTCACTCGGTCACGTTTTGGTTGATCCCAGATGTTACCATAATTATATACACTTTCGAGCATTGTAGCAAATGTTGCAGGTATTTCACCCTCCTCAATCAAAGTAGCACGCATCCCAACAATCATATTAACATGTCCAATGAGATGAGGACAGGCGTTTGTGCAGGCATAGCAAGTAACACAAGCCCACAAGACATCTCCAGTAATTCCTGATGCTTCACCAATAATAGGAACACCTTTATTAGAATTGATTAAACCATATTGTTTTCTACCCCAATTTTTCACGTCTTGAATGATCTTTAATGGAGATAGTGGTTCACCTGAATCCTGAGCAGGACAATAATTGTGACAAAAATGACATTTCATGCAAGCCGAGGCTTCAAACAATTGATAAAATGTAAAATCTTCGATTGATTTAATGCCTTCAGGGTCGAATTGTAACTGTCCTGCTGGTGATTTCATGTCTGTAAGAACGATATTAGCAAGACCTACTCCAATATGGAAGAATTTACCAAAGGCTAGATAAGCTGCGCCAATAAAGGCTACTGCGAGGTGTGAGAGATAGAAAGAGAGGTGCAATGCAAAAATTTGCTCATTGCTGGGTGAAAGAGTTTGGAGGATTAATGCGAGAGGATATCCAATAAACGAAAAGATCTCGAAATTAATTTCAGCTTGGTTAACTAAACCATACACAATACGAGTGGCTTCAATGAAAAAACCTGAAATACTAACCCAGATAAGTAACAACAACAGAAAGAGATCCTCGTAACTTGCTTGTGTATAATAATCACGTTCTATAACGTATCGTCTCAGTAATGCCAAAGCAGTTCCCAAGAATAAGAGTAATCCCGCTAAATCGGCAAAAAGAGAATGAGCCACGTATAGAGGGCCGACCAGAAGTTCTTCATGTAAAAATTCAATATATATCCACTCATGGATCGTAGATATAATGGTGGCAATTGCAGCTCCTAGGAAACCCAGCATAATCATTCCATGGATAATGAAACTCGACCATTGCCACGTTTTGCGTTTATTAATCCCCGCTCCAATGCCATAGTACAATCTTTTAGGGAATGATCGTGAGAAGATGTTTTTAAAAGCTGTAAGAACAAGACTAAAGAAAAATGGAATGAATTTCTGACCTTTTTTATCATATTTTCCATGGAACCAAACACGCATCCCACGATAAATGCCAATCAGGACAATTAAAACTGCAATTCCTGCACTGATATAGATAAGGAAACCAAGTTGGTGCCCATACGTTTCTATATGACGGGGCCAATAAACTTCTCTCCCTGGTTCTTGAAGAACAGAAAGTACTTTTTGAATCATTAAGTCCACCAATACTGAATTCATAAGATTATTTGATGCATTTAAATTGTAATTCGACAGAGTCATCCTGAGATATTGTTCTATGTCAGATTACCATGTAAGGGGACTGATAAACTCAGTCGATCCGCTTCTAGAAATTGACATCGGCCATCTTTCTTTCTTATTTGAAGTTGTCGCGTTCATAATTCAGCTGCAAGATGAATACTTCATTAAAGCGATGCTTATTTGTATCCAAAGGTATGTCTTTGAACTATAATCTAGAAACATATAGTACTGAAGTTTAATTTTTTTCCTTGACCTATTTATTATCTAATATGAAAGAAAGAGAAAGGATTTACATTCCTTACGTTTTTATCCTCTTGGATTATGAGATTTCCTTCCTATTTCGAAATTAGGTCAGTTAAACATAAGAAGAGGGATTCATTTCGTTGATACAAGTGAGAAATCTGTGTACTGTCGAATAATGATTAATGGTGTGGTTCAAGGAATCGGTTTTCGTCCTTTTGTTTATAATATTGCAAACAAACATGAAATGAAGGGATTTGTTTTGAATCGAGGGGATGCTGGTGTTGAAATTCAAGTCAAAGGGAATAAAGGCCAGATTGACACTTTCATAAACGATCTGAAAGATCATAAACCAGCTCTAGCTCGCTATGAAACCTTCAAAATTGACTATAATCCTTCAAATGTGAACCTAGCCCGATATAATTCATTTCAAATTGCTCCCAGCTCTCTAACACGTAGTACGGAGGGTTCATATATCCCTCCTGATCTTCCTATCTGTAATAAGTGCCTCTCTGAAATGAAATTTGATTCCCGTCGGATTGATTATCCATTTACTTCTTGTGTGGATTGTGGACCTCGTTACACAGTTATTACTTCGCTTCCTTATGATAGACCACGAACAGTTATGGATGAGTTTCCATTATGTCCTGATTGCTTAGAAGAATATACTAATCCTTTTGATCGACGTTTTCACGCCCAAACAACTTGTTGTTGGAATTGTGGGCCACGTTACTACTTATTAGATAAATTTGGAAATATCATTCTTAACAAAAGAGATTTTCAACATAACTGGCTAGATGTTGTTGAAATAATTGATGAAGGTGAAATCATCGCAATTAAAGGTATAGGCGGAACTCATCTTGCTTGTTGTACAACCAATGACGATCCTATTCAAAAATTACGTCAATGGAAGGGGGCACGTGGAGATAAACCATTTGCAGTTATGTCACCCAACATAAATCGCGTAAAAGAATTTGCTATTCTTTCACCAAACGAAACGAAGCTCCTTCAGTCTTTAATGCGACCAATAATACTTCTTGAGAAGAAGCAAGAATTTCCACTATCTTCATTAATTTCTCCTGCCTTACATAATATTGGTGTCTTATTACCATATGCAGGTATTCACTTTTTACTTTCAGAGAATATTAACGATCCTGCTCTCATTATGACTTCAGGAAATCCAAGTAATATTCCAATCCTAATAGATAATGATGCTATTCAACATCAGCTTGCGTCAATTGCAGATTATTTTCTTGTACATGATAGAAAGATCTATCAACGAGCTGATGACAGTGTTATGCGACTTCATATGCTGAACGAATTCGAATATCCCTTACTAATTCGAAGAAGTCGAGGTTATGTTCCTAAACCTATCCAGTTACCATGGTCTTCTCCAAGTTGTATAGCACTTGCACTAGGAGCAGAGATGTATAATGTAGGGGCTTTAGGGATTGGTAGTCGTTGCTTCCCAACTCAACATATTGGTCATATGACTACGATCGAAAATTTAGACTTTTTTAAGTCGACAGTTAATCATATGAGAAATTTATTTGGAATTGAATCCCTAGATGCTATTGGCGGTGACCTTCATCCCGAGTTCTTCACTACAAAATTAGGCCAACAACTCTCGTCAGAATTAGATATTCCTTTTTTTCAGTTTCAACATCATTTTGCTCATTTGGGCGCTTTAGCTTTAGAAGCCAATGTCGATCCTGAAGAAAGTATAATTTGTGTAACCTTAGACGGAACTGGTTATGGTGAAGATGGTACAATTTGGGGAGGAGAGATACTATTTGGCAATTATTCAGGATATGAGCGCGTAGCTCATTTAGAGAAGCAAACTCTTTTAGGTGGAGACCAAGCTGTTTCTAATCCATATAGAGTTCTTCTAGGTATTCTCCTTTCGAATTATTCACTTGAAGAAGTAACAGAAGATTTTCTAAGGATTCCTTGGTTATCATGGATCCCTAATAAACCTGATTACCCAATCGTAGCTCAACAGCTTGAGAGAATTATAACTCACAAATCATTAAAGGGCGCTAGTATGACATCGAGTTGTGGACGGCTTCTAGATGCCATCAGCGTTCTCTTGGGCGCGGCAAGGAACCGAACTTATGAGGGGGAACCAGCAATTAAACTAGAATCATTTGCAGAAATAGCAATAGGAAAAACAAGCGATGTTGACCTTAAACTAAATTCTAAGCTCACGACAAGTGGAATGATCGAAATTCAAACCTCTCCCCTCATTTACGACTTATGGGAGCGTATCCAACGAAAACAAAATCGTAATGAATTGGCATTGTTAGTTGAAAAGGCTATTGCAAGAAAATTTGCAGAAATCGCGTTGGATCTTGCTGAAAAGCATGGTGTTACGAAAATTGGGTTGTCAGGAGGGGTATGTTATAACCGTGTTATTTTCACTGAATTCTATCATTATATTTCCAAATATGGTAAATCTAATTTCCCTATTGCACATAAAAAAATTCCTTGTGGTGATGGGGGAATTGCAATCGGTCAGGTTCCCCTAATTTTGGCTAAAATTCTCTAAACAGAATTCATCCTTTTTTCTAGGAAAAATCTTTTTGTTGGAAGAAGGCCCTTTACGAATACCTTTAAAACTACTAGCTCTGTATTAACCCTAGAAAAGAATAACCTTTTCCTATCCCGCTTCTTAACCATCCTATGAGAGAAGAGATGAAAATGACTGCCCCAGATGAGCAAAAAGAAAAAGGTTACCAAGATTATTTAGCAGATTTACATCAATCATTGAACGTACTTAAGGACCAGTCTTTGCACAATCGTGATGAGCTATATAAACAATTAGCAACGGTTGAAGACGCATTGGAGACAGTTTTAAACTGGATAAAACTGGAGAAGAATGGATTACGGAATTTTGAGACCATTCTGGAATGGGCGGAAATATTAGCTCAAGAAACTGCGATTAGCAAAGATGAAATCCGCTATCGGTTACGAGTGGTCCTTCAACCTCAAGTTGAGTCATTTACTCAAAATCTCACCACTTGTGAATTAAGCGCCTTGAAAATGTTTGATGCTGTTAATAAGGACTTAGAACGACTCCCACATTTGTTAAAAGACTTTCAGCAGATTAATTTTCAACTACTAAGTATTCTTGGTTATGAACCTGAGAGTAAAACTTCGCACTTAGATTTAGCATTAACTAATTTATATCAGGGACGTTACAAAGATTTTGAACATGAGTTAAAATCACTGAATGAGAATTTGTCACCCTCCAAAATAGATGAAGACACAGAAACGGTCGTTTAATTAATATGTTCAATGCAAAATTAGCATTAAGAATTCCACTCATTATATTATAGTTGAAATCAGCCAAAAAGTGTTTTATAGCATATTCATAAGAACTCTTCTGATTATAAATGGAAGTAATGAATTTTGGAACGCAAAAATCCCAAATTGGTCTTTATTCAAAGTATTGCAGAGCAAGAACGGCGCTTAGATCAAAAAATATCATCCGAAGCCAAATCAGTAATCAAAAACCTTCAACGACAACCCAAGTCCTATTATTCAATAGGGGATGTAGAGGATTTAGTTGAAAAGCTCAAAAAACAGATGCAGTCAATCAATAAATCAGCTCACACGGAATTTTCGAAGATAGGATTGAAAGGAGTAGATAATCTCGATTTGCTTGGTTCTGAGGCCACGTTGATCACGAATGAGGAGTTTGAACAACTCAAGGAAGAAAATCAAAAGTTACAAGAGAAAGTATTTGAAAACAATGCATTAGAAATGAAAATTGACGATCTTCATATTTTACTTGATGAAAAGGAAACAGAAATTGCTCAATTGAAAAACCAATCAGGCATTGATTCTGGGAAAGTTTCGTCACAAATTGAGGACTTAAATCGTCTCCAAGAGACCCTTGATGAAGCTCAACGTGAATTGAAGAAAGCTGTTCAAGATCGTGAAAAGATGGAAACTGAATTTGAAACTGTTGGTAATGCATTAATGTCCGCAAGGCTCGAAATAGAGCAACTTCAAGAGGTAATTGGGAATAAAGACCAAGAAATTGAGACTATAACTTCTGAAAACAATATCGAAATTGAAAACTTGAAATCAGAGGTTCAAGTATTAACCACTCAATCTGAGGAGAATGTTAAACTAAAGGAAACAGTTGAAACTCTTCAAAAAGAAATTCACAAACAAAAGACAACATTGAATGAAAAGCTCCAATTGAAGGAGGATTACATCAATCAAGTGAATCAACAAATCCAAGACATGAAGCAAAACGAAAAACAGCTAAAAGAACAGATTTCAAAGCTGGAACAAGAAAATGAAGATTTACTACTAGATTCAGGTGAAACAAGTCAGGAAGCAGTTGCTATTCGCAGTAAATTGGATGAAACACAACAAATTCTTGATCAGAAAGAAGATGAGAATAGAGAACTCCATCTTAGAGTAGAGAGGAGTGAGAAAGAAGTCGAAATACTTTCAGAACAGATAACTAATCTAAAAGAGGAAAATAAACAAGTAAAACAAAATTTTGAAATGTTAACTCTAGAAATAACTACCCAAAAACAAGATTTGGGCGAAAAAACAATTGAAGTAGAAGAGATCCAAGAACGATTAGATAATGCCCAAGAACTTATTGACAACCTCCAAAGCTCTAAACGATCATTAGAGACTCGAGTGAATGATTTAGAAATAGATCTGAAAGGAAAAGACGAACGTATTTATACAATTGAATCTGATCGTAATGAATTACGGGAAACTCTTACAAGCTTGAAAATTGAGCATGAGAAACAGAAAACATCGTTAGTAGATCTCAAAACTCAACTTAGCACAAAAGATCGCGAGCTGGAAGGAAGACAAAAGGATTTGGAAGTTTTGAGACAAAGACAAGAAGAAATTACTCAACAAGCCGACGCCTCTCGTTCTAAACAAGCTGAAATCGCACGCGAGTGCGATAAATATGAAAACATGATAAAAGATCTTCAAACACAGCTGATTGACATTAAAGCAGAGAAAGAACAAAGTGAGAAGAAGTTAAATGATATTAAAGCTGAATTAAGAGAAAGGGACACAGAAATCTCGACCCTGTCTGACATAAAGTCACAACTAGAACAAAAATCAGCTAATTTAATGACCGCAGTGGAAACATTAAGGATTAATCTTGCTAAGAACCCCAAATATGCAATATTATTTATTCTACAGGACATTCAACAGGCAAATTTAACCGAGCTTGCTAAAACTGTTGCCATTCAAAATATCTTTGCAACACGCTTGTTAAAGGAACTTGAATCGGAGGGATGGGTTAGTTTCAACGAAGAAAATGGTCAGGTTACATTGAAAAAAGCAATCCTAGAACTTGACTAACATATAATTCATTACTTTGGTTGGGATTATGATATGGAATCCAAAGTTATCCTCAGAACATGCCAGGAGAATCTAGTTGGACTCGACGAAGAAATTCAGTTAATCCTTGCTGCAATTAATAGCCAAATTGCTACTGTTATTGAGGGAGAGTCAGGTGTCGGTAAGACTGAATTAGTTAAAACAATAGCAAAGGCTCTCGGACGACCCTTTTATCGAGTTGACGGAGATGAAAATCTCACAATCACTCACCTTCGAGGATGGTTTGACCCACCTTTGGTCATGAAAACAGGTTTTGGTGAAGAAAGTTTCATCCCTGGCCCATTAGTCAATGCTATGCAACAAGGAGGATTATTTTTCTTTAATGAAGTTAATCGCGCTCCGAGTGAATCCATAAATGGTGTTCTTGCAGCCCTAGATGAACGACAAATTGAAATTCCCCAGCTTGGGCGAGTTCAAGCAAAAAATGAATTTTACTCAATTTTTGCTAGAAATCCTGCAGAATATATAGGAACCAATCCATTACCAGAAGCATTTTTTGACAGATGTATTTTAATTCGCTTAGAACACAAATCTGGTGATGAAGCGAAAAGAATTGTTCGACTTAGGACGAATTACACTGATGATGATCTAATAGCGAAAATTGTTCTTTTTACTGATCGAACACGATATTCAGCGAATTTTGAAGCAGGAGCAAGTGTACGGGCCGCAATTCAGCTCACTCAACTTCTGAAAAACAGGCCAACAACTCCCGATGTTATTTTTCCCGCCATTTATGCGGTTTATTCAGGTAAAGTCAAACTGCATCCAGATATTAATAAAACAGTTGAAGACTGCCTTTTTGAAATCGCAGAACCGATTTTTTTCCCAAAAAAATCTTAAGGCGGGACAACGATCCCGCTTTTCATTTTCAGGCTGTTCATGATACAAAAATTCACACCCATTTGCTTGAAAAAATCTATGAGTATCAGCTACAAAACAAATTAAATATTGAAATCGCTCTAGAATTAACAAAACAGGCACTGGAAACGCAAAACATACAAGTTATCGAAATTCTAGCTGAAAATTATCCACGAACTGTTGTAGAAGTTCTGCAAATTGATCCTAATAATGCTGATTTTATTTTAGAATCTAATTCTTTATTTTTTCAAATTAAAGAGCACTTTTCGCCGAAGGAAAAACAGATACTCTTACAAAAGCTTATTCCTAAATTATTTAGGCAAGCTAAAAGAATATTTCACGCAATTGATCGTACAAGATACCCTATGAAGATTCCCTATGTCCCTGGTAGTTCATGGGATTTGGAAAAAACAGTAGCTAATTTTCTTCTTTCAGGGGACTCTTACTTTACTTACAATCATGTTATTTGTAGTAAAAGAAAATGGAAACAAAAATATGCTGTATTACTAATTGATAAGAGTCATTCGGTATTAAGTTATCTCAAACTGATTATTCTCACATCTATTTTGTTTAGCTTAACACTCAATATAAAAGAAATTTCTTTGATTGGCTTCGATACCCGAACAGAAGTTATTAAAGGATTCATTGACTCACAGATGACTACACAGGACATCATTACCAAGCTAGTTAATATTCGTTCTGGGGGAAAGACTGATATCTTTTTGGCTTTAAAAGCAGCAAAAAAAGAATTTTCCCACCAAATTGGAGGAAAAAAAACTCTTATTATAATATCTGATCTCCTTGCCACAAGTGGAATGGATTTTCTACCCATTCTAAGTCAAATGGAGGACGTCCGTGTCATTCTTACTCCACGACGCCAAACACTCCAACTTACCTCTCCCATTCTCGGAAAACTGAGAAAATTGCCCAATATTAAGCTCTATTTAATGAAACCTGATGAACGGACAATTCCTGCAATGTTGGAAAAAGTTCTGTATGATTAAGAATCAGTAACAACTTGCGAACGAGTTTCTGCAGTAATGTGTTTTACAATTTTTTCATATTTACTTAAATGGAAGATACGATAGATTCTGAGAATTCTTTCTCGAAAACTTGGGTGATCACTGTTTTTTTCAGCTGTTTGAAAAAGTTCGTGTTCAAAAACCATTTTCTCTGGTTGAGCAATTAATGTGGCAATAAAACTGTCAATTTCCTCGTCTTCAAGAGTTGAACTAGCATCATAATCAAAATGCCTCCAATCAATGGTTTTTTCCTTTAGAATACTAGGAGTGAAATCTGCCTCATCCGTCTCGTCATCGTCTATTGTCGCAAAGTATTTAGCTCTCTTTTCTAGTAAAACAGGAACAGCTCTGTTTACAAGATGTTTCCTTGTCTCAATGTCCAGATCTATACCGTAATGAGTCACAAATTCTTCGAGTTTCTCTTCCAAGAATAATTTCGGGGCAATTTCACGAGCAACATCCTCGTTAAGTTGTGTTTTAGGAAAACGTTGGTAAATATTCCTTAGAAATGGACTAGAAGGCTTTTTGTCTTCAGAAAGACTCGACAACCACTCAATCTCTCGTGATAGCACTTGCATTGTTTCACTACGTTGACCTAGATGAATTAAAGAGTTAATTAGAACATCTGAACCAACCAAAGTAGCTGCAAAATAATCTGCAAGATATTCAGCCTGACGATTAGCAGAATAAAGGAAATGAACTGTAATCTTTGTGACAAATGCTATTACCAAATAAACTAATCCCAAAAAAATTATTCGTTCAAATGCTATTCCAGGATTTAATGTATCAAATATTGCATCTAATATGCCCGTAATAATTTGAAGATAGAGGAAAATGTAAACGAGATTAAGAAACAAACGGGGAATAGACAAAATTAATCGAATTAGACTATCACTATTTTTTATGTGGGCAAGCTCATGAGCAATAACTGCTTCAATTTCTTTATCATCCAGAATTTCGAGAACATTGGTATTAAGTACTAAGTATGGTCTTCGAAAAAATGGAATCGGGAGAAGATCTAGAGAGAACGCATTAGGTACCGCTTTTCGATAAACAAAGATCTTTTTGACTTTGATTCTCACCTTTCTTGATACTCTTGTTACTAGTTCGACAGTTTTATCGACCAACGGAGCTTCTTCGGGAGCATAAGAGGGGCCATATAACGATTCAGGATAAATCTGAACCATATTCTTATTTGAAAACACAATATTGACCAAAAATCCCAGTAACAATAATTGTAACCCAGCTGTTAGCACTATTAACAAAGCAGTAAATCTAGGGTCAGCCATGGGGTTAATAGAAATATAAAAACCTAATATATGCCTTTGAGTAATCCATTGAAATTTCAAATATTCTGGTTTTGGTTCTTGACTAACGCTAATCCATGAAACAATTACTATTTGGACCAAAGCTAATGTGAAAAATATCATCGCATTAGAAATCCGCGAAACTCTGATTCTTAGAATTGAAACCAATTAAGTACCCCATCTTTCATGAAGTATTTTCTTTACTTATGTTTCAAAAAGAGCGATCGTTCTTAAAGTCATTTATACGTAGATAATATCTTTATTTCCTTTTTTTTATGTGGATTCTCTTTCTCTTGCTTTAAATCATATAAACAATCAAGCTTCTTCTTTCTTCACATCAATAATTTACCAATATCCTGCTATCTTTTTCAACAGAGGTATTCTATGTGCAAGGAATGTCCGAACTTCATCCACAATCACGAGAATACTGCTGAAGCCAATAATTACAACCCAATCAATGGGATTAAGTGCAGTAGTGTTGAAAAATGGTTGGAAAAAAGGAATGTAGACTATTAATATATGAAGAATCACTGAACTTGCAATCGCTAGTAAAAGGTATGGATTTCTAAAGAACTCTTTTCCAAGCAACGAATGTTCTTCTTTCCGAATATTGAGAGCCATAATCATTTGAAAAATAATCAGCATTGTGAAAGCAACTGTTTGTGCATGGATTCGAGTATCTTCAGGAGGAAGCTGGCCAGCAATAACATCCGGGTACATGTATAAGAAAAATAATAGTAATGTTCCAACAGCAATGATGATTCCCGAATACACTATGAAAAAGATAGATTTTTGGGTTAAAATCGGTTCTTTAGGATCGCGGGGTTGTCTGGTCATGACATCAGGATCAGGAGGATCAACTCCCATGGCTAACGCAGGAAGTCCATCCGTTACTAGATTAACCCAAAGAATTTGAATGGCTAATAAGGGTAATATAGGCGTTTCAAAGATCAATGAAGTAAGTAGAATACCAAAGAACATTACAGCGATTTCCCCAGCGTTACAGGAGAGTAGGTAAAGAATAAATTTCCTCATATTGTCAAAAATCGTCCTCCCCTCAAGAATTGCCCCAACTATGGTTGAGAAATCATCATCAGCCAAAATCATATCAGAAGCTTCTTTAGAGACATCTGTTCCTGCAATACCCATAGCTACGCCAATATCAGCTCGCTTCAAAGCAGGTGCATCATTCACCCCGTCTCCCGTCATTGCTACAATCTGATTATTTGATTTTAATGCAGAAACAATTTTTAACTTGTGTTCTGGAGAAACCCGAGCATATACATTAATATCCATGACGATGGATGTAAACTCCTCATCACTCATCTGAGCTAATTGAGTACCTTCAAAATACTGAGAAGAGTCTTCAGAAGAGACTAAACCTATCTCTGTGGCAACTGCGACTGCTGTTTTTAGATGATCACCTGTAATCATGACTGGTCGGATCCCAGCTTTTTTACAAATCTCAATCGATGTTTTAGTGCCTTGTCTTGGAGGATCCATGATAGCCATAGCTCCCACATAGACCAAATTTGACTCTATCTCTTCAGAATCCTCGGATAATATTATACGGTCAATTTTATCTTCTTCTGGATTTAATGTTTTAAAAGCCATACCAAGCATTCGATAACCAGTTTTTGCAAGATTCTGCTCTGCTTCTTCAAATCTGAATCGTGTTTCCTCATCAAGTGGTTTAACTTCACCATTAGAGTAGTAATAAGTACATAAGTTAATAAGAACATCAGGAGCACCTTTTGAGAAAACAAAATACTCCCCCTGGAGATTCTTAACTAATACACTCATACGTTTTGAATCAGAATCAAAGGGAATTTCATAAAGACGTTTATATTTTGTCCGATCAAAAACATTCATTCTTTTTGCTACTCTCAATAATGCGATTTCAGTGGGATCACCAATATCTACCTCCTTTGAACCTCCTCCTTTAGACTCTGCTATTTGTGCATTATTACATTCTAAACCAATGGTGATAATCAAATTAATTGTCTCATTCAAGAATGTATTCTTAGTTATACTATATTCTTCATCAGCGGTAAGGATTTTCCTGACTGTCATTTTATTTCTTGTAAGTGTTCCCGTTTTATCAGAACAGATAACTGTTGTTGATCCGAGCGTTTCAACGGAGGGAAGACGCCTAATTATAGCATTTTTCTTACTCATACGTTGAACTCCAAGAGCTAATGCAAGAGTGACCACGGCAGGTAAACCTTCAGGAACAGCAGCCACAGCTAAACCAACAGCAACAATGAACATTTCAATGGGTCCTCGATTTAATAAAATACCAATAATGAAAATGATTGCACAGATGGTTAAGCTGCCGATCCCAATCCATTTTCCAAGAGTAGCTAATCTTTTTTGGAGGGGGGTTTCTTCTGTCTTTTCCTCTAATAAACCCTTAGCAATCTTACCAAATTCAGTTTGCATGCCAGTTTTGACAATTAGAGCTTGACCACGACCTCGTGTGACACTGGTACCACTAAATACGGAGTTTTCCTGGTCAGCAATAGAAGCATATTGCGGAACTTGACTCATAGCTTCCTTTGCAGCGGGGAAAGACTCTCCAGTGAGCGCAGATTCATCAACACGAAGAGAATGTGATTCAAGAAGACGCCCGTCGGCAGGAATTTTATCTCCTTCTTCAATAAGAATAATGTCTCCAGGTACCAAGAATTGAGCTTCAATTCGTTGTTTCTTACCCTCTCGAATGACGGTAGAGAAGGGAGCAGCCATGGATTTCAAAGCTTCGATGGATTTCTCTGCTTTATACTCTTGAATGAAACCGAAAAAAGCGTTAAACGTGACGATGGCAGAAATTGCCAAAGCATCAATAAAATATTCCACTCTTTGATGCTTATCTGGGGAAAAAAGACCTATAATAACTGATATAACTAAAGCAATAAGTAAAATGATAACTAATGGATTTTTGAATTGTTCTAAAAAGAGAAATATTGGATGTCTTTTCTTCACTCGCTCTAATTCATTGAGGCCATATTGTCCGAGCCTTTCTTCTGCTTCTGCATTCGATAACCCACTATCATCCACCCCTAATTGATCGAATAAAGCTTTGAGAATCTCTGAATGCCAATGTTCATCCATAAAAAATCACTCTAGATCTTGATAATGACTGTTTTTTTTTATGAAGTTGCTTATTGCGAAAATTATGTTTTAGTATTGCTATGAGTAGCTTGGTCTGAAGATAAGTGAGTTAATGGAATCTTTATACTGTTTGGGTCACTTTTGGAGTGTATTTTTAGCTTTTTTATGATTGACTTTTTAATAGCTCTTATTAACCCCAAAATAAGAAAAATCCTTGATATAGAATCTTTATCATCTAAATTAGGGAATAGAATACTCTTGACCTTTTCTCTCTCGGAATAGACAATAATTCCTAGTAGTAATAAGATTAAAAATACGTAAAGTAGATTACCAGTTAAATACAAAACGACAAAGGGAATGAAAAACCCAACAATAGCATTGGGAATGAAGTTATCATATGTACTTTGCTTTTTCTTTAGTTTCTTTCCAAGTTGGATCAAAGGCATTAAAAAGGTGTAAAGAACCAAAAAACTCTCCCAAGAAAGAAATAAGACCACACCACCAAGAGGAGCTCCACCCTTTCCTCCATGCCATTCCTTTTTATGTAACCAAATCAGAAGCGAATGAATATGTCCAGCAATAATCCCAAAGCTACCAAGAATAATTGCAGCCTCATAATAAGGAGAAGATTCAAAAAAAATCCTTATGATGAAAAGAGCGAATGCTGCTTTAAAAATATCAAATAATCCCACAAAAATCATTACTGGCCATCCTAGAATTCGTCCAGTATTTGAAGCACCTAATTGACCAGTTCCTGCTTTCGTCAAATCGATTCCCTTTACGAAATAAACTAGAAAATAGGAAATGAAAATTGATCCCATTAGATATCCAAAAAATCCTGCTATTACGACTTCAATCATTGATTTTTTCTCCTTTATCTGAATTATCTAGAGAACTAAAACATGAAAGTAAAATCAAACCTGGTCCTGCATGAGTAACGATCATTGGATCAACGTTTCCTTGGATAATCTCATGATCGGGAAAATTATGTCTGATAATACCCTCAACTACTTTCGCTTCTTCATCACAACTGAAATATCCTATTCCTATCATTTTGGGAACGAATTCTATATCTATACTATTAAACACTGATTCAATCATAAGATCAATAGCTTTTTGCCGATTTCGTGGCTTCCCTAAAAGAGAAATATCATCTCCACGCATCATTAACACAGGTTTGATGGAAAAGGTATTTGCCAGAAAGCTTACAATTTTTAATTTAATTCGTCCACTTCTCTGAAGATATTTGAATGAATCAAGGGTTCCTATGATTTGAATCCTTTCACAGTACTCCGTGACCCTTCGAAGTAGTTCTGATAACTCATCCACTTGTTTTGCTGTGATGGCTGCTGCAATTGCAGTTAATCCAAGCCCCAAAGACCCAACACCGCATTCAAAACGAATTACTCGCGTTGGATTCTCTAATCGTTTAGCTGCAACTTTTGCTACACTCGAAGTAGCTGTAACCTTACTAGAGCTGTGAATGCTTAAAATAAAATCCACATTATCACAAAGGTGTGTATAAGCCTTATAATATTCTGCTGGAGAAGGTGCTCCTGTTCTTAATTTCTTATTATTTTCTTTTATAATGCTTTTAATATCATCTGGATATATATCAACTCCGCTACGGTAAACTTCATCCTCAATAAATACTGTGCCAGGAACAATAACAATACCATATTTAATGGCAAGCTTTGGAGGTAAATCACTCATTGAATCGGTTACAATACCAACTTTCAATATTTAATCAACTTTTACAGCCTTTTCAATACGCTCAATGAGCTCGTGATTTTGCTCATGCAACGCCTGAACTGAAATCAATTCGAAAGAACCAACTAAACTTCCCATTTTGCTTATAACTTTGTTGGGATTAGAAGAATGAATATGAACTTTAATTTCTGATAATGATTCATTGCTAATAACTAATAAACAATTTCCTTCCTTCCTGAGCTCAAACTTGATGAGATCCAGAGGCTTCATCAAATTACTAATTCGAAAGATTAACTCAAATTCTGGTTCATTCTTTGGTAAATTGATTTTTGGCTTTAAAAATGGAAGCAAATCATTATCAATGGTTTGAAAGGATGTGATAGCAATTGGTAGTTTTCCAACTATTGCACTTATAAATCCCTCAAAAATAAGGACTAAACCTATTGCTCCTGCGTCAACAACTCCTGCGAAGTTCGCTTCATGCAAAAGGCGATGAGTATCTAGTAAGGCAATTTTTGCTTCATCAAAAACCAAAAATAGTAACTCATAAGGACTACTTAAGGTATTAGACCACGTCATAGCCGTTTCTGCGATTATTCGGGCTACAGTAAGAATAGTTCCTTCCCTAGGATCCTCTATAGCTTGATAGGCTAGGTTAGCTGCTGATTTTAATCCTCTAGCAAATAAAACGCCATCAATAATATGAAAATGTTTACATATCTTTTCTAAACCACGAAAATATTCTGCTAGGATAATTCCAGAATTACCAACACTACCTCGAAAAGCTCCAAGAGATGCAGCAGAAATGATCTTACCACAATGATTACTTTCCTTAACATTTACAATTTCATTTACAATTGATCTAAAAGTCTGGTACATATTGATCCCAGTATCACCATCAGGCACAGGAAATACATTAATATCATTAATTAGATCAATATATCTTTCCAGCTTCTTAAAAGCTTTAATAAACATAGAATAGAAATCTTTACCTTCAAAAAATCTTGGAAAAACATTTTCCTCGACTGGGAGGAAACTGTGTTGCTCCATCTTTAATGTCACAACTATGCATCTTTGGTAACATTTACACAAATATTGCTCTACTTGAACAAGTGACGCAAAGGTTTAAAACTTTTTCGATTTTAGAAAACTTCGTATATGGATTAAAAGATGAGTTGGAAATAGTAAATGTTACTAAACAAACCCAATTCCTCCTTATAGGAATTTTTTTGGTTGAAGATTCGAAGATTTAGATTTCTTATAAAAAAGTAGAAAAGATCGCCCTGACATATTTCATCTAGAATCCTTAGGAACTATTCGTAGAGCAAATACCATATTTCCAAATGTTTCAGACAATTCAGAAGTTAAAAATGGGACTTATCATGTAGAATATCGATCTTATTAAAGCATTCTAACAAGAATTTCCTGGATCTTACGCAAAAACTTGAATCACGTCTCCGTCGTGTAAAACACGATCCAAACCCACTTTCTCCCCATCAAACTTTGCCGAGCTTCCCCAAATTCTAGTGAAACGGAAGAATTTTAACATTTTTTTGCTTAACACTTGGATGGCATTTTCAACGGTACTTCCTTTTTTCAATATGATAGGTCTTTCAGCAATCTCCCCTTTGGCATCCCGAGTAAAAACACGAATTTTTCCTAGGTGATTGAATATAATTTCCTCCAATCCCTCAAATCCCTCTTTTTGTAAAGTAGACGTCGGCACGACCTGTAAATTAAGCTTGGACTCGTTTATAAACTGAAGAAGATCCTCATAATTCTGCTTAGAGCCTTCTAAGTCTCCTTTTGTACCTATAATTATTGCAGGGAGGTAACTAATCGTCTTATCGAGGGCATCTAGAAATTGATTAACTGTAACAGATGCATGAAAACGGATGATGGCATTCAAATAACCATTTCCCCGCATAACCTCAATTACAGCCTCTTTTCCTCCTTCACCTTCAAAAAAGTGCTCATTAAATACTTGGATGTTGCCTGAACCCACTTTTTCTATCGTTACAGGGGGTTTTGAAACGTTCAGGCGAATTTTTCCCTTATTAAGTTCAGTTAGAACCAGTTGAAGCTGGTGTACTGGCTGTTTCGATAAATCTACTGTAATCAACACACAATCTGCATTTCGAATTCCTGCTAAGACCAATTTCCCTGACATCTCGCCTTTCACGCTTCCTTCTACCAATGCAGGCAGTTCCACGAGTTGTAGTCGTGCTCCGTTTGCTGTGACCGATCCTACTTCTGGTTTAACGGTTGTAAAAGGATATGAACCAACTTTTGCGGCCTCTGACCGAGCAAGTTCATTCAGAACAGATGATTTGCCAGAATTAACGCT
>JAHQWW010000175.1 GCA_029856365.1 Candidatus Hodarchaeota archaeon
TACGTATTATTGAGATGTTCGAAGTACTGACAAAGTATTGACGTTAAACGTGTGGAAATTAAGCTTTTTCCCAAAATATTTCGTCAAGTGGCTTCAGGAGTCGAATGTTTCCAGGAAAGTAGGGATCAATTAATTATAATAGTCTTTGAAACTCGTCATACACATGTTTGCGATGTCCGATATAGAGGATTAGTACTCGATTAAGCTTGGTCTCAATCTCATAAATTATTCGATAATTTCCTGCTCTTATTTTCCAAAAACTCGTCCCTAACAACCTTTCTCCCTTTTCTGGGAAGTCACTTAATTCCCTGATCTTCTTTTTAACCGTGAATTGAGTTTTTTTATCTAGCTTCTTCAGAGTAACATCAGCTTTTGGATGTAGAAAGATCGGGTACGTCATTCGGCCTCAATCATCAAAAGGGATTAAAATCTCTGGATTCTTTTTCACTTCTTCACTTCTTTCTTGTAGCATTTTATAAAATTCGCGTGTTTTTTCCCGTTCTAAGTACACCGTAATCATTGTTTTAATGGCATCACTTCTACTTCGATATTTCCCTTCTATCACCCATTTATCAATGATAGAAAGCATCTCATCAGGAATTCTTAACTGTACTTGGGCCAAATGTATCACTTTCTTTGGAACTTAAGTTATTGCTTGTAAACATTTTTGTTTACATATCTATAAAAATCTTTCTATAGTATTATCTTCACTTAGTAAGAAGAATAATTATGTTTATATCGAAAATGATAGGGAAATATCTTCATCTTACATAATAGGGGTCAAAATTTTGTGAAATTGGAGAATTTATTTTTTGAGGTACCGAACGTACAATGCTTGCATTGCACTGTTAATAACTTTGAAGAAATTCAATTAAACTTGAAAATCAAGCTCTTTTTCATTTTTACCAGTAAAGTGAATTTAATAATAATTTAGAATCTAATTAGTAATGACCTTTATATTTTACAAAGAATAAATTATAATAATAAGAATAGTAAGGAAGTTAAGGATGTTATGTCTAGGGAATATGAGAATACTGCCATTAAACTTCAACAAGTAGAGCAACTCATCCGTAAAGGCGAAATTGATGAAGCTAATCAGATACTACAACTTTTTGAGAAGAAAGAAGACACAACACCTAATTTTCAACTTAAATGTAGCCTTCTCAAGAGTCAAATCGAAATTAAAATGGGCTTTTTCGAAGAGGGGCTCAAACTTGCTAAACATACCTTGAAAAAATGTCAAGAACTCGGTGATAGTCAACTAATTGCTGAATCCCTTAGTAGCATAGGAAGGATTTATTCCATTAAAGGGATCAAAGATAAAGCTTTAGAGTATTTTGAAAAAAGTCTTGCTCTTTTTAAGAGAGTTGGGAATGAAAAAGAAATTGCTTGGAGTTTTTGGAGTATTGGATCAATCTATTGCCATAAAGGAAAACTTGATCAAGCCTTGGACTATTTCAAGAATAGTAAAGATCATTTTGAGAAATTTGGGGACAAAGAAGGTAATGGCCAAGCTCTATATTGTATGAGTGCAATGAATCATGACAAAGGGGAGTTAGATCGCGCTTTGGAGTATCAAAAACAAAGTTTAGGTTGTTACGAGGAACTTGGTAATAAATCAGAAATTGCTAAGTCTCATACTAAAATTGGCTTTATTTATCTCTCAAAAGGTGAACTAGATCGTGCCTTGGAATATCAGCAACAGAGCATATCAATAAGCGATGAAACTGACAAAGATCAAAAAGCATGGGCTCTCGTGGGAATTGGCGAAATTTCTCGTCTGAAAGGTGAATTGGATCAAGCTTTAACATACCTAGAACAGAGCTTAGCTCTACGGAAAGAGTTAGGTCGTAATGAAGAAATTGCTGAATGTCTTTACTATATGGGCAAAATTTTTCATCAACAAGGTAAATTAGACCCAGCTTGGGAATATCTAGAGGAAAGCTTGACTTTCCTCAATGAACCAGACAATAATCTTTTTATAACAGGCGTTCTTCTTGATTTGGTCTCTTTGGCTATTGAAAAACAATATCACAAGCATTCAGATGAGTATTTGCAACGTTTGAAGAGGATCAACGATCAAGAAGAAAATCTGATAATTAACCAACGCTATCGTATGGCAAAAGCTATTTTTCTAAAAAGGAGTTCTCGAATTAGAGATAAAGCTCTTGTTCAAGGAATTTTCCAACAAATTGCTGGAGAAGAAATCGTTGACCATCGGATAACGGTTGCTGCTATGTACAATCTTTGTGAATCGTTATTAGATGAGCTTAAAGCTTATGGAGAAAGCTCTGTGATGTCAGAGGCCAAATCTTTAGCTAATGAGCTCACTACACTAGCCCATAGGCAATCCTCGCCCCTCTTGACCATTGATGCCTTGATTCTGCAAGCCAAGTTAGCCATGGTAGAGGGGGACCTCAGTGATGCAGAGGAATTATTAGAACAGGCTAAAATAACAGCTGAAGATAAAAATTTAGGATTGTATATACTCACGAAGGTTTCTACAGAAAGGAGAAACCTTGAAGACCAATATGATGCATGGCTGAGATTGACAAAAAATAATGCTCCTTTCAAAGAACGATTAGAACAGGCACGTCTTAAAAACTATTTAAATGAAGCGGTAAAGTTAGCTCGGATTGGTAAAGACCATAAAACTTGTGAATGAAAATAGAAAAATTATGTTAATGACTTTTTACAGGGATATTTGGTTGGAGTAACAATTCATATCAAACATTATCTATCATATGGTTAATGAGGATGATGTAGTATTGTTAAACTGGGAAAATCTGGAAAGAGACAAATTTTCTATATTTTCCTTTTAGCAGTACTGAATTTCATTATCAATGATTTTGAATCGATCAAGTGTTCAAATCGTTTCCACTTTCAGATACAGGAAGTCAACGACTTGTATAGAATTTAATCCATAAAATTGTGTTATGGTGATGTTACGCACTCATTAACCACTACAATAAAAGGATAAAGAGAAGGAAAAAGAAGTAGTAACCGAGGGGAATAATCCATGGAATTACTGAAAATAATTCTGATAGGTGAGGGGTCAGTGGGAAAGACCTCAATCCGTGAGCGCTATCTAGGATATGGATTTCCTATACAATATTTACCAACATTAGGAGCAGAATTTTCAGTGAAGAATGAGATAATTGGTGGAGAAGAGATTAGCTTCCAAATCTGGGATCTTGCAGGACAACCAGTTTTTGAGACGATCAGGAAGACGTATTATCGAGGCGCACGAGGTGCTTTCATTGTTTGTGATGTTAGTAATCTTGAATCAGTGATGAACATACATAATTGGAAAGATGAATTGTGGAGAAATAATGGAAGCGGCCCAATTCCATTCGTGATTCTAGGGAATAAGATAGACCTGAGATCTACTGGACGGTACTGCGTACCAGATCAAACATTACAAGGAATAGCCAAAGAAATCACAACAACTGGTGATATAAAACACTTTAACGTTACCTATCTACCCACTAGTGCTAAAACAGGAGAAAATATCACCAAGGCGTTCAAACAACTAGGAAGGCAGGTAGCATCCCACAGTATGTATTTATCGCAATATGCATAACATACTTTCTTAAAATCAAGAATTCGCGATATTAAGAAATTACAGATTTCAGTGCAGTTATTGCTTCCCTCTCTTTCTGATTGCGGCCCTCTATGTCTTGTCCCGACCTGAAGTCGAACAGCTCTATACAAGATAGATGTTTATTCGTGAGAGGAAGGGAGTTTTCCCCCTTTTCTCTGTTTTTTGTGGGTGTATTAGTCAATTATTCGAATACCAGTCTTCTCGAAGTGGGAACGATTTCCAGTTACAAGGGGGAGATCGTTTTCCAATGCAATACTTGCTATAAGCGTATCCAATACGCCAATTGGAGTTCCTTTTTTTCTAAGATCATTCATAAGAAAGCCAAATCTTTTAGCAATTGCTTGAGTAAATGGAATGATGGTAAAAAATTGTATGAGTTCTTCTGTTTGTTTTAGATTATATTCAATTCTTGAAGATTTATACACCCCTTGATATAACTCCCAGAGAGTTACATGCGTTATAAATAATTCATTAGGCTGTTCTAGCAACCCTTTTAAATGTATCATTGTTTCCTTGTCATTTCTAAGAATTTTTATCAGGTAATCAGTATCAAAAATCATAACTACCACCTGAGATCTAAAATCTAAGATTTATATTCTTTCTTTCATCAAATACTGATTCAACTGAATCAGCTAGGTCTGATAAATCTTTTCTACTCGATAACCATTCGATTAAATCTTCTTTTTTCTTTTTTTGAGTTAGAATTCTTTTAATAACTTCAGTAAAAGACTCATTTTCCCTTTTATTCTCTTTTAATAAATTATAAGCCTCTTCAGATATTGTGATAGTTTTATGTGCCATATTTACTTCTAAATTTTTCATGTATTTATGTGTATTGATAAGATGTTAGTTTCATTACGTATTGGTAAGGTTAAGAAGAGTATATACTTCGGTGAGAGGTATTCAAAACTCTTATCCCCGACCTCTTGAGAGGGAGTGTGGATGAGTGTGATTTCCTGTGAAAAGGTTATATAAAACAAGAAGTAGATCACTAAAGACACAAAGTTGAGTATGGATAGCTACTGAGTCATCTCCAAGAACAGGAGGATGTTCAAGGGAGAAATGGTTTTCTAAACGGGCAATCACATGTTCAATGGTTTTACGAATATTTTTTTGCTCAACTGTTAATGTAGATCGAGTTGTACTCCGAGCATACACGTCGATATGGGGAGTAGCCTTAAATAAGCGTTTTAATGTAACATTAATCTCCTCTGTACCAAAGTCACTATCCGTATATACCTCTATCCCCTGTAAAAGTCCTCCGTACTGTTGAAACATTGCCTTTAAAAATGTTCGAATTGATTTTTTACTTTGTTTATACTTTGGAGTTATTTGTAAGAATAGTGGAACTCCTAAGGAAGGAAATATTACCAACAATCCGCCACGACCGAAAAAATGATGATCTTTAGGAGCACAATAATTGAAGGTGATAGTTGGATCTTTAAGGCGATGAGGGGTATGGAACACGAAACAAAGATCTTCTATACGATGATATTGAGAATCCTTGAGAGCCACTCCTAGATGACGGAGTACACGCACCACTTCAGTCACCGTGATAGATTCGATCTCAGAGGTGTTGGGAAGGTTTTTCAAGGTGTTTAAAAAACGTTGATAAGTGTTCGCAGCCTTTCAGCCTCTTTCAAGCCCAAGTACCTCCTTTCGATTGGTTCTCCCGAAAATATAGTAATGAGTGCGTTGATTGGAGGGAATATCCCATAAATATTGGTGAATCCAAACCTTTAATTTGTCTCCTAGTGGTATCGCGTTTTCCCGCTGGTTTGGAAACTTGGAAATGATGTGATTCAATTTTAATTCTTGGAATAACTGGAAATTTTTGTATCTTTTGTCGTACAAATCCTTCAAAATACTGGAGATCATCTGGCTCTCATCACACTAGCTAATAAGATTCTAAAGAAAAGCCAAAAACAGGGCCCAGTACTTCAGGGAGTGGATATCATCATGTAAATTCAAGGAATTATGGCTTGATTTTTTTCTTGAAAATACGTATTTTTAGTGAAACAAAAGGCATAAATCTTAATTAGATGTGACT
>JAHQWW010000033.1 GCA_029856365.1 Candidatus Hodarchaeota archaeon
TCGGAAGGGGGGATTTAAGACATCTTTTATGATTTCAAATTGGATTTCATGGTTGTTTCGTTCTTTTTGAGGAGTTAATCGTTGTAAGAATAAAACACAGGTCTCCACATGAAATCCAAGGAATATTTGACGGTCTAAATTTGCAATTTTAAGTATTTTAACATTATCCAATAAATATTGCCTGATATTCTGATAACGGTAATTGCTTAATAAATTACTAGGAATGATAAGACCAATAAAACCGCCCTCACGCGTTAATTGAATGGAACGTTCTATAAAGAGGATATAACTTTCCATCTCAGGGTCGAATCCTTGATATAACTTACGGAAGAGAATTTTCTCCTCACGTGAGAAACTTATGCCATAAGGGGGATTTCCAAGAACAATATCAAAACCACTATGCCTTATTACCTCAGGCCACTCTAGGAACCAGTGAAAAAGATGTTTTTTTCTTTGGATATCCATCTCTTTGAGATTATGAC
Organism: Candidatus Hodarchaeota archaeon; assembly: GCA_029856365.1. Lineage (GTDB taxonomy): Archaea > Asgardarchaeota > Heimdallarchaeia > Hodarchaeales > Hodarchaeaceae > Hodarchaeum. Next base: position 483 of record JAHQWW010000033.1, read on the forward strand.
TTGAAATATATGAATTGTTGAGCTTATGTTTTGACCATGTCTTATTCCACCCCTCTGGTCTAGAAATAAATCCTAACAGGGCATTACCTATTTTAAGGGATACTTCAACTAATTCTAGATCTTTACTCTCCTCAATGTTTGTATTAGCCGATTCCGTTGTTTTTGGATTGATATCTAGTCCATAGCAATGAAGAGTTTCTTTCCAATTCTTTTTATCGACACGTTCTTTAAAATTCATAGCAAAATTGATTAAAAAACGTCCATCACCAACAGCTGGGTCTAAAATGTTAAATTTTTCAGCAATTCGTGTTGTTCCGCGATGTTCATCCCAAAATTTAAGGAGTACATCGACCATATATTGGATAATTTGAGGTGGTGTCGCGACAGCACCAAATTTACTTACTGAATATTCAGTTGTCATGATGTTTTCCTTTGAAGTTACATTATCTTTTGTGGTCCATTTCAGGATATGAAAACTATTCCAGAACAGTCTTTAAGGCCACTTAATTAGATCTATAAAGATCCTCATATATTTACGTTACTCTCAGTAAGAAATCATTAATAAATGATAATAATTGATTATGAAAAAAGAGAAAACTAAGGAAAACAATAAATGTGAGGAATATGAAATTTGAAGAGTTAAGTTTTAGCGAAGCACCCAAGATAGTTGGAGAACTTCCAGGAAAAAAATCGAAGAAGCTATTACAACTGCAGAGAGATATTGAAGGAAGTGCACTCTCTTATCCAATAGGAATTCCGATTGTTATAGAAGAAGGTAGAGGGGCCACAATAAAAGATGTTGATGGTAATGTATTTATTGACTTTTTTGCTGGAGCAGGGGTTGTCGCGCTTGGACACTGCAACCCTTACGTTCTAGAAGCAGTAAGAAAACAACAAAATAAAATCACACACACATTGGATTTTCCGACTGAAATTCGACTGGAATTAATCGAAAAAATCAGAATGATAATGCCAGGAAAATTAAGAGACGGTGTAAAAGTCCAATTTGGAGGGCCAACAGGATCTGATGCAGTAGAAATGGCCATTAAGCTAGCTAAATACAACACAAATCGCCATTCATTAATCGCTTTTGAAGGTGCGTATCATGGAATGACAGCTGGAGCATGTTCTTTAACCTCTGGGAAATTTTGGAAAGAAAAATATATTCCTATGCTACCGGAGGTTCACTTTGTTCCTTATGCCTACTGTTATAGATGTGCTTTATATAAATCAAGGAATAATTGTAACCTTGAATGTGTCTCAGTATATGAACGAGTCCTTGAGGATCCGCATTCTGGAGTTGTTCACCCCGCAGCGACCATTATAGAACCTATTCAAGGAGAAGGCGGATCTATCGTTCCTCCTAATGATTATATCAGCAAAATAGCAGAAATCAGTAAGAAATATGAAGTTCCAATTATTTTTGACGAAATACAGTCAGGTTTCTGTAGAACAGGTAAAATGTTTTCTTTCCAACATTCTGGAGCTATACCAGACATTATTACAATGTCAAAAGCCTTGGGTGGAGGCTTTCCCCTCTCTGCTATTGCTTATAAAGAAGAACATGACGGATGGAGGAAAGCAGCACACATAGGTACTTTCAGAGGAAATGTTACAGCGATGGCAGCTGGAGTAGCTTCAATAGATTTCATAATAAAAAATAAGCTTGATAATCATACTACGGAAATTGGAAATCATATTCTAAATAAGCTTGAAAAAATCAAAGAAAATTCTGAAATTATTGGCGATGTACGAGGTAAAGGTCTCATGATTGGAGTCGAAATAGTGGAAAACAAAGAAACTAAAAAGCCTTCCGGAAAGCTCGCAGCTGATTTACGAACCGAGAGTTATAAAAGAGGAGTTCTTATCGAAATAGGGGGACATTACAATAACGTAGTAAGATTCTTACCTCCTCTCATCATAACAAAGGAATTAGCAGAAATTGGAGTAGAAATTTTTGAAGAAGTTATAAATAATGTCGAGAACGAATTATAAATCCATCACTATTCGCCCCAATGCTTAACAAATTGTGAATAGAATTCCATCGCTTTTACAAGGTGCTCTATAGGAACTTGATCCTCTATAGTGTGAGCAAATTTATCATCCCCAGGTCCAAACCCTATTGTAGGAATATCAAAAATCCCTTTAGTAGCTGCACCATTTGTAGAAAATCGCCAGTAATAAAGGACAGGTTCTTTATTAAATTGAGTCTTGTAAGTCTTAATAGCCATCTGAACTAATGGATGAGATTCCTCCATTGACCATGTAGGATAATACGCTTTTATGGGGTAAATAACTCCACTTTTACTTCTATATTCGTGTTCTGGGATATTTACTTTTGCTTTCGCTTTCTTAATTGAATTTAAAGATCTTATTTCGCTAATTACACTCTTTTCAGAATCTTCTAAATTTAACCTTCTATCTACATGTATTGTTGCACTATCTGCAGTGGCATTAATCGATGGAGAAGTTGAACTAATCTTTGTGACAGTTATATTTCCTCTACCAAACGTTGGATCAAGAGGAAGTACTGAGTTCATTTTCTCAATATCTAATACAATTGGTGCAATTTTGTAAATGGCATTTTCCCCTAATTCTGGGGCCGCACCATGACTTGAGATACCTGTGGTATGCACTACAATATCAACCCGACCCCGATGACCAATAGCGATGTTTAAGTTCGAAGGTTCGGTAAGAATGATTGCATCTGGTTTTATTTCATCTTCTTTAATAATATATTGCCAGTTCAATCCTTCATAAATTTCCTCTTGAACGGAAGCAACTACAAGGAGTGTAATATTTTCAGGTACTCCAATTTCTGTTAAAATTTTCCCAGCATAAACCGCGGAAGCAAGTCCTCCTTTCTGATCACATGCCCCCCGACCATATATAACTCCATTTTCAATTTTCCCTATAAAAGGATCATATTTCCAGTTTTGTGGATTCCCAATTTCAACTGTATCTACATGTCCATCGATAGCAAGAATTTTATCTCCATTTCCAATTCGTCCAATTAGATTTCCCATCTCATCAATTTTTATATCATTATAACGAATTTTTTCCATTTCTTTTCTTATCCTTTCAATGACTTGAGCTTCATTACCAGTTATTGAGGGAATGGCTATTAATTCTCTAGTAAACTCTGTTATATTGTTCTTTAAGGATCCAGCTATGTTTTTTATTGTGTTAATCATGATTATCACTTAAATAACTTGTTCTGTATTGGTCTTTAATCATTAATCATAAAAATTAACCTTCGCTTATGTAAGATCATCAATGAATTTTTCAAATTATTCTCTTAGTTTTAAAGTCATAAATAATTTTTCCTTTTACGAAGGAGGAAGAGTATGGTGACTTAAGATCTACCTCATAAATCCAATAACTATTTATAGTTGATAAACGTTAGAATATCTAGCATAGTTTAGCACTAAAATTTGCCGTAAGAGAAGAAGTAAAATTATACAAATAGACAATGAAGAATCGAGAATCTTCGATTGGTGATTATTAGAGACAAAACTCTTATGATTCGCCTTTAACATAGGAATTCATCTAGAATATAGATTAAAAGGTCAGTTAACTGAAATACGAATATATAGCACAATTATTAGGTGTCTAGTGAATCGAGGTATAATGAATTGCAAAATGATGTAATCTTTTCAGTATTTGACCGCAAAAAAGGCCCTGTGATACTATATTCTTCGATAGATTCACCAGATAACGCAAAAAAGATAGCTGTGAGATCTTTTATTGCCATTGGTGCAATGGAAGAAAGGGAAGACCTTAGCGGAAAACATGCTGTAGTTCCTCTACCTACTCTTGATAAAATCGCTTTCTGTTATATGTTTAGAGTAGATAGAAAAGATTCCAGTGAGGATCCTGCTTGTTGGGCAACTATTGGTTATATGAATGAAAGCTCTGCGTCAATTGATTTTTACCGTACATTACCTCTTATTCAAGAGAATATCGCAAAAATTGTTGAATTAATACAAAAGAACTTCGCATATTCAGAAAAAGAACAAAAACTAGACCGTGTAATCATCGAGTCTATTGCCTCCCTCCAAACACCTATCAAAGAAGAACCAATAGCTGCAGTAACTACCCCTGTTTCCACTATGGCACCAAAAGAAGCTGTCACCGAAGTGGTTTATGAAGATTTCAAGATTGGTGATCTAGCTTTTCTTTTTGAATATTTTCCCGAAGATCTTGATAAAGTGATGTATTCTCTTTTACTGGAAGAACCAGTGTTAATCATTAGTGATATCAGGGATATAATGCAAAAAGTTGTTGCTTCTCTTGAATTTCTTATCCCTCATAGACTCTTAACGAAACAATATTTAACTACTTACATTGATCCTAAAGGTAGAGATCTATTACTCTGTTCATCTCATGTCAATTTCTTAAAGAAGTATAAAAATTATACAAATATTAATGTAGATAAACGTCGGATTACTTCAAAAATAAAAGGCGTTCCATCAATTAATAATCTAATTAATACTCTTCAAATTGCTCCGAAGGAAACCCAGAAAGCTGTTATCAACTCATATGTTGATAAGCTTCTTGCAAAAGCAGCTGAACTTATGGAATTATGCGAGAAAGAGCAAATAACCAGCCATGAGATTCATAATTTTCGTGATGACTTAAAAGGGGATGAATTAAACATTGTTATTGCAATGGTTCGAAGATATGCACCTCATTTTGAAGATAAATTATTTCATTTTGCTAGATCATTTGTCTAATCTCCCTCATTCTGAACATCAACACAATTGATTACGAAATATAGTTCAAAAGTATTTCCCAACATAAACTGGCATATGTTTATTAGAAAGTCTTCATATTAAATAATATTACAGTTGGGGTTGATTTATGATTTTTTATAAACCAAATTCCTTTGTCTAATAAAGACTATAATAAAGACACACATCATAAAAACTAATGCTCAAGATCCATTCTATTAACTTTATTATGAATTTTGATAATAAAAAAGGTTGATGAAAGAATGCCATCGTGGATTGATATTCTCATTTTTTATATTGTTTACTTTTTACCAAGTATTACGCTGACACTTCTTGCTCTAATAACTGGTATTCTTGTGTACTTTCTAGGGAAAAGAAAGAACCTCATTATCATGAATAACACCTTTAAAAAAACAAAGCAATGTAGTAAAGACTGGATAACAAATTTTAAATTAGCTGAAGAGAGTACAACAGGTAGAACATACCTTCTTGAGGTGAAACCAAATCTATCCTTAAAGGACTTTCGTGTCCATTTTACAATGGTAAATAGACATCTCATTTTAAGCAAAATTGCTTCCATTCTAAGAAAACGTCGTGATTACATCCTTCTAGAAGCTGACCCAAGCGATAATGTTGTAAAACGATATCAGCTAGAAGTACTCCCAAGACGAGAAGAAAAAATGATCAAAGCACTTTTAGATATGCTCGGAGAATTGGAACCATTAGAACTTGGAAGCTCTAAACTTGAAGAAATGTTCATATTTAGGGTTAATGATTCAGAATTATTTCTTACAGCTTTTAAGAAAGGAAAACATATTATCAGAAATCTCTATTCCCTGAGAAATCAAATAATAAGACTTTCATATTATCCACTTGAAAGTCCTTCCATTCGAATAGTTGCAGTATTGAGCGAAAGTCTCAACCTTAAACCATTGATGGATCTATTATTCACCCTAACAGCTAATATCGCAGATCTTGGCAAAAAAGGATATTATTCAAAACAAAGAACCGTTGGGTTACGTATCCATGAAGATAAAACTGTTGAGAAAGATAAACGAAAATATAAAGGTCGAGGAAGAAATCTAGATTTATCCTAAGGTTTGTTTTCTACCAATTGAGCTTGAGTGCCACGAATTTTCTCTTCGATCTGATTTCGAATGTCGAACACATCAATAGATTTAGAAAAACGGTAGATTGGTAATTCTACGTACTCTCCTTCAAGATCATCTTCATATATACGAATACTAAAACCTTTTATGCCAGCAGCAGAAGTAGCTACTGATAAAGCTACAAGTGAGAAATCTTCCCATTTGTATTCAAATAAACGTTTTCCTACCTTTAATGAGAAATTATCTTTTCCTAGAGTTATCACCCTCTTAATATAACGAGTATAGTACAGATAGGTAATCGTAAATGCTCCCACAATTAACACAATTACCGAGGGTATGTCTATAATAATCATTGGTTCACCAACAGATTGAGCTATTGAGGATCGAATCAGAAAAAATCCAAACACTTCGATAGCAAGAATTGTTAAGAAAATTAAGATTATTGTGAAACCCCTTCTACTTTCCATAATAATTGGAAATGATTCTTCTTGAGTAGAGGTTGACTGTTGATCTCCTTTTTCAATCATTAAAAACTCTTCCTCAAGACCAGAACTTTAGTCTAGACTTACCTTTTGGTAAATTTTTTGGGTGAAAGAGTTTCACACCATGTCTAGCAATAAAACTATCTGAGTTGAATATTTCAATATTTTTTAGATCAGCATAAAGTAATCCCAGTTCACGGGATGTATGACGATTAATATTATGTATAGTTTTGGTTGGTAACTCACCTTCACCAAAAAATAATAACCACATCCACTCAAAATCCATTGCTCCCATGAGACTGGTAACATCACGTATCCAACCAACTAATACAGACCATTTTGCATTTTTAACATTTTTAAGGTGTATAGTAGCACATCCAACTCTATAAGTAGGGGAAGCCATGAATGAAAAGGCTCTAGATAAAACGAAACCTCTATGTCTCACTCCACCATAAATCAAGGAATCTATAGAGTTTTTTGAATGATTCTTCTTCTCTTTTTTGAACATCTGAGTAATGCTATAGTCTCTAATAGCGATATTAAAAGTTGCGATCCAGCGTCCCCCTTTGATCATTAATTCATGTTCTACGTAACGAAGATATTCTTCTTTTTTAGTTAATTTTGTAGCAGACACAATCGTTCGTTTTTCTTTAGCTTTTTAAATTCTTCCATAATAAAAAAAAAGGTTGAGGTGGGTAGTTCTTAGTGAAAGTGAATTTTTATAATTTTGTTTTATCAATGATAAAAAAAAGGGGGGGGAATAGAGAAAAGGGTCCTATTCTGGTGGGATAGAAGCATAGATTGTTGAGAAGTCGACACCTTTTTTGGTATAGTAGCTTTTCATGTAGAAATAGATTACAATACCAATAATGACGAGTACCAAGACTGTATAGAATCCCCAATTGAAGGTATCCATAATACCCTCTATACTACTCGTGTCGGTAGGAATGAATCCATCAACATTCGGTATAATTGGCATCGCCCCAATAAGCGGTAATGCCTCCATACCTTCCACTGGTATAAGGATGTTAAATTCTCCTAGGATGACTAGATCCAAGTAGATGTTCGCAATTAATGCGATTACACCGATGACGACTACTGCTTCCATACCTCCTATCTTGGGACGCCAAGCAGTTCTTTCGTACACCTCTTTGAGTTTCCTGGGAAGCAATATTGCTGCTAAACAAGCCATAGTGAAGAATATACCATCTAACAGGTCTGTTGCGGTTATACCGTTTCCGAGAATCTGATCTAAGACAGGGATATTTATTGCCCCTTCTTTCGTGCCAAATACACCACTTTCAGCAAAAGCACCAAAAATAGCAACTATCGCACAAAAGAGAATTGCCACTGTGGGTGAGTGCCATCGCTCATCAACCTTAGCAAATGCCTCAGGAAGTGCTCTGTCAAAGGACATTGCAAAGAGAATTCGTGATGAGGTGGTGATGAATGGTGGGAGGTCATTAGCTAACCAAAGGACTGCCGCAGTTGCAAACAGTAAAGGTACAATGCCACCAAAAGCCATATCAAGTCCATCAGCTGCAATAACAGCTATAAAAGGCATCCAACCAAAGCCAGAAATTGCAGGATCCCCAGTTGTTTCTCCATAATTCAAGAATCCGTTTGCTTGGAAGAACGTCCAACCACTAGCGTGATCGCCAACAGAAGCGCAAATACTTAGTAGTGTACTGATAGACATATAGACACCCAAGATGATGAACCCTGCTGCAAGATGAGAAATTGGTAGTGATCTGTTTGCTTCTTTAACTTCTCCAGCTGCGAATGAAATCGCTGCATAGCCGATCCATGACCAATAGGCTCCTAAAATTGCCGTATTTACTGCTGAAAAGTAATCTGGTGCCCTTGCATCCTCGATTCCTTGAGCTACTGCTTCTGTAATCCATTCATTGGGAGTATTTCCTGTGACTGCCAAAACACCATCTTCAACGGCTCCAGAGTTCAAAGCACCTAGGAGAAGAGATAGATAGATTCCTACTGTGATAATTGCAGGAATCCAAAACATGATGTGTAGGAATTTGCCAGTCATTGATGTCCCAAAGTATGCAATAGCTGCGAAAGCGAATATAAATATAATACCAATAACACACATCGCAAGCGGTGTGCCTATGGCACTCCAATCAATATCTGGTAGCGCAACTGGCATGAATAGAACAGTAAAATCTACGACAGCAACAGCAATCAATCCATATGAGATAGCAATCCCTAGAAATTCAGCCCATGCTGACACAAAACCAACACCAGGACTAATTGTTCTTGAGATGTAAACATATCCACCACCTGCTCGTGGCATAGCGGTAGCCATAACTGCGAAAACGAAGACAGTGGCAATCGCTGCTATTCCAGTTAGTAGAAATGCAACTACCAATGGATCTATGTAGAATGGATTGTCTTCTGGGTGAAGAGGGGCCCAACCTGTGGTTTGGAAAACTCTTTTCTGCCAGCCACCACCAATAACGTTGCTGAGGATAAAGATGGTAGCGGTTATAACCCCTATTTCTCTAACGAGTCCGGTTGCGTCACGGACATAAGTTTTTGATTCACTCATTTGTGTCACCTTTTAAATCTAAAAAGATTTTTTGAGGTTTATTGAGATAGTAGTAGATTTCTCATTGATTATGTCTTTGAGAAAAAATATTTCCTTTTTTCTACTGCGAACCACAAAGTCTAATTAAGCGTAATGCTTACATTGGTTAGAACTTCTCTAGCCAATTAAACATTCAGCACAGAAATTCACGCGGTTACTTTTTGATTATAAAACTTTCGCACAAATTTGATTTATCTGACACTATCAATTAAGAGTAAGAACTTATTCTAAATATAAAATTAAACATGATATTATTCATTCTTCAATATAAGAGTATAGACCATTATCTCTCTCTCCAGTATTAGAACTACATATATTCAGTTCTTAGATAATCAATTTATTATAAAAGGCATCTAGTGCGGATCCCTAACGAAAAAAATTTTTTGTGTAAATAAGATTACATTAACCTATACACAGATTGTATTAGGACTTTTCTTTAATAGATAAAGAAAATATGCGATTTAAGAATAATTTTTAACAGGTAATTGATTAAATCTTCGAAGTTATAATTAATGTAAGAAAAAAGCTTTTACTTTAATTTACATTTTCATAATAAAATCAAAAGTTAAACAAAAATGCATTAGAAATTCGAGTTCCTTGTTATTCGAAAAATTAATAATATAATATCTAATAGCCAAATGTGTAGCCTAACAAAAGAACAAATCCCCTGATACGATAAAACAGATCAATTAAAAAGCTGGTGAAAATACTGGTAAGATTATTTTTTTGCACTGATATTCATGGTTCAGAGGCCGTTTGGAGAAAGTTCATTAATTCAGCTAAATATCTAAAAGCTGATACTTTGATTATGGGTGGAGACATTACAGGTAAAAGAATAGTACCGATAATTCAACAACCTGATGGTACTTGGAAAGGTAGCATATATGGAGTATCCGAACAGAATGTCATAATGAAAACCGAAGAAGAGATCTTAGATTTTGAAAAACGCGCAAGGTTTGCTGGCTGCTACCCACACCGCTTAACAGCAGAAGAGGACGAAATATTATCATCCATAGAGTCTGTTACAGAAGATGGTAAGATGATCAAAGGCGGACCTCTCGATAAGTTGTTTGACCAAGTAGAAGCTGAAGGATTACAACTCTGGATTGATATGATAGATGATATAATGGATGATGGAACGAAACGTGTACCAGAAGGAACAAAAATTATCATCTGCCCTGGAAACGATGACAAATTTGCCATTGATGATATTATAATTAAAGATCCCAGAGTCATTTTCGGTGAAGGAGCAAAAGTGGATCTTGACGATCACCACGAAATGATAAGCTATGGTTGGACGAACCCCACACCATGGAATACCTACAGAGAGACTGATGAAGAAACCATCGAAAGAAAGATCGAAGAGTTAGTTCCACTTATTAATGATATTAAAAACGCAGTTTTTTGTTTTCACTGTCCTCCTTATGACTGCATTATTGATGAGGCACCACTTCTAAAACCAGATCTAACATATGTTGGTTACAGTGGTGGAGAACCTATACGTGGACCCACTGGAAGTAAAGCAATTAGGAAAGCAATTGAAAAATATCAACCAATGCTTGGCCTCCATGGTCATATTCACGAATCCGCTGGGTATACAAAGATCGGTAGAACATATGTTCTCAATCCTGGTAGCGAATATACTGAAGCTATTCTGAAAGGATTCCTGATAGAACTTAAGAAAGGAAAAATAACAAAAATGCAAAGAGTAGAATCCTGACTTCAAAATTCATTAAACTTTTACCAATGCAAGTAAGAATACTAATATAATATATTTTGTGACAGATAAAGAAATTTAAATCCTCATTTTCATAAAAAAAGCTTTTAAATAGTTGAACGTTGAAGCCTTGAATGTTAAAAAAAAACATGAAGGATAAACAATGGAAATTTCAGCAAAAAATCACAATGATGAACTTATGAAAGTCGGATATCAAATCTTACAAGAATGTCTTGATGAAAATATTCCTTGTTTTCTATGGGGTGGTGGAGCAATCTACCATATGCTTGGTGGGAAGCTTGATTATAGAAAAATGAGTGATCTCGAGTTTTTCATTCCAAAAAAAGTTGATAATCAAATGAAGAAAATTCTCAAGCAAATGGGATTTTATGCTAATAGACCTTTTAATATGATGCAAAATATGTCGAAAACACCTAGAAGAGAGTTTTACCGTCCTGATCGTGAACTCACTGAGATAGAAGTGGAAGAAATAGAACACGGTAGAAAGGGTAATATTCAAGACGTTGAATTTCAGAAAGTTGAAATATTTGTTGTCGGTATTAAAATGTGCTGGACTTTCAAATTCAAAGAACTACCATCAAGTTATACAAACACCTTAATATGCCCCCCAGGGTTTCAGTTAGCTCTTAAAGCAAACGCAATCCATTCTGATGACTTTGATCTCAAAGATATTCAAGATATTTCAAGTGTTGTTAGTTCGAGCTGTTGTGGAGAAGTCACAACGAGAGATACAATTTTTACAGAGCCACACTTGGATGAAAATATCAGATACTCCGTTGGAACAGAGATATTTAAACATTTATCGAAAAGAAAGTTTGAATTTCCCTCTACCATTATCAGAAATTTTACTGAATGTCTAAACTATTCAGGGTTATCTGAAGATGGTAAAACGACATTGTTAGAATTGATTGACTTCTTAAAACCTTTCGAGGAAAGTGATAAAAGCGGAAGTCTTCTATCAAAAGCTAGGAAGGAAAGACCTAGACGGGTTGACGCTAGATAAACATCAAACTCAAGTTAGATATGGGTATTCTTTTTCCGTTAAACATTGAAAAGTCAATAATCCAAACGTGAGAGTAACTAAAGCATTGTTTCAAGTATTCTAATATTGTTTTAAACAGTTAATTTAACCTGCTGACTGATCTCAACGTGTCAACAAAAACAGTGGAATATTTTTTTGACTTTAATTCTTGTTGTGTAATAACAGAACGTATTAAAGGTACAGTAATCCTCGTTAACAGAGGTGTTCTTGTTCTGAAAGAGAGCTGTTAATCTTTAGGTTTCTCAAGAAGGTGTTTACCACTAAAGATCCCGAATTCACCAACAGTTGCAGTTGTTTCGACTGGCCTGTACCATCGTTTTGATGTTCCAATTTTAGCTCTAGCACGCCAGCTACGATTCTTGGGAACATTTTCAAAGTATTCAACCATTTCGTCAATTTTCGTTCTGATAGTATTTTGTTGTTCCTCTGAAAGTTCTTTAAATTCTGGTAATACATTTCTGATATTGGTTAAGTTTGTGTTCACAGTGTGATAGAAACCCCAGGCATACCCTCCTTTTCGAAAATACTTTTCAGCGATATGTTTGATATTTATTGTCTCTGGACTATCATCATAACCAATCTCGTGACCCAGTAATAACATTATTGTGTCAGCAACATCTTTATAGTTCATATATACAATCTGAGTTTTCCCTAAAAAGAGCTCAGCTAAAGGAAGAGTTGGAGAATCCAATTTTAGTCTGTTGAGATCTAATTCAATATCATGATTAAATTTCATTGCACCGTAAAAACAGTCCACAAACCACCAATTTTTGGGGTGGATGTAGATTTTACGTTGACTAGCAGCTGTAGATAATGTTGTCGCTCTTTTGAAGTAACCAAACTTTTCCATGAATTTGTCCATTTTACCACGATGTTTCATGGCTATTGCTCCATCAATATCTGTAATTTCACTGACATTCTCTCCCAAACGCTTCATTCGCATGTATAAATCTTCTAAATTATGTTGTTGACAATGGAGACGTATTGCTAAACCACCAACCAATCGAAATTGAACACCAAATTCTTCAGCTTGTGATACCATTTTTGTAGCTTCATCAATAAAAACTTTTAGAGGAATAATTCCAGCCCATTCTTCGGGCATATCTACAGGTACGCCCTCTTTTTCTTGTAAAATTATTGTAACCTCCATTACTTATTATGTATCAGATTATCTGAACAAGGCTTAAAAAATACTTCTATGTTTATATTCTCCCTTCGGACAAATTTTATTTTTTCTTAAAACAAGACTATTCGTAAATATTTATCATTTGAGTAGTTATTTAATGATAATCTAACGAGATGTACTCTGCAATATCCCCCATTCTTACACTTGCTATCGCAATGAATGAGAGTGTGTTCATGATGATTCTCCTTTGATAAGCCTTTGTTCATTGGGAGTAATTTTATAAAGAGAAAAAGCAATTTCATCAATATAATTTTGTAGTTGTTGAAGTTCCTTATAATTACGGACAATTGAAGCAAGATAATTTGAAGCTTGCTGTTCTCCTAGTGTGGACTCTTGGAATATTTCATTGATATCTTTTTCTTTTATCAATTGTTTGTAAAACCATCTGAAACTATGAAATTCTGTTTTTCTTGGATATAAAGGGTAAGTTCTCTTATCCCGTATCAATTGAGTTATTCTCGTCTTTAAATTCTCCCCTCCTTTCTGATACTTAGAATAAAATTCTCCCAAGGTATAAAATTTATCAATATCTGTTTGTGATTTCATCTCTTTCAATATTTTCTCATATTGATTAAACTGCAAAAGTTCTGATAGTCTTTTACGATACTTAATGCTCTTTGAATCAGAAATATGTGGAATCCTTATCAGATTAATGTAAGCTCTATCAAAATCCTTGCTAGTGACAAACTCTTTTGTATAGACAGCATGACACAGCCACCATTCAATAAATGATGATTTCAACAAACCAGCTATAGCAGTTAAAGATAGAACTTCTTGTGGATAATTAGGAATGATGTTAATCACAGTCTCATGTGTTAAAACAGCTCCTTTTTGATCTACCCATGTCTTCACATCTAGAGAATAAGTTGGTTTTGTTTGGTAAGAAATTATTCGCTGAGCAATGATTTTAGGTATTTGTTGCCTCATGATTCTCTGTTTCGGAGTATTTTCTTTTAAAAAACCACGTGGTGGTAGTAAAAAACCAGAAGCAATATTAGCTTTTTCTATCAGGGGAATGGTTCCATTTTTTTCACGAAATTTACTACTTAATCCACGAAATGCATTTACATTTAAGAATTCAAACTCATTGCTATAAAGACGCCGAATGATTTCTAACTCAGAATTATTAACTCCTACCAAAAGATTATCTATGATTAATGCATCAGAATTGAAAATAAAACTTCTTTGCTTGAATTTTTTTTCTATAGGATTCCAAATACCTGTTTGATACTTGTGATACTTGATATCAGGAAGAATTTTCTTTAAAATCAGTACAATTTGCTCTTGCAATTGTCCAGAAAACTGATTACCAAGGTCTAAAGCTTCAATTAGACAATAATTGGTTAGGAGAAGTTTTCTAAACTTTCTCCATCTTTTGGAATAAATAATTGGTTTTGGTAATAGATAACAGAGGATACCACCTGATTTAAGAAGTTTAAGCGATTTTAAAGTGAAAAAAATGGAACTTTCAGGATAGATATGAAGATTTTGACCAAAAAGACAATTTTCTCTAATTTTCTTCCACTCAGCACGTGAATAACGTGCATTATGAGGTGGGTTTCCAATAATAACATCAAACTCTTTTGTTGGTATGTCTGAAGGAAAATCTAAAAAAAAATTCCCAATCTTTAGTACAATATCGTAAGAAGATTCAATTACTAGAGGAAATAACTCTTTTTCTGCTATTTTAATTACAGAAGAATCGATATCTAACCCATAAAGTTTTACGGAAGGAAATAATGGAGAAATCAATGGAATTAAAGTGGAAAAAAAAACACCTTTTCCTATTGCTGGGTCTAATACTGTTATTATTTTTGATCGATGATCAATAGGAAAATAATCTACTACGCGCTTTAACACGGCTTTTACTATTGGTTTAGGGGTGAAGAATTGCCCTTTGTCCTTTTTTATTTGGTTATAATTGACCATTCGGATTCTTGTCCGCATTAATCATATTCTAAGACATTATTTTCTTCTAAATACTTTTGAATAGTATAAGCAGCATATGTTTTTCCGCTAAGGACGTTTCCACTCATCACAACAAAGCGATGCTTGTTTTGATGAATTTTTTTTACAATTTCATGAACCAAGGTGGGAAATTCAGGTTGGCGTGTAGAGATTTGAATTAACTTACACTCATTAGGAGTAAGTAAGGCTCTTGGATAGCGTTGGATTAATTCCTGATAACGTCTAAAAATAGTTAAATCAGCGTCACTCTTCTTTATAGACGGTTCTTCATGGTTACGTGATTGCATGTTAAGTTTTACTTCAGTTTCTGTGGCATTAGCATGAATAAATAATGGGTGATACTTTTTAAATCTATTACCTAATGATTCACGATGAGTAGGATGAGAAGGCGTGTTGAAATTCGTTCCATCAAAAATAACAATGGAAACACTGTCTTTTCGAAGAAGGCAGAGAACAAGCCACTTGGCTAATAGATATGTATGGTTATTTTCCCACGGTAAATATTCAGGAGAACCTGCTCGATATAATCTTCTAATATGATCGGTTGAAATGACACGAACCCGCCGAGTAATATGTGTTGTACATTGTGATACTATTCTATTAAGATTTTCAAAAATAGTAAAGATTCCACGCTTATGATTGATTTGGGGATTTACCTCTACTTGTTCACGAATAATTTGTAGACATAAGCCAATAAACTCTCTTTGCGAAGCATATTTTTTATTTAGTTGAAAGTATTGGATGATATCCTCACCATCAACCGCGAGATCTTTCAATTCTATTGCTGGTTGGATTTTTGCTCTTTGGAGAATATCTTTTCTAAGCTCATCAGTCAATTCTTTTTCATTACGTAAAGCCTGCTCTTTTGCAGCATAGAACATCAAATAATCTGTTAAATATTCAAATCTAACATCATATTGAAATTTTCTTATTGAGTAATCTTTTAATTCTTCTTTTTCTTCAATAGAATATGGAAGACGAAATAGATGTATTTTTAAGATATGAGATATGTCTGTTATTTGCTTATTAGAAAATTTCATCCTCTTAAGGAGTTCTTGAATATAAGGTTCTTTGAAAGGAGGAAAAACCTTCATTGATCTTGTTGGTATAGCTGTTACTTGGTGAAATAATGACGCGAAGCGTAATCTGAGTGAAGAATCCTTTGGAAGTTCTGAGATTATACATAAGGTCAATTCTATTCTGTTTAAATCGATCCCAGATAGTTTTTTTGAGAATTCCTTGTCATTAAATTCTAGTACAAGCTGATATAACAGACCACTTTCTTCCAATAATAGAATAGCTTTCTGAAAAAAGGTTCCTTGCATTAATTTTTGAAATTCTGTGTGTATTCGTTCCTTAGCCACCTTAGAAAAAATATCAAAATGATAAGGAACCGCTGCTAGGGTTTTACAATCAATATTAAACCCTAATTGAGCCACAAATCTAAAAATTCGAATTAATCGTAATCCATCTTCTTGTAAGCGTTCATGTGGATCACCAACCATTCTAATGACTTTATTTTTAATATCATTGATACCATCAAAAGGATCAGAAAGCAAATTACTAATAGGATCATATGCTATCGCATTTATTGTCAAATCACGTCTGGATAAATCTTCTACTAAGTTGTCAACAAAGTGAATATCTGAAGGTCTTCGACCGTCAATATAGTCTTTTTCCACACGAAAAGTTGTTATCTCAATGGATAAATTATTATATAGAACAGTAACTGTTCCATGTTTAATTCCTGTTGGGATAATACGAAATTTCTTCTCAAAAACCTTTATAACCTCAGGAGGTTTAGCATCTGTTGCAATATCCCAATCTTGGGGATCTAATCCTTCTAGAATTGTGTCTCGAATGGATCCACCTACAATAAAAGCTTGAAATCCATAGTTTGTTAATAATTGACAAACTTCTATAACTTCAATTGGAAAACGATCCTTTACCAACATTTAGCGAAACACAGCCAAATTTTTTGAAGTAAAAGGTCTTTTTTATAGGATTTAAGTATAAAGTTTTTAACAATTAGGAAGAAGAACTAATTATCTAAACAGTAAATGAAAGATATAAATCCATACTAAGATGATTGACCTGAGTTATTTATTATGTTCCGATTATATTCTAGTTTGAAACCTTTTTATGATAGGTTTCTTAAGAGGGGCCAGTCTTATGGACTACCTTCTTACGAAATCCATGAAATGGCCCTAAATCTTTTTATTAAATTCCTAGGGGTAATTATTTTAGCACCATGGGAAAATTGGAGCATTAAAAATCCGAATTCACTCACAGGTACTCGTAAAATTAGAATGTTGATTCATGAAATTCTATTTCAATTAGATGTTCAACGGTCTCAACTGTTCACTGATAGAATACCACCCATCCTTGATGAAATACTCAAACTATCACCTCAAGAGGCCCAATTTAAGGATTCATTATCATCTGAAGAATGGGATGCACTTGTAGAGATGCTTCTCGCACAGCAATGGACAATAGCTGAAAATTTCGATAGCATCTCAGAGGAAGAAAAACAATTTTCTCCTGAATTTCTTTCTTATTTTTATGAAAATATTCTAAATGATTTTGAAAATTTCTTTCGTTTAACTCCCAAAATTTCAAAGAGAAAACATAAGGGGGTGTTTTATACTCCTTGGCGTATTATCCGCGAGATTACTAATAAATGTCTCGATTACCATGAGTCAAAAAATTCTCACCTGTTCAAGGACAAGGAAAGAAATGTAAGAATCCTTGATCCAAGCTGCGGAACGGGCTCATTTCTTCTTTATAGTGCTGATAGCCTTTATCAACGTTATAAAAGGAACCAAAATCTAAATTCTCTCCCTCACGAAATTATTGAGCGTTGCATTTATGGGATAGACCTTTCTCCAAGCAGTATAACTGTAGCTAAAATTAGATTATTATTTTGGATCCTGAATCTGAGTCCTAATGTTATGGATTCACTTCCCTCCTGGCTTTTTAGAAATATTTGTGTTGGAAACAGTCTATTTGGGCTTTGTAAAGAGAGAATTCAATATCCTCTAGATTACTCCGCAGCTCTTTCGCGGATCAACATGTATTTAAAATCAGATACTGAGAATAATTCAGGAAAATTAACAGGAGTAAGTGAAAACTGGATTATAATAAGTCTTCGGGTTAAGGAAGAAAAAACTCAGCCATTGTTTTCAAGCTCTCATCGAAGAGAGATTTGTAAAGCTGAAAAAGAACTTTCATCGCTTGTAAATATTTTTTATCAGAATTGGTTAAAAAACCGTCTACATAATTTTCCACGTCCTGTTCCCCTAAAGAAAAGAGATCTAAACACAATTCTTCCCTTTCATTGGGGGGTCGCATTTCCTGAAGTTATTCTCCAAGGTGGATTTGATCTAATAATAGGAAATCCTCCTTATGGAAGGTCAATCCTTTCAAAATCGGAAAAATCTTTGTTGAAATTAGTTTACAAATCGTGTTCAGGTCAAAATCCCAAAAAGTACAGCTTAAATGCTGCTAGCGCTTTTATTGAAAGATCTATCACTCTTCTGAGACAGAATGGAACATTAGGTTTAATTGTCCCGTTTTCTATTCTGAGAGTTGAAGAATTCGAAACTCTGCGTGAATTCATGTTAGAAAGAACAATGATCTGGAGAATTAATGATGAATCAGCCGCTTTTACTGATGTTACTCTAGAAATGTGTTCTATCTTCTTATCTAAGAAAATTAAATCTGATTATGAAGTTTCCATCAATCCTCGTCCTAAAATTAAAGCAGAACCTAGTGTTCATATTAGTGTTTTTAAAAAGTACAACCGCTTCATGATTTATTATAATAATTTATGGGATAAAGCTACTAGTCAAGGATTGGTCTTAAATGGTGTTGTAAGCGGTGATTATGGAATAGATCATAGAATTTTAAAAAAAGATTTAAGCTCTGAATTCACTTCAAAATATCCTATTTGTTATTTACATTCTGGACGAAGTGTGGCAAAATTTGCATTAAATCCACAATATTTCCAATGGTCAAAACCTCATCCAACTAATAAGCGTTTCACAACTTATTTTCGGGAGCCTCGTCTTGTGAACACTGCCATTGGTAATCGATTTAAGGTCGCTTATAAACCAGAAAAGATTATACCTGGTACCAATGTTTCCATATTAGAGATTGGAAACTCCTATCACTACTTTCCTATGCTAATCCTATTAAATTCTGACCTTATAAATTATCTTTTAAAGAGATATATTCTTAATTTCAGTCATTTAACCGTCTATCTTCACAAATATTATACAAAACTAATTCCAATAAAGTACCCCCATGAATTTGAAGAAGAATTCAAAACTCTTGCTAGTTATCTTATTTTTCTTAATCAAGCTCATCTCTGTGGGAAATTGCTTATTGATAAAAGAAATGAGTATCTACTTAACTTGGCGAACTATCTAGTTTTTGACCTTTATTTCCCAGAAATTTTAGGAATCTCCTCAAACTTAGCGGTCAATGTGGGAAAATACTTGAAGCCCATTGAAATTGAGTCTTTTCTTGATCTAATTCTCTTTCAAGAATCTGAAACTGATCCAGCAATAATATCTCGGATCATTACTTCAAATTGGAAAATCGTTCGCCACGTTACTAATCGGTTGAGAGAGGATGAGGAAATAAGGCAGTATAAGAAGACCATTTTTAATCATAAAATTGTGAAATGTATTCGTAAAGAACTTTAATTGATTTATATTTTCTTGAAATATTGCATGGTGCTATAGGAGATTTGATATCGTATAGCTGCAGAATCAACTAGGAATACCCTTGTTTCTTTTTTCATAGCAAAAAAGGCCCTATTTAATAACCATTCTTTATGTAAAAAGTGGTATTGACTCCTTCTGGATATATCAATCCTAGTTTATATTCACCTCCTAATGAAAATTTAAAAGAATTAGGACAGAAAACACCAAGGACTACCTAGTAGAAACCGTCAATAAAAGAACGTACATTTTTACCAAGAACATTATGATTATATCCACCTTCTAAAACAGCAAACCTTCTGCCTTCACATTTATCTTTTGAGAACTTTTTAATGATTTTACCGATGGTATGATAATCTCCAGTTGTTAATAATCCACCCCAATCATCTTTGTGCCTATCAAAGCCAGCTGATACAGCAATTAGATCAACATTTACTGTATTATCGCAAAAATCCTTCAGATTTTGGATAAATTGGGTTCTAGTACCCCCTCTCACATGATAATAGACTACTTCAGGTGAAGCAGAGAAAGTATTACTGGTACCATCCCCAAAATGCATATCAAAATCTATTATTGCAGCTTTGTTAATTTTCTTGTCGTAGAGAAGTTTTTTAACTCCAATCGCAATATTATTAAAATAGCAAAATCCCCAAAATCCTTCAGGGCTCGCGTGATGCCCTGGGGGTCGTATAAGAGCAAACATAGCTTCACGATACTTACATGTATATTCACTTGCGAGAAGCGCTCCTCCAGCAGCAAGTAATGCCATAGGATAGACTTGTCCTCGAGACAACTTTACACGTGAAAGATGAGTTTCAGTATGAACTAGTAAAATCTCTCTATCTTTCGATGGTTTGGGATTTATAAATTTACAATCTTGCAATTCTTTAATAATAGCTTCCATACGACCTGCATCAGCTGCAGGATCGGATGTATAGACTTTACAATAATCCTCATGAAATACAATTTGTTTTTTCATTGATATTATCTCTTTTCTTTTGCTAATCTCCAGTTGATCTCAAATTTAAGTATTTCTCGGATTCTAAAAATATCATTTGGAGTCAAACCTAGACATTCTATAAGTATTAATTTATTAAGCTTCTCTTGAATTTTTGAATATTCTGAATTTAAACTATCGACATTACTGAGAGAATCTATTTTTAAGCTACCAAGCATATTGACAAGAGTTTGGAAGCGTTTGTTTGTTCCTTTAGGAATTTTTCGTGGATCAAGTACAAGTAGATTTTGACATTCTTGAAGAGAAAGTTTTAATGAACCAAGACCGAGAGTTCGTGTACCCTGTATCTCCCGAAGTAATATCCCTAAAGTTGAATTGAAGAAACCAAGAAGGAAAAAAACCCAGTCTCGATTATTTGCCCAAAAACCGATCCATTGCTTATCAATGTGGAGGTTATCACGATTGTATGCTACAAAAGATCGTTTATAAGTCATATTCGGGAATAATATATCTGGTTGAATTAATGGTACCTGATACCAATTATCTATTGTTTTATTCTTGAAATAAGGTCGTTTTAATATAATATTTTGAATACTATAGACATAGTCACGAAGCTTGCTGGAACTGCGTTCTGATAATTTTTCAGGGATATATAGAAAATGTTTCATATTTTCCTTGTTAGGGGAGAAAATTGTTTGCCATTCTTTCGGGGATTTCGTCATAAGATATATGTTTTCCTTAGGAATATCATAATTATTAATTGTTTCTTTATCGAGATAAAAAAAACGATTTGCTCCTGTCGTTGACCCCATCTCTAATTTCCCCACTTCTTTCAATAAACAAAAGTGATCCTTCTTTTTAATAAGTAAATTTAGGAGAAATGGAGACATTGTTAAATAATCAAACCTGATTATAGGAAATGATTTTCTAGAATTAATTAACAGAGGGGTCACATCTGATACTTGAATAAATCTAAAAAGATCCTTTTCTACTGCTTTAATCTCCAATTTCCAGTCTTGATTATCAAGTACAATGATTTCTAAATCATTTATGTCTAGAATTGAACTTTCAATTTGTAATAAAGATTTAACTGGGGCATTCCAAACAATAAAGTTCATGGTTTTTGGCTTAGTATGATCTTTGACTTTATGACCTAATATAATATGGGTACGAATCTCTGCACTCTTCCAAACTTCTAATGGTAATTCTATGATTAGATCTAAATTGAAATAAGATGATAAAATTCGTTTGAGAGGTGTTGCATAACGAGAAGAAAACCACGCTCTTGATAGTACAAATGAAATAACACCTCTGTTGCTTAGATGGGTTATCGCTTTTAACCAAAAATAAATATATAAATCTGCTTTTTTATCCCATTTGAATGATATTTTTGGAAAAAATGACTTGAGATCTTGATGAAATTGAGATTTACCTTTTAGTCCCTTAATAGAAGTAGTGCTGAGCCAATGGTGTCTGATATAAGGAGGATTTCCAATAATAATATCAAATTTTAAAAAAGAGGAGCTTCTCTCTGAAATGAAATTTTTTTTGTATATTTGAAGCTCTTTATCAACAAAAATCGATATTTCTTTTTCTGAATACGTGGTAAATTGAAAATATTGTTGTGTAAGTATGATTTTAGCAAGATTGATATTATCGGAGTCGATGTCATATCCATAAAGACGCGAAAAAATTCCCCGTGTTATTTTTAATTTTTCTCCTGTTGATATATTCTTATATGTTGGATTGTTCATAATAAGCAAAATTAAAAGTTGAGACATTTCTGCAAGAAAAATTCCTGTACCACAGCTTGGATCTAAGATCTTGATGGATGTTAGAATATGAGCTATTTGGTGACAATCCTTCATTCGAAGATCCAAAGGATACTTACTTTGAAATACAATTTGATAAAGTGTCTTATCATCTATATCCAAGCTGATTCTATCACGAAGAAAGAAGAATAAGGAATAATAGCATATTAATTTAATTTGATTTCTGGGAGTGAAAAATACTCCAGAAATCTTTCGTTTTTTCGGTGTACCCAACGATTCATGAAAATTGGACAAAGTATAGAGCTTAACAGGGTTATTTTCGATGTCGATTTGTTCAAGGATGTGCCACCACCAATCTTCTTTTAATAAATAATCTCTCATCAATGAATTCGTTTTAAACTGAAAAAAGTTTTTTAGCCATCTCATCTCCCAAGAATCAGCTTTGTGACACAATTGATTCACAAATTCCTTTTTAGTTGACAATAACATTTGATTCAAATATGGAAATAAAAAGAAAAGACTAATGATCAATCTGAAAAATCTTTTCATTTGTGGAGACTTTTGAGAACGTTCTTCTATTTGTGTACAGCAATCAATCCACCTAATTCTTTTCATTAGAATTATTTCCTATATCTAATTCTTGAGAGCTTAATAATTCTATTCTGAATCATTGATCTATTGAGTTTGATTTATTACATCGAGGTTGGGGGATCCGTCAGGTAAGAGGAGATTTTTCTTCATTAGTTGGATTAGAACACCATGAGCGGATTTAGGATGAAAAAATACTGATAGAACCTCTTCTGTAGGAGTTCTTCCTGCAAGTGGAAACCCCGCTTCTTCAAACGTTTCTATTGAGCTTAAAATATCATCAGATTCAAAAGCAATATGAAATAACCCCTCACCTTTTTTTTCTAGATACCTCTTTGTTGGGCCTTCTGAGAGGGGGAAAACAAGTTCTATATAGCAATTATTTCCGAGAGGAATGAAAGCATAATCAAACTCCTCCTCTTCACCTTTTCCAGTGATATAATATTGTGTATGGATTTGAATATCACCGCTATCATGTCCAAATGCCCTACAATACTTTTCAATAGCGAGTTTCAAATCATGGACGACAATTCCAACATGATGAAAGTTTGTATTCAAGTTCAAAAACTCCAATGCCAAATTTGAATTAATATCCTTAATTATTACAGATTGATCATAAATTATCGGGACTGATAATTATTCCAGCAAAGAATTTAATTATGTGTCTATTGGATTGATTGTGTATGAAAGCACTTCGATTTCATGCGAATATTCCTAGATATATAACAACAAAACTACTAGGAAAAATAACTAAAGCCGCCTATTTGAGTTTTTTTCCTCCAACTAGATTAGATGATATACCTGAACTAGAGATTCGAAATGGATGGGTGAAGATAGAAACTAAATATGCAGGAATTTGTGGTTCGGATGTAAATACTATCCTATTACGAGAAAGTCCGCTTTTAGAACCGTTGTGTTCCTTTCCTGCAGTACTTGGTCACGAAAACGTTGGAATAGTTGCAGAGATAGGTCCAAATGTGACTGGTATAAATGTAGGAGATCGTATTGTACTGGATCCCATTCTAAGTTGTCAAACTCGAGGAATCACACCAACTTGCCAAAATTGTGAGAATGGGGATACTATTCGATGTGATAACTTCGATTTAGGAGACCTTAGTCCTGCATTTGATACAGGTTGGTGCCATGATACAGGAGGAGCCTTTAGTCGTTATTATCTTGCACATAAAACACAAGTATACAAAGTCCCTGATATTGTTACTGATGAAAATGCTGTCTTAGTTGAACCTTTCACAATAGGAATTCATGCAGTTTTACGACATTTACCTAGGCCTAATGCAACCGTAATCGTTATGGGTACAGGTGTTATTGGTTTAATGGTTATAACGGCCCTCAGAGCATTAGGAAGTAAAATCAAGATAATTGCAATCGATAAAAGTGAATATCAAGGAAAATTAGCGATAGAAAAAGCAGGAGCGGATATTTTTATACAAGTTAAAAAGAGATACTACCAAAAAATTGCAGAAGAGTTTAATGGTAGGATATATAAGCCCATTTTAGAGAAAAAGGAGTTAATTGTTGGAGGAGGAGCTGACATTGTTTTTGAATGTGTTGGAATACCGAGTACTATTGAAGATGCTTTACGATTTATCAAGACTGGAGGGCAGATGATTTTAATTGGAAATCCGCATAAAATAAATATTGACTGGTCATTAATTTGGTCTAGAGAATTACAAGTATTAGGATCATTTGCTTCCTCAATGGAAAAAGATGAATCTGGATCAATGAAACATGCGTTTAAAATCGCACTAGATCTAATGGTTTCAGGGAAGGTTGACCTTTCATGGATGATAACTCATAAATTCAGTTTTCCTAGGGAGTATAAGAAGGCTTTCAAATATTCAATGAACAAAGGAAGATATAAAGTAGTTAAAGCAATCTTTGCTTTTAATGAATAAAAAAAAAGAGTTTAATGATGCAAGGCGCTAATCTAAACATCCTTCTAACCATATTCCTGCAAGTGTTTCAAAATCAGGAGGCTCAAGATTAATTTCTCTATCAACGACTATATCAAGAACAGCTGGAACCCCAGAATCACTAGCTTTCTCTAAGGCTGGCTTAATGGCATTAGGTTCACTCACACGAATACCAAAACAATCCATTGATTCAGCTAACTTATCATAACGAACATCAAAGAAATCGACGCCTATATACCGTTGTTCATAAGCGATCTTTTGACCAGCTTTGATCATACCATATGCTCTGTCATTCGCGACAATAATGACAATTGGTAGCTTCAATCGACGAGCTGTCTCTAGTTCTTGGACATTAAACATAAAGGAGCCATCACCCATGATTGCGTACACTTTCTTATCGGGTTTAGCTAATTGTGCAGCAATTGCATATCCAATTCCTACTCCAAGGTGTCCTGAATCACTTGGCCATAAGAAAGTGTTGGGTTCATAAATCCTATTTAAATAATGAGCCCAAACACCAGTGTTTCCACCATCTACAATTGAGATAGCATCTCGAGGGAAGAAATCTCTCACTTCTTGGATAACTCTGAGCGGATGAATTGGTGTTTGATCTGACTTTCCTTGCTTTAAAAAATCCTTTAACCATTCATCTTGAGCTCCATGGCATTCTTCTACCCATGAAGATGGCTTGCGAGGTCGTTCATGCGATTTTATCACTTCTATAAGTTGTTTTACTGTAGACTTTGCGTCTCCGATAATACCCAATTGCACTGGACGGTTTAATCCAATCATTTCAGGATCAATATCGATCTGAATTACTTTCTGTGGTTCTTGTTCTCCCCAAAAAGGTGGGCGTCCCCAATTATCTAAATCACCAAAGCGACCACCAATTAACACAATTAGATCTGCCCCAGATTGAGCTGCAATAGCACCATAACCAGCTGGTAATAATAGTAATGGATGGTCATCAGGAAGAACCCCACGAGCAAAAACTGTGCTAGTAACTGGACATTGTAAATGTTCAGCTAGGGCTTGAATTTCACCACTAGCATTAGATCGAAGAGCGCCTCCTCCGACATGAATTAATGGATACTCTGCTTTCATTATTAAATCAGCAGCCTTTTCAATCAGATCATGTTGGGCAACTGGATTCAGTAAGCAGCGATAATTCTCGGGTTTCGACACGGGAAGCATGAGTTCCGAGATATCATTCTTTTCAAATAAAACATCGGAAGGGACATCAAGTAAGACTGGTCCAGGTCTACCAGAAATGGCCACTCGAAAAGCCCATTGCACTAAGCTTGGGATTCGCTTCCAAGGAGAAACAACAGCTTGCCATTTTGTAATTGGTTTGAAAAGATTAATTTGGTCCAGGTCTTGTGTCATCCCATGCCCTGGGTAAATATTCCACGTTTGATTTTGAGCTGTAATAATTACCATTGGGATGCTATCAGCGAATGCCGCATATACACCAGGTACTAAGTCAGCTGCACCTGGACCAACAGTGCCTAAACAAACCCCTGGTCTACTAGTTACTCGAGCCCATGCGTCAGCCGCATTTGCACAAGATTGTTCATGTCTAAAAGTCACGAAATCAATGGAATCCTCTTTATAAATCGCATCTAGTATTGGATATAGCTGATCTCCAGGTATTCCAAATACAAATTTCACTCCCTCTTCTTTAAGACAGTCTATTATTACTTCTCCACCAGTCTTTTGAACCATAATTTTAGTCACACCTTGATTAAATTTAAAATTATTGCAGTTTTAGTTGAGTAGGCCTTATTCTATAGATCTTAATAGATTAAATAGCATCATATTTATCAAAATAAATAATTTGATATTAAAGGGTTAATCTTTACCTTATGAATAAAATCCTTTATTATCTAAAAGGAGTTCTAGAATGTCTCTAAACCTATTTTTAACTTTATCACTTGTTTATTCAGTTAACTATTTACAGGTGGATAAGCAAATATCGAATAGACATATCCTTCAGATTCCTCAAGAATCTTAGAAACATCGGCTTTTGAAATCTCTTGAATTATTTGCGAGGTTAGTGAGTAAAATCGTAAGAATTGCTCTTTTTTAAGAAAAAGTACGTCACAAATTGGTTTTTTCTCTTTGTAATATTCATTGAATTTATCATCTGACATATTACGATAAGTTCGAATTGCTTCAACTAATGCCCCGATTGCAATGTACATTTCAGCAAGAAATGCAAGCCTGGGGTTGTCTTCAATGAGAACCTTCCATTCAGGTTCTTTCTTCAGTTGAAAAAATTGTGGATTGATATAGAAAATCTTTCGACTCAAATTCGTGCCAGGTACAGGTTCTCTTTTCATTGAAAGAATTCCCACATCTTCAAGCTTGTTGAGATGATAGTAAATGGTGTTCCCCTTAATATTAAGAACTGTTCTTAGATAGTCAACTGTTACTTCCTTTTCGCGTAAGATGATGAAAAAAAGAGCCATGCGTGTTGTGCCTTCTATAGAGTCCTCTACAGAGTCTTCTATAGTTTTAAGAAATTTTTCGAGTTGAGAATATTGTTCGGAACTTTCTTGGTTCTCCATGAGAGGATACCCCTATATTTACTAAGTAATTCAGATTTAACTGAAATCAAAAAGTATTTAAACTTTTTGTGATGTTCAAATTAATTGAATATAAGCGTTCAAAAGATTTGAATAAGAGGAAAAAACCTTTGAAATATACAAAAATACCTAAAACTAATAAAAAGATTTCAAAAATTGGTTTTGGTACCCGTCAATTAAAATTAAATGCAAATTCAGATTACTTAAGGAGATTAATTGACACCTCCATTGATCTAGGAATTAATTTTTTTTGCACATCTTCAAATTATCAAGAAGGGAAGGTTGAAGCCAAGCTTGGTCAACTTCTCTCAGGAGTTAGGGATGAAGTGATGGTAGCAACTTCTGGTGGAGTTTCACATCGAGATGGGAAAATTATTGTTGATTCAAGTCCTGTAGCACTTGAAAAAGGTATTCAACAGAGTCTTAAGAATCTGAAGATTGACTATTTAGATCATTTTGAAATCCATTTTCATGATCCTCTTACACCTTTAGAAGAGTCATTATCATACCTCTCAGATTTGCTAGAGAATGATATCATCAAATCTGTTGGTACATCTAGTTTTCACACTGATATACTCAAAAAATGGGAGGAGCTTATTCCAACAAGTCTTGTTCAAGTTCCTCTAAATCCAATGCAGACAAAGGCATATAATTCAGTTTTAGGAACTTGTCAGCAATTAAATATAGGAATTTTGACATATTCACCCTTACTCGGTGGATTTTTAGCAAAAAAACTCAATCAATTTCCAAGTTACTTAAACAAGATGTTTTATTCTCCTGACAATTGGCAGAATAGTGTAATTCAACTAACACACAATTTAGCAGAATTAAGTCAAGAAACCAACAAGACGATTTCTCAATTAATCTTAAATTGGATTTTAACCCATGAGGAATTAACCAGTGTTCTTGTAGGTACGAATAGTATTGACCATTTAATAGAAAATGGGTTAATTGTTGATCATCCCATTTCATCGTTATTAGTGGAACGTATTGATAAAATTATCAATTCTCAGATTGAACTTCTACAAACTAACAACATTAGAGATAAACCAAGATTTGAAGCAATAGTAGAATCTATTTCCACTAATCCTGAGGGAGATTATGTTGCAACTTTCGAATCAGGATTAAAAATATCTGTCCCTCGACAGTACAAAGTTGGGGCTAAACTCTATTTAGATATTGAAACAGGGGAAGTAATAAAACATGTTTTCTCTTAATGGTACACATTCTTTCTCAACGATTGAAAGTTAGAAAAAATAGTATCGGTACAAAATGCCTTTTAAATTAACGATCTATTCAAATAAAAAGAACTCTGATCTAAAAAGCCTGTAATCAATATTAAAGACTTCACATTGAATCTATGAGTGATATTGATCTATATAGCTCTGTTGATTATTTACAAGATAAATAAGAAGTTCTGATCCTCACAATTGGTTTTACATTTAGGTAAAGATAATCCTATTGGTGAGTCTTTCTTTTTTCTCCTACCAGAAGCTTATACTTTTGGTAAATGGTCGAAACCTGATAATGTAAAATCTCTTATGAGTGATATTAAACATTTGCCTGAATATTGGGGTAGAGGACTAGGTTCGGAGGGAATGCGTTTGGTTGTCCGTTTCGTTTTTACTAATACGAAGTGTGAACTCTTTGTTATCCCCCCTTCATTGACTCAATACTGCAGTAAGTCGA
>JAHQWW010000034.1 GCA_029856365.1 Candidatus Hodarchaeota archaeon
CCTGAGTTGATCCAATCGGCTAAGGTGTTGTAATAAACTACCCCATATTCATGTTGCTTGAGGATTCCTGCAGAGTTAATAAATGCCACTGTTGGTATTGAAGTAGCAGAAAAGGCCTCTCTTCCCGTATGATTGATATCAAGTCCTATAGTCCAAGTTATACCGTGGAGGTTTTTATATTCAGATAATATGCTGAGAGAATCATAATCAGCTACAGAAATAGAAAGAATTTGGACATTGGGGAAATTAGAGTGTATGGTTTTTAGTTCTCCAATCTGAGTTTTACATGGTGCACATTGTGTTCCCATAAGGTCAAGTAAGATTGGTTTCCCAGCATAATCAGATAAACTTGCCTTTTGCCCATCTAAAAACTGAAACTTGAAATCCAGCTCTGCAGAAATAGTTCCCCCCTTGGGATTAGGTTGTGTCTGAGGATAAGTTCCTAATGAAAGGACACCTAGAGTCACTATCGAAAAAAAAGCAAGTACCATAATGATTTTTGTTACAGATATTGAGGGAGATTGTGTGGAAGACATTTTGTGATGTTTTCCTTGTATTGTATCTAAGGAGGAGATTATATCATTTAACTTTTCACTCTGAGACATCTCAGTTTCTTCAGAATTTTTCTGAGGTAGTTTTGTGGTTCTTCTTGCCATTAGTCCGCCTTCACTTCATTCTAAGATACTTTTTTCATCAGGTTTTTTATTTTTCATGATCCAAAATATATAATCAAATAAATTGATATATATTATTCTTTAGTGGATAAATTCTTTTTACAATTACGATTTAAGTTCCCTGTGTACGGTGTATACTAACTTTTTAATTCTCTTGAATTTTGTTTTAAATCAGAGTTCAAATCCAGTGTATGTATCTTGGTGATTCAGTAAGTATGAGAAAGCATTATCAGACTTATTTCCTTCCTATATTGGTTTTTTTTATACTGATTTTACCCTGCATCAATATCAAATCTACATCTACCTTCCTAAAACCAAGAATAAACATAGATGATAATAATTTTTCGAATAGCTCTTCGCTCAAACTTCAACAAACAATTAATCCCAATAAAACCCTTTTACCAAGATCTAACTTTTCAGTCACAGAATTTCAGGATGGATTACCCAATTTCGCTTATAATGCTTCTATCCTTTCAATAAATGCGTCTCACTGGAAAGTCGAATGTAATTATTCACGAACAATGAAATTTGGATCTTCTGAGACTTTTCCCAACGAATTCACTACTCCAGTAACTCGAGGAAGTCTCTATCACACCTACTACGCAAAAAATTATTATAACTGGTTTGGAGAAAGACAGGAAACATTTGATTACTGGATTAATACAACTGGCTTTTCCAAAGGATATGAGTATACAATTGGCCAATTGAACATGAGTGTACTTGATGAAGAGCCTATAAATTTGGTTAATATCGGAAACTTTCAAGCTTGGAAAGTTAATATGACTTTTTCTCAATATGTTGATCCTATGACTTATTGGTATTCTAAAGATGGTTTTTTTTTATGCCTATATTTTAAATATATTTCAATATTTTGGTATAATTTAACTACAATAGAGATTGCTGAACTCCCAACAAACTACAATGGGCCATTTCTTGGCCAAATGTCTCCTCAGAACAATTCTCATGTTGCTAATAGCTCAATCATAGATATCAAATTTCTTTCACCTTATGGTGTTGAAATCATTAATTATCATTGGGATTCCTTTGAAAATACTACTTCAACTATTTTACAAACGACTATTCCATCTGAAAATGGTTCTCATGAGTTATTTGTAACCGTAAAAGACAATATAGGTCTTTTTAATTATTTTTATTTTTCTTACTTCACTGATTATTCAATTCCAGGGATTTTTTTAGAAAATCTCAATAATAATAGCCATATTCAAGGATTCAGTCAGATAAGATTGTTAATTTACAATGGAAATGGCTCAATAATCTATAATTGGGATGGAAACGATAACGATACTATATCTGAGAATACACCGATTGTTATTCCAAATAATGAGATAGTATATGAATTAAATGTCTATATTGATAATGGAGTTGCATGGGCCAGTAAAAGGTTTATTTTTACTGTAGATAACTCAGCACCATCCTTCTCCCTCCAGAACTTAGAAAATAATTCTGTTCTTAAAGGATCGGTCATTTTTCAAATAAGACCATCTGAAGATTGTAATCTTACCTTTAAACTAAACAATGTGCCAATTAATAGTTTTTTAGCGGAATTTAATGAATCTTACGAAGAAGAACTTCCAGAACTTGAAAATGGAACTCATCAACTAATTATTTACGCAGTAGATGAAGCCCAAAATATTAACCAAACAAGAATAATGTTTTCTATTTATATAAGTGCATTTAACTGGAATTGGGATATAACAGCCGAGGTTCCTAAAACGATAAACTTCAATGATGCCTTGGGTAACCTCTGGTTTATTCTTACTATAACTTCATCAATTGATCAATATTTTAACCTTTCAGTTTCATCAGAGGATTCATTACCAATAAAAACAGAAAAGATGGAATATGTGATAAAATTCAATTGTGAAAAACCAGATGAAATTATTTTCATTACCCTAACATTCATTTTGCCTTCCAATACAAGTAAATTTCCTGTTTATCAATGGAAATATTGGGATATTCAATCGAGTCAGTGGGCTAATATTACTACTGTACATAATGAGGTCACTAACAGTTGGGAAGCTACATTTGATGGTTATGTCCCATATTTTACTCTGATAAATACAGGCACAATGACTAGTGTAAAATCAATAACTCCTGGAGGTGGTGAAATTCCATCATTTGAGATTGTACCAGCTTTATTATCTTTGATTACAATATCTTTTATTGTCTATAGCAAAAGAAAATTAAGAAAACTCTCCTAGATGTCCTGGATCGTATCGAAATGAACTACAGATATCCCCCTCCTGATCTCTTGATTATCAATCGCGATAAAGTAATATTCAGCTCTGGAGTAGGAAAGCTAACAAAATATCCAGATATTTCTGGTACCCTTGCTAATGTGTTGACACTTTTTTCCCATAAAATTTTGAAGGGGGAACAAATTAACTTCATTAAATTTGACAACCATAAAATGGTATTTCTAACATCTCAAAAACCTGAATTCCCATCACTTATAGCAGTAGTACTTGTACCTAGCGTGGTGAGTGCAAAACGAGCTATTCCTGTTATGAGAATTGTATTGAACTTAATGGAAGAATATTTGGAGGAAAAAATCCATGATGCCAAATTTCAACAGCTAGATTGTTTTAATAGAGTCATTAATTTTCCTTCTCAATCATTATTTCTTCTTCCAAAAACTGCTGAAGGAATTAGATCCGCTCTTGTTCTTTTAGCTAGTTTCGCTCATGATCTCCAAGTTAGTCTTGAAAAAGTAACTTCAAGAATGTTCTTTGTGGTCGAGGAAGACTACTTAGCAATTGAAAAAATAATTGATAAAGTTGAGAATCTTGGTGTCTTATCATTATTTCCATTACCTACCCATTTAAAGAACCCTGAGAATAAATTTTGTGAAATCGGGTACAAATCACCCATTCGACAGTTTTTCTCCGCAATACCTGAAGAAAAACCGTTTCAAACTCTTGCGAGAATTTTCGGATCTCATTCTAATGCATTTAAAATGAAATCTTTCGTTGATAATGATGAAGCATTGGAAGTTATGCAATCAATTGCCTCATTAGATAAAATATATGATGTTTTCGTACGGAATGAGATTCTTCTTAATACTATAATGAATCCAGGGCAAGACGTTGTAGCAACACTCTCTTCACCTCTTTTAAAGAAAATGATGGAGATAGCTGAAAAAAAAGATCTTGTTCCTAGAAAAGTTACCGCAGAGCAATATAAATTGGATCAGATTGATGGGATCGTTAAGTTAAAAAATGTGGAGAGAGTATACAGGCTAGGAAATCAACAAATTTATGCTTTAAAGGATGTATCTTTAGATCTAGCTAGTGGACAACTTGTAGTAGTCTTAGGCCCATCTGGTTCAGGTAAAACCACTCTCTTGAACGTTATTGGAGGGATTGATAAGTGTAAGGGTACAATTAAAGTAGGTAATATCGAAGTTACAAAATTAAGTAAAAGGAAACTCACAAGATACCGACGCGAGAACTGTGGGTTTATCTTTCAATTCTTCAACCTAATACCTGTACTAAATGCTCTGGAGAATGTGGAGTATGCAGTAGAGTTATCGGAAAAAAGAAAAATGACGCAAGAAGAAGTAAGAGCGAGAACTGAAAAATATATCAGAAAGATTGGATTATGGGATAAACGATTTTTGTTTCCATCTCAACTTTCTGGAGGAGAGCAACAACGTGTTGCTGCTGCACGTGCTTTTGCTAAAGAACCCGAAATACTGCTATGTGATGAACCAACAGGGGAACTTTCAGTAAAAGAAGGTAAGAAAGTATTAGCTGTTATTCAAGAGATGATTAAAGACAGACCAAACCTCCTAGTTATACTTGTCACACATAATCAAAAGATTTCTTTGATTGGAAATCGAGTAATCAGATTGCGATCTGGTAAAATAGATTCTATTACTTCTCAGACACCAACTCCTGCTAAGGAGATTACATGGTAATGAAGGATTAAGAAAGAGGCAAATCCTATGACCAAAATTACTAAAAACATATTTCGTGCATTGAAAGCTCATAAAGCTCGTTTTTTTACCATCAGTATGGTGATAGCCATAGGTATAACCTCATTTAATGGGATGGTGACAGCTTTTGTGGTTATGACGAGAACTTATAACAATGCATTTGAAGATTACAATATGGCAAGTTTCACAATGCAGACAGCAAATCCTGGAGGCTCTGGGGAAGATGCATGGATTGATTATAATAATTTAACAAGATACATGGATGAGTTTATGAATCAAGGAGAAGAAGAATCTAGTGTATTGACTTATGAATTAAGGATCGTTTATGACACAATATTTGAAATCCGCGGAACTCGTCAAAATGGTCGAATAGTCGCATATAGTACTTTTGATAAAAAGGGAAATTATCGTGAACAGCCCAATGTAAATGGATTTAAAATGCTTACTGGAGACCCATTTTCCGAAACAAGTCAGTACAGAAATGTGTGTTTGGTTGAGACACATCTTGCTACATATTGGAAGCTCGAACCACATGAATTCATTGCAGTGGGAGATAACGATGTCCCTTTTGAAATTCTCGGAACACTTGGTACTCCAGAGTATTTGATCAATATGGGTTCATATGCTGATATTATGCCTAGTCCTCGCCGTTTTGGTGTGGTTTACCTCCCCCTAAAAAGAGCTCAAGTATTGTTAAACGTCCCAGGTCGAGTAAATGAAATTTCTGTCCTTCTAAAAACTGATCTCTATACTCGCCAGCGAGAAACAATAGCAGAGGACTTAAAGACCTTTCTTGAGGAAACTCACAACTTGAAATTAAGTGATCCCATTGATAGAGATAAACAGCCTGCATATTATTTACTCAAATTGGATATTGAAGAAGCTCGTGAATTCGGATATGTTTTACCTATCATAATTCTTGTAATGGCAATGGGTGGATTATACGTACTTTTAGGGAGAATGGTTGTTGCTGAACGAAAAGATATTGGCGTCGCACAAGCTCTTGGTTATAGCCGCAGAACTATAATCCTTCAATATCTGGGAATAGCGATGATTGTCGCACTTGTAGGAACGATTATAGGATCCATATTAGGACTATTATTCCTAGATTGGTTTGGCCCATTGTACACACAAATGCTTACAATTCCTTTTGATCCCAAGGTTACTCTAGAGTGGCCAATACTCATAGTAGGATTCTTTTTAGGGATCTCTACAGGTTTTATTGGAGGATATTTACCTGTTCGTGGAGCAATCCAACCTCTTCCTGCAGAAAGCTTGAGGTTTGATCCATCATTGCATATTACGACTGGACGAGTACCTCTTGCTGAAAGAATTTTAAATAAATTCCGAATACACTTGAAAGTCACTGGTTACAAAATTCCAGTTAGGAATTTCTTTCGTAGTAAACGCAGAACCTTTTCTTCTGTTTTTGCAGTCATTGTATCGGTTTCGTTAATCTCAATGGTATTTGGGATGATGGAATCGATGTCTTATGCGTTGGAATTTCAATATGAAGTAGCCGAGGATTGGGATTTACGAATTGATTATTCCGAGATACCTTCGAATGCTTCCGAAATCGCCAAAGCTATCAACAAAATTGATGGTGTGTCAAATGTAACATACCATCTTCTTTCAGGAGCGACTGTCACATCAAATCAATCGAAGATAAGTAAACAAATTCAATTAATTGGAATGAATGATTTTAATGGCTATATTGCTCATAAGTTTAATTTTGATGCTGGTACATTTGATCCAAATGGTGTTGTATTGAGTCGTCCCATTGCTGAAAAACTAAAAGTATGGGAAAAGGACTATATATTACTTGAGATTCCCCGTCTTACAAAATTAGTAAGTTCAGCTCCATTAAGAGCACATTTTGAGATGGTGAATGTTTCATTTCCCATAACTGGAATTGTAGACGAATTCAATGGTTTAGTTGCTTATATAGGATTGAATAAGTTAATACAGGCAAGCAATTTTGATGATTTTGGTCAACCAGCTAATATTGTATTGATCAAAGTAGAAAATCCCACACCAACTCAATTAGATTCAATACGTAAAGAGATTTATGCAAAATATAGTTATAATATAAGAAATATTTTTACTAAGGAAGAACAGAGTAGCGATTTTGCTGACCTTCTTGATCTAATTTATTTTATTATCTACATTGTCGCAATATTTGCTGTAATTCTATCGTGTTCAATCGTATATAATACCATTTATATCAACTTACAAGAACAACAAAGGGAGATAGCTACCCTATTAACTATTGGTACGCCCAATAGGCGACTTATCAGAAATGTTACAGTAGAAAATTTGATAATAACTATAATTGGGACGGTCTTAGGTTTAATCCTAGGATGGATCATGTTATGGTTTTTCATGAAAGTCATTTTGGATTTGGAATTTTTTAGAATAAAATTATTCATAAGTAATGAAACAATTCTACTCTCATTTGGATTGACTTTGATTGGTGTTTTAGTGGCTCAATTCTTCCCTTTAAGAAGGGCTTTGAATCTGAATCTTGCAGAAGCAACTAAAGAACGTGTGATTTAGGAGGAATAAGTAAATGGCGTACATCACACTTGAGAATGTTGGAAAAAACTATATCTTAGGTGAAACCATGACTCAAGCTTTAGATGGAATTAACCTCAACATAGAATTAGGAGAACTTGTCGTCATCTTTGGGCCCTCTGGAGCTGGGAAAACAACACTTTTAAACATGATTGGTGGTTTGGATATTCCCACATCTGGCAAAGTGACTGTTGGTGAAATTTCCGTTTCGACTCTGTCCGCTAAATGGTTAACTATCTACAGGAGAAAGAAAGTTGGGGTAGTGTTCCAATTTTTTAACCTTATTTCTCGATTATCAGCTTTGGAAAATGTTGAATATGCTCTAGAATTAGTAGGTGTAAAAAAAGAATCTAATGGTGGGGTCACTTTCGATTCCAAAGTGATTCGTAATACAGCTAAAGAATACCTTGATAAAGTAGGTCTTCACGATCGGATACATCATTTTCCAGCCCAATTAAGTGGGGGAGAACAACAACGAGTCGCCATTGCAAGAGCGCTTGCAAAAGAACCTGAAATCCTATTGGCCGATGAACCAACAGGGAATTTGGATTTTAAGATTGGAAGACAAGTTTTAGAAATAATGGAAGCCATGACAGGGAAGAAATTAAATCGTACAGTGGTTATTGTGACCCATAATGAAGCCATTTGCCCATTAGGGGATAGAGTGATTCGATTGTCTGATGGTCGAATAGTAGAGGATTATACCCAAAAATTTACGCCTGCTGAAGAGTTATATTGGTAATATAACTTGGTTTATTAAAAATATAAAAAAAATAAAAATCCCCCCATATTCGGTTAAACTGCGATCAAATCTGATTTTAGAGACCCTCTGGTCGTTTATCTACGATTTTAACGACTTTTGTACCTCCACGCATGAAGAATAGTCGCTTAATATGTGTAACAAATTTTCTTTTAGTATTTGAATTATCGTCATAGACTACATAGAGACCCATTATTATTTTTCCAACTGTTTGACCATTCGTAAAACTAGGAACCAAGATGAAATAGACGAGAATGCTAAATATCAACATTAATAACAACATTAACCAATAAATTTCAGAAAATTCAATGTTTGGGAATATTAACGGTTTCCAAAGCATATTCCATTCTAATTCGACACCCCACTGACAAAACACAGTTAAAATCGCTACAATAACAAGATCGATAATAAGAGCTTATGAATCGAGGTCCAATTGGACTGATTTCATATTCAATTCGTTCAGTTGACATATTACTCACCAATTTATAATTTTTTAATGATCTTTCTACATTTATTTGATTTTTGTAGGATGAAATCCACTTCAGGTAGGATTGTACTCCTTTACAATAATGATTATTAAATATTCTCGTGTACAGTGTGCACAACCCCTTATATGTCATTCCAGAGGATGCTCTATATGCGGACATCAACAATAACTGTGCGACTACCGCTAAAGGTTTTACATGAAATTGAAAGGCTATCAGAAGTCACAAAATTACGTCCCTCCGTACTCTGTGCTTATGTGCTGCAAGATAAGCTACACGAATGGGTACGTGAATATGCAGAGAATATTTCTAAAAAAATAATAGGTGATCGCAAATGATTGAGGTATTACTCTGTTTGAGTGCTATGATTAGCATGCTTTCATTGGCAGGCTTATTTCTTTATGCTGCTATTAAATTCTTCAAAATCTGGAGAAAATTTCGTGAGGAATCGTTGTTCCATATTGGAATGTTAAGCTTTGGATTGGTCTTATATTTTCTCATTGTTATGATGATGGTTGGTTTTGCTGAGGATTCGGATATTACTTTATTTTTAATTAAAAGAGTTGTTGGTATTGCATACTCGATATTATCCCTTGAAATGAGTCTATTTTATGTGACTGCATTTACAAATAGACGAACACTCTGGGAAAAATATATTCCATTTCTATTTGGTATAACCACTGGAATTTCTTTTGCTATATTAGGAATGAGTGAAACAGATCCATGGTTTTCGATACTCCTCTTAATAGCTTACCTTACTCCCTTAATCCTAATAACTATTCTCGTTATAAGAATTGTACTTAGGTCTTATCATCTTTTACAAGAAGATAAACTCACTCCTGAGGATAGAGGTTTTATAAAAACTCTAGCTGGTACAGCATTAATTCTATTAATGGGTGCTTTAGGAGACCTTAGTTTTTATTGGATCATTATTCTTATTGGTATTGGCCTTTGGCCTTCTATTGTGTTACTTGCTGGAATCATTGCACCTTTGACATTCATTCTAGCATTTTTTCTCATTAGAACCGTATTTTTGAATATTGAGGAGGCAGATATTGTTCATTTAATGAATCTCTTGAGTTAATAATAAGGAGAATGAAGCCTAGGATCTGGTTGCAACCAAATTTGATTCAGCTTAGAAATTTGTACATAAATTGACCCTAGAAAAGCTACGACGGAATTTTTAGGTTATTTGTTTGGAAGGGCAAGGAGTATCGCCATATGAACAGAATACACAACAGTCCTCTTTTTCAGGTTGAAGTATAACCTGGCAGTTTCTGCATTTATGAAGAACCACGCAATGACCAACAGACATTCAAATATTTCAGCAAAACCACATTTTGGGCAAGTTAAGGTAGATTCTGGCTTCAATGTATTCTCCTTAGTTGAGATTTAGATAGAAATTTTTCTTTAAGAATTTCGTATTTAATTCTTTGATTAATACAATTACTTATCTGGATGCTCAATATTTTTTTCTACATCTCTGATTCGTTCACTAATCGACGGGTGAGACATAAAAAACAACTTTTCCCACCACGGAGGGTCGATATCCGATAGGTTCTGGTCAGCCATCTTGATAAACAAGCTTTTTGCTACAATTGGATTCATGATAATGGAAGAAGCAAAATTATCTGTTACCACTTCTTGTTTCCTCGAATACCAGAGACTTGGTATATCTATAATAAAAGACAGAATCCAAAAGCATACTCCAATTACTGGGATACCGCTAACATCCCCAATCACTGATGAGTAACCAAAGACAATTGCAAGCGGCGTAAACATAAGATGTGTTAGCAAGAATATCAGAACTGTCGTGAAGCTAATAATAGCCATCTTTTTCCAGAAATCATGATGTTTGTAATGACCGATTTCATGTGCTAGGATCCACTTAATTTCATTTGTCGTATATTTATCGAGTATTGTATCAGCAATGATGATTCGTCGTGTATTACCTAGGCCTAAGAGAGCTGCATTAGATGTAGTTGCAATCTCGCCTATACGCCAAATAAAAGCTCTTGTAATCTTAATACCTATTTGTTGTGTCATTTGAACTAGCTCTGCTGATAATTCAGGATGAGTTTCTTCCAAAGGATCAAACTTGAAGAATAGGGGGAGAATAATGATAGGAACGAGATTAGAAAAGATTATAGTGAATAAAATAAGTATTATCGATGCCCAGAACCACCAAATATCTGGAAAAGTTATCAATAGCCAATAGAAACCTTCAAACAAAGGAAAGCTAATCATGAAACCAATAATAATTCCTTTGAAGTAACGTAAAAACCATCGTTTATTTGCAAGCTTAGAGAGACCGTATTTTCTTGATAACTTTGAATGTAGATAAAAGGATACAGGTAGTTCTGTAATATTTACAATAAGAAACCCAATGATGAAAAAAATACCTGTAATGATGAAAGGATCCTCCATGCCGTATTCATTCAACAAATCTCGAAAGATCACTGTCACTCTAGAAAGTAAAACACCAATAGAAATGATTATAGAAATGATCATCAATCGAATGCTGTACAGACGAGCGGTGCGTGTATAAGCAATAGCTAGCTCTCTACGTTTAGGATCAAACTCTGTTACTAATATTGGTTCAGTTGGAATCGATTCTTTTGTTTCCTCTAGTTCAGAATGTTCTTTCATACTTTGATCATCCATAGTAGAGATCTTCCTTGATGTTACTTCTTCTAACTCCTCTGTTGAAATATATTACAGCGGGAAATAGCAGGTGCTAGTACTTTTTTTGACAAATCAATATCGTTTCTTTCTATCTCGTTATAGAGATGTTCTAATGATTTTTGATGAAAATCATCTGAGATAGCTCGTTGATGGGAAAAAACACGATTACGAATAAAACGTACAAGATCATTTAATGAGATTTCTCTTTCGCCCTCAAATTTATAGTTAATGTGGTTCCACCCTCTTTTTGTCAAGTAGATGATGAGATTACGTCGAGCTAGATCCCCTCGGTGGATATGACGGAAACCAGCCTCAGCTAGTTTCCCATAATAAATTTCAAAGGGAATTGTTTGATGATAATCAACATATGCTTCCAGATTGATAAAATATCCCCGTTGAACTAATATTGGGGTCATCTTCTCAATAAATTGGAAAACATCTGGCAACAGGTGAAGCAAATGACACGTGAGAATGATATCGAATTGATTTTGAGAAAAAGGTAATGAAAGGCCATCAGCAACAATCAACTGAATACAGTCCGCAGAAATAGTTTTCTTACGACAATTCTGTAACATTTTTTCGGAGGTATCCATCCCAATTGTATTTTTCTTAAGTTTTCTTGAAAGAGGAATCGCTATCCTCCCCGTTCCAACACCAATTTCTAAAATTTTTGAATTAGAGTGAATTTTGACATTCTTTTGTATAGTTTCAACAGTTTTTTTCATTAAATCATCGGGAATAGCCCGAGAATAATCATAAAATGATGAAGCCCAATCGAAACAACCATAATATGAACCCATTAGAAAGCCCAAATTTGTAGTAAAGCGAAAAAATCTCTTTTCTCTGTAAATCTGCAATTATTATAAACTTTTTAGGGATAAATGCTTTTCGACACTTTAGTTGAAACTCTTATTAGATCTTTCTTGATTTTTAATTATCAAAATATTTTAAGAAATATTCAGAATTAAGAAATACATATTCTTTTTTAAGATGGAAATAATCCTTATGAGGCTATATAACTCTTTATCACGAAAGAAGGAAGAATTTATCACTATTGAGGAGAAAAAAGTTCGTTTTTATTCGTGTGGCCAGACTTTATACGAAGATGCTCATATTGGAAACGCTAGAACATATTCCTACTGGGATGTTTTAGTTAGGTATCTTCGTTGGCGAGGTTATGATGTTTTTTGGGTGCAGAACTTTACTGACGTTGGCCATTTAACTGATGATGCTGATAGTGGTGAAG
This sequence comes from Candidatus Hodarchaeota archaeon, assembly GCA_029856365.1. Classification (GTDB taxonomy): domain Archaea; phylum Asgardarchaeota; class Heimdallarchaeia; order Hodarchaeales; family Hodarchaeaceae; genus Hodarchaeum. The sequence goes on from JAHQWW010000034.1 coordinate 12,383, forward strand.
ATAAAATCATACGTACAGCAAAAGCCAAAGAAATCCAACCAATGGTGTTAGTAGAAGCACAAATTCGGAGATTCTATGAAGATATGGATGCTCTTAATATCCAACGAGCAGATATTTATCCCCGTGCGACTGCTGAAATCCCAGATATGATCGAATTCGTAAAGGATTTACTAGAAAAAGGGTTTGCTTACGAAGTTAATGGCTCAATCTATTTCGATGTTATGAAATTTCCGTCCTACGGAGAACTCAGCCCTTCTAATTATTCTGAGGAGTCAGCAGGCGCTCGTATTGCTGTTAACCCCGAAAAGCGAGATCCCAGGGATTTTGCACTGTGGATTCGAGCTCCTCCAGAACATCTAATGAAATGGCCATCCCCATGGGGTCTTGGTTATCCTGGTTGGCATCTTGAATGTAGTGTAATGTCTCAAAAGTATCTTGGTGCTACCTTGGATATTCATGGAGGTGGAATAGACCATCTTTATCTTCATCATCCGAATGAAATCGCTCAATCTGAAGCACGGACGGGCAAAACATTTGTGAACTATTGGTTACATGCAGCATTCTTAACAGTAGATGGGGAACGAATGGGAAAATCGAAGGGAAATTTTATTCTTGTGCGTGAACTCCTTCAGGAATACGATCCTATGCTAATACGACTATTTCTGGTTAATTCTCACTATCGTAAAAGTGTAGATTTCAACCGTGATGCACTTGTCCAAACTCAAGTTCTTCTTGATCGAATTAGAACAACAGTTGCCGCCATTAATCAAGCGCCAGGGGAAACTAAGTCGGACTTGAGTTCATCAATAACTCAAGTCGAAAAAGACTTTGTTACGGCAATGGACGATGATTTGAACACTGTTGGCGCTATTCAAGTAATAATGCAGTTTATTAGAAAGGTTAATACTTCTTTAGACAATGAAAAATCCCTCTTGGAAAAAGCAAAAAATACAATCATCACTTTAGTAGGAATACTCGGAATCACTCTGAAAGATCAGGGACAACAAGGAATGGTTTCTCTTTCCGCTATAGTGGATCTGATTGTACAATTGAGAGATAAATTAAGAGAAGCCAAACAATATGAACTCTCTGATCATATAAGATCGGAGCTGTTAAAGAAGGGGATTCAACTGGAAGATAAACCAGAAGGTACAATTTGGAAGATGAAAAATTGACTTTTTATTGTATTAGCAATTACGGAGTCATTTATATGGAGATTATTTTCTCTTTGAATCAAGATTCTCATTGGTCATATTCACAAATTGTTGTAATCACTCTTCTAATTTTATCCTCTTGTCAATCAGGGTCTTTATTGGTTAATTCAATTCATAATATGGACAATTGTATCTTACAACTTCAAAACACAAAAGGTTTCTCAAATAATAGTAATAATACTGCTATTTCTAAAAAGATAGCAGAAGTAAAACAACCTGAACAAGAGCCCTTTGTTAACCATTTGGGAGAAGTTTTTGAAGGTTTTAATCTCTTTCAATTTCGGGATCTTGATAATCCACCCCCCAATTTTAAAATAACTGATATGGACGGAAGAATAATAGACGAATTTCAGATAGATAAAACTGATGGTTATGGGGTTCCTATCAATTCCACCACATTCCTATTAGTTTTCGAAAATTCAACATATTTTTGGAATATTGAAACAGGTAGAAATCAGTTGTTTGACTTCTCTAGCCATCATGATATCTCCTATAATCCAATGACCAAAACTTTCATGACCTTAGAAACATATACTATTATTAATCCTTATGTTACTATTCCTGGACAAATTCTAATTGATACTTACGCTTTTGATTATGATGCCATTCGTGAAATAAATATGGATGGTGATGTAATCTGGGAATTAAACAGTAGTTCTTTTGTTCCATATGATTGGTGGTCTGGAGAATTAACCACAACAGGAAATATGGATGTCACGCATTCCAATAGTGTCTTTTGGGATATAGAAGATGATATGATTTATCTTAACATCCGAAATCTGAATACATTCTTTAAAATAGATCATAAGACTGGAGAAGTTTTGTGGGGCTTAGGTGAACACGGGGATTTTACTCTTTTCGACCATTATGGCATTCAGCGACAGAATCTTTTTTATCATTCGCATGCCCTCAAAAAGGTTGATAATAGCACCTTTATTCTCTTTGATAATGATTATTTAAACAAGACGAACGCAAATAACCATCGCTCGCGTCTTTTAGAGATCACTATCAATGAAACTACCATGACAGCCAATATTTCGTGGGTTTGGACTGGAGTAGATGAATACTATTCAGCTTATTGGGGGGATGTCGATAGACTACCAAATGGAAATCGTTTTGGTGCCTTTGGAACACAAACTCATCCTGGAACAGACATTGGTCCAAGGTTTGTCGAGGTTAATGAAGCAGGTGAAATTGTTTGGGAAATGTACTATAAAGGAGGAAAATATGGTATTTACAGAGCTGAACGATACCGACAAAGCCCTATTCTTAGTACTCCCGAGGATAAAATGACCGCAATAGGAGATCCTATAAGAATAACTTGGCAAACATGGTATAACTTTAGATCAAAAATAACAATGAAAGGCTCTTATAAATTATATCGAGATGGTAACGCAATTAACGACGGGGAAGTCGTGTTTGATAAATTCTGGCGTCCAACCAATTTAACATTTGATCTTAATTCACTCGAACAAGGTAAATATATTTTCACATTGGTAGTTGCAGACGAGGGAGGGCATACAGCTGAAGATACAGTCATTGTTTATGTTGGGATCTCTCCATCAGAAGCAACATCAAACTCAGTAACGATACCTTCAATAGTTAGTCTTCTATTAGGCTTGGGAATAATGATTATAACGCGAATAAAAAAGAGAAAATTGAAATCGGAGCTCTGAGAATATCATTAAGCGAATACTCTTTCAATTCGTTCAAGCGATTCCTTTAATATTGAGAGGGGACATGCAATGTTTATTCGTTCAAATCCTTCCCCACCTGCTCCGAATTTATATCCAGAGTCTAATGCCAACTTTGCCTCCTCTACCATCATTTTCTCCAATTCTTTAGACTCAAACCTGAATTCTCGGAAATCTAACCAAACAAGGTATGTTCCTTCTGGTTCGATAACAGAGACTTTAGGAAGTCTATCTTTAATGAAAGATCGTAGAAAATTTAGATTACGTTCAAGTACTCGGATAAGAGAGTCTAACCATTCCTCTCCCTTGTCATATGCTACTTGTAACGCTAAAGCTCCAAAGGAATTTGGCGTGGTCAAAGCATTGTTTTCCATTTGAACTTTAAAAGCTTCTCGAAGTCTTTCATTTGAAATTATAACATTAGAGTGTTGAAAACCAGCCAAATTGAACGTTTTACTACCTGCAGTGCATGTGATTGAATGTTGAGCAAATTCTTCAGATATTGAGGCAAAGACTGTGTGTTTATACTTCGGATACACTAAATCACAGTGAATTTCATCTGAAATTACCAAAATGTCATTTTCTAGACAAATATCTCCTAATCTAGTTAATTCTTCTTTTACCCAAACTCGGCCAACAGGATTGTGAGGGCTGCAAAGAATCAAGATCTTTGTGCGAGGATCCTTAGCTTTTTCTTCAAAATCGTCATAGTTCATTTGATAATGGGAGTCAACTAAATCTAATTGGTTGGCCACAATTCCTCGTCCATTGTTTTTAATAATGGAAGCAAAAGGGTAATAAACAGGGTCTTGAATAATCACTTTATCCCCTGGTTGAGAAAACCTCTGTACTATGTAAGCGCATGCTTGAACAATGCCAGGAGAAAAAACAAGCCAATCCTCATCTAAAGCCCAGTTATGACGACGTCTAAACCAATTTATGATAGAGCTATTATATTTTGAGGGATCAGGGCCGGTATACCCAAAGATACCGTGTTTTACTCGTTCTATAAGAGCGTCAATTACAGGTTGAGGAGCTCGGAAATCCATATCTGCAACCCATAGGGGTAATAAATCCTCTTTGCCAAACAGCTTCTTCAAATAGAAGGGATCCCATTTAATAGATCCAGTATTTGAACGATCAATAATTTCATCGAAAGAACTAAAGTCTACATTAGCCATCATTATCACACCAATATTCTCGTTTGATTTTTTATTTCAATGGAGAATAAATTACTATTGTAGAAGAAGTTCTATACTGCTTTTGAAAGAAATCTAAAGGCCTAGAGCTTCTAGTTTGTCTTTTGTTGGAATCCCCTCACGATCCCAACCTCTCAACTGGTAGTATTCTGCTTTTACTCTCTCAAAATCCTCTAAATTAATTTTTTGACCTTTTGGATCCCCCTCAGGAGCTTCTTCCTGATAAAAACGTGCTGGTAAGACATCATTAAATGCAGTAATTCCTTCACGTGTATTGAACAATCGAGTTAAGTTCCATATTCGTTCACCAGTCGTCAAGTAACTCTCTGGAGTGTATGAAAAACCTGTAGCAGTATTAAACATCTCAACCATTTCAGTGACATCAAATGGCAAGAAATCACACAAAACTAAGGAGAAACACACAGCCCTTTCATCTTGCGATTCTTTAACGAATTTAGGTACTCCTTCCATACTGAATCGGGTTAATGAACCTGAAAGTTCTGCTCCTGGTGTCCAGCACCGCTGATGACAACCTCCACGATCAGAAGTTGAATAGGCTAATGCCATACCAAAAGAACCACGAGGTTCAACACCAGCTAGTTCTAAATTCTTGACTTGAATCGCAAAATCAACACTATTTTGACCTATTTCTTTTGCAGCAGAGAATGAACCCTTAGCAAACAATTCTCCAATTCCGTTTCGTTCTGCAATTAAACGTAACATCTCATGCTGGGCATCTACGTTACCGAATTCTAAGTTCTGAACATCTTTTTGGTCTAAAATTCCTTTCTCACTACATTCCATCGCAAATGCAATTGTTCCCCCTGCTGTAATTGTGTCAATTCCAAGATCATCACAAATCTGAGATGATTTTGCGATCGCCCCCAGATCATCAATACCGCAGCTCGCCCCTAGGAGTGCAATTGTTTCATACTCGGGACCATCAACTTCTAAACCAGCATACTTGCCTTCATTAAATCGGGTTGTTTTCCCGCAGGCAATTAAACATCCATAACAAGCAGTATGACCAATTACAAACTCATCACGCATTCTCTCTCCAGAAATTGCTTCAGCATTCTCAAACACACCCGATTGAAAGTTCTTTGTCGGCAGAAAACCTGCATCATTAGCCATCTTGACCCACATGACTGTCCCGACCTCATGACGACGTTTAACTCCAGGATTCTCACGTACTTTCTTTCTAAATGCTCTTGTTAATACCTTGAATCTATCTGGATCCACAACCTCAATCTTTTGTGATCCCCATGCAACAACTGCTTTGAGATTTTTGGATCCCATTACCGCCCCTGCGCCTCCTCTACCAGCCATATGGGTTCGATCAGTCATAATATTAGCAAATGTTACCAGATTCTCCCCCGCAGGGCCAATAGAACAGACTTCTGATCCATTATGTCTCTTTTTTAAGATTTCTTCAACTTCATATGTTCCTTTACCCCAGAGATCGTCTGCAGGATGAATTTCAACTTGTTCAGAGGAGACTATTAAATAACTGGGAGAATCAGCTCTTCCTCGGAACTTAATAAAATCAAATCCAGCTCTCTTTAAACGATGACCAAATTTACCCCCGATTTGGCTATCAAGATATATCCCTGTGTGAGGGGATTTTGTAACAATACACCATCTTCCAGACGTTTGAACAGATGTACCAGATAAAGGACCAGTCATGAACAGCAAAATATTGTTAGAGCTTAAAGGATCGACTCCCTTGTTCAATGTATCATATAGTAATTTTACTCCAAGACCCTTACCACCTATGAACTGCTCTGCAAGGCGCATATCAAGTTTAAGCTCTGTTATTTTTCCTGTGGAGAGGTTAATGTCTAGATAATTACCCATGTATCCCATTTATCATCCCAACATAGACAGATAGGCTATCTGGAAATTTTTCGATGAATATCTAGAATATCAGTCAACAAAGCATAACCAGTAGCTGCTCGACCAGCACCTGGCCCGATGACTGTTACATCACCCAAGTATTTCGTTGTATAGGTGAGAGCATTGATTGGACCGCTGACTGCAGCAAGAGGATGATCTAAGGGGATTTTTTTTGGCATAACATATGCTTCAACTGATCCATCATCCTTCAATTCTGCCCCTGCGATAAGTTTCCAGCGTTTGCTTTCTTTTTTAGCTTCATCTATGTCTTGAGAAGTGATTTTAGTTATTCCTTGGCATGGAACCTGATCCTTAGTAATATTACCTCCCATAACAACATTGGTCAGGATTACGATCTTTCCAAGTGCATCAAAACCTTCCACATCGGCTGTTGGGTCAGCTTCCGCATAACCGAGTTTTTGAGCCTGTTTTAAGGCTTCCTCGTATTTTAATCCCTTTTCCATCTCTGTTAAAATATAGTTAGTTGTTCCGTTGACAATTCCTGCTACCTTAGTTATTTTTGAGCTTGCTAAATTGTTAACGCCTAGATTTATGGCTGGTGTTCCGCTTAAAACTGTCCCCTCGAATCGCATTTCGACCCCATTTGTTTTTGCCATCGAAATTAGTTCACGTGCAGCCAAGGCAATTGGTCCTTTATTTGTCATGACTACATGCTTGTGACATCCTATTGCAGTTTTAATATGTGTTATTGCAGGTTCTCCCGTGTTAATATCTGTCCAAGAAACCTCAATAATGAGATTAGCGTTCGTTTCTGTTATTGTTTTTAGACTATCCCATCCCTTAATCCCCTCTGGATACTCATCGATCTTCCCAGTAGATTTCACTAATTCAAGAAGCTTTTGAAGATCTAATCCAACTTCATTGTAAACTGAACCTTTCATTTTGTCAGATACAGCAACAACTTCAAATTCAAAACCGATCTGATTTTTCAAATCGTTTTTTTGTTCTAAGAGTATCTCAGCAAGACCTTGCCCGACAACCCCAAATCCAATAAATGCGATTCTTGTGATCATAGAGTTCACCTATTTTTCAGAAAGATTCCTTAATGTTTTTTATTGCCTCATTTATAATGTCAACAGATGTTGCATAAGAAAATCGAAGATATCCCTCTCCTGCATCCCCAAAAATCGTCCCTGATAAACATGCTACCCCATTTTCTAATAATAATTCATCAGCTAATTCTTTGGAAGTCTTACTAGTACTCTTTATGTTGGGAAAAACATAAAAAGCACCCTGAGGTTTCAAACAGGAAAATCCTGGAATACTATTTAAACCTTCAACTATTGAATCCCGTCTTTTGCGAAATGCCATCATATTTCTCTTCAGTTCTTCTTGTGGTTCTTTCATTTTCAATGCAGCAACTCCACCTTTTTGGATAAAAGCATTTACGCACGAAACCGTCATTGAGATTAATAGTCCCATCCGATCAATGATTTTCTCTGGCCCTATTACATACCCCAATCTCCATCCAGTCATTGAATAAGCTTTAGAGAAACCATCTAAAATGACTGTTCTTTCTTTACATTCATCATGTTTAGAACAGGAGTAAAATTTCTCATCATATGTCATTTTCGAATAAATTTCGTCGGAAAGAAGGTAGATATCGTTCTCTTCTGCAAGTTCAGCTATTCGGACGAGTTCCTCCTTCTTCATAACAGAACCTGTCGGATTTTGCGGGCTATTTAGAATAATAATTCTTGTTTTGGATGAAATTTTATCTTCCACATCAGAGGGATTTAACCGAAACTCATTTTCTTCTTTGAGAGGAAGTGAGATATTTCCTGTATTTAGATAATGGACAACAGCTCTATAGGTAGGAAAACCTGGATTAGGATGAATAATTTCTTCATTGTGAGGATCTTTAATCACTGCACGAAGCATGTAGTAAATAGCAGCATTTCCCCCTGGAACGATGAGTATTTGGTCTAGAGACGGGCGGAATCCTCTTGTTACTCCTATTTCATCCTGAATAGCCTCTTTCAGCTCAAGAATCCCATGAGCTGGGACATATCCAGTGAAATTCTCGTCTAATGCCTTCTTTGTTGCTTTTTTCACAACTTCAGGGGTACAAAAATCAGGTTGACCTATCTCAAAGTGTAAAATCCGTTTGCCTTGACGTTCAAGTGCTTGTGCCCGTGACAAAACATCAAAAATTCCTGCTCCCGTACGTAAACCCTCAAAATCGAGCATATTTTTCACTCAGCGATGATGAAGATTACGTGCTGCGATAAACGAAATACCATTCTCAGTGAGAATACGTGCAGTGGTATTGATAGCATCATGTCTATCTAGATAATTAATCCGTAGTGCATCCCAGTGATTAGCGTTTATAATATCTTCTTTAGCACGAAAATAATCCAAAATATCTGTGGGATGATCTCGCTTACTATCTACTTCAACATCACCACCCTCGTGCTTCGCGCTCACATTCTTAACTTTTAGTGCCAGCTCAACTAATTCCTGACGACGATCGTAAGGTTGTCTTACTATACTTTTTTGAGTTTCAATTACGTGATGTTCCAAACGAACAACGTCTTCAAAACCAAATTCGTTCCGAATATATGCACTTAATTCGATCGTTTGATTATTCACCGAATTGGCAAGATTAAATCCGATCAATGGGCTACTACCATCCTCACGTGCAAATAATTTGGCAGTAAGAAGTGTCCAGAGACAAGAGTATGGATTATCATTACCCATGTATACTGATATCTTGAATTCATTATTGATCCCCAGCTTGTAGAGAAAGTAACCCAAAAGAACTGTACCAGGGTTAATATTGAGTACTTGCTCAACACCGTAATTTGTGTAATAATACAAATATTCATCTACCCATTTAATAGCAAAATCATTAGGTTGGCCAACACCACCAAAATAGCCAGTGATAGTCTCTGGACCACCCAGATGAACATTGACAGGGTTACCATCAGGACCAGGAGTAGTACCTTTTGTGTCTAAAGTTTCAACATAAGTTGCACCGATGATCTGCATAGCTGCAGCCATCGCTAACAAATCTCCATCTTCTTCTTGTTCTTTCATTCTTCTAACACGAATGATTCGTCCAGGCATCAAATCTTGGTTATCAATAGCACGTTGGGCTCCTTCAATTAAGAAAGGAAAATATTGGCATGCTGATAGTTCTAAAGTCACAGCAAAAGATTCATCAAACTTAAAACTGGCATAATCAGCCCCTAGTATTTTCCGACGATAATCATTGATACTAATGAAAGCCCGTTGATCACGTTGGGCATATAACCACTCAAGATCTTTCACATATTCAGGTTTTTTCTTTTCTAGCTGACTGAATAGGTTATCTAGATCCTTTGCTTCCTCTGCTTTTCGATTAATCTCATTTACTCCGCCATATTTATCTATAAGTTCTAAGAGATCATTTATAAGTGGATTGTTTCCCTGTAACAGAAAATTATTGATTTCCTTCAGATTCTGCTCAGATATTTGTAATTTTTCTTGCAGTTCATTTTGGCTATTCATAGATAGATTCTCCTAGGTAATTCTTCTATTGTTTCAAAAAAAAACCATTCTCTACAATATTATTTAGATATTTTATTTAATTAACTCATTTGTGGTTAAGTTAAAATTCTACATTGTAATTTAAAAAAATTATTTAGTATTACCTTTGATTTTTGTCCTTTTTGAACTCTTTTAAGGATCATTATAACTGATTCTTTCTTTCATCAGCCAAATAGTGGTTTTTTTCTGCTTGGAAACTTTTAATTGTTCCGAAGACAAAATTTCAAAGGCTTGTATCAGATATAATGCGTCCATCATCCATGCGAATAAGTCGCATGCCTGGTTTAAGCATCTCCTCGTCATGAGTAACACATATAATTGTTTTACCATATTCTTGGTTAAGTTTGGTGATTAGTGCTATTATTTCAAGACCAGTGACTGAATCCATATCGCCAGTAGGCTCGTCTGCTAATATGATTATGGGATCATTAGCTAAAGCTCGAGCAATTCCCACACGCTGTTTTTCACCCCCAGATAGTTCATGTGGATGGTGATTTAATCGATGATCTAAATTTACTAGATTAAGTAATTCTTTGGCTCTTATCTCTCGCTGTGATCGTTTCACATTTGCAATTAACATTGGAAGTTCAACATTTTCCTGGGCGGATAGTATTGGATGAAGATTAAAAAATTGAAAAATAAATCCAAGTTTATATCGCCTTATTTCACACAGCTGACGATCACTTAGTGTCTGTAGATCATCTCCTAATACCTTGACATTCCCTGCTGATGGTGCTTCTAGTCCTGCAATGGTATTTAATAAGGTACTCTTACCACTCCCACTTGGCCCCATGACCATTATAAACTCATTTGGACGAACAGTAATATTTATATCACTAAGAGCATCGATTGTGTGCGCTCCAAGCTTGTAACGCTGACTCACACCTTCCAGTTCAATGATATTCTCACTAGAGGACGATTTACTCATTTTAATGATCACCTCAAGCTGGAATGATTGTTATATGGCCATCAATTAGTTCTAACTTCGCGTGTTTTTTCAAACCCGCTTTATTTCGCAGCTCTTCTGGAATACGAATGTTTCCATGATCATCTATGTAGAAAATTTCTTCTCGTTCTGAAACTGATTTCTCTGGATCAATTGCGCGATGCATACCAATTATTTGCCCATCAAGAATATTCACAGCTTGTTTAGTCATGTTAGCAAATCGATGGTCATGAGTTACTACAACAAATGTTGTTCCTAGTTCTCTGTTTATTTCTTGAAAATAATCAATGATTTTAAAAGTTGTTACACTATCTAGTTCACCTGTGGGTTCATCTGCAAGAATAATTGCTGGATCATTGGCCAATGCAACAGCGATTCCCACTCGTTGGGCTTCTCCCCCAGATAACTCGTGAGGTTTATGATTAACTCTTTTTTCTAGACCAACTCTCTTTAACAATTCAAGTGTTCTTTGTTTTTGTTTCTGAAGTCCCCACCGACTTGTCATTTTCATTGGAAAGATGACATTCTCAAAAGCAGTGATGTTCCATATGAGATTTCTTTGAGGGAACTGGTAAAGAAAACCAACTTGATGACGACGATATTCAACCAATTCTTTTTTCTTCATTTTGTTAATGACTTGACCATCGACAATTATGTTTCCTGAGGATGGTTTATCTATTCCACCTATTAAATTGATGAGAGTGCTTTTACCTGCTCCGCTTGGTCCAATAATTGCGCTCATTTCACCTTTATCTGCCGCTAATTCTATGCCTCGTAAGGCTGGTACTTGGATTTTAATCACTGGATCTGTATAAAGCTTAAATACATCTTGACATTCGAGAAACATTCATTCCACCTTTAAAACTCGACTTATATCTTTCTTTGTTGCTTTATATGCTATTATAAGAGTTCCTATTGTAGCAACAAAAATAACAAGAGCTAAGAAACTAAAAATGAAGTCGAAAGGATAAGCTACCACAATTGGAGGTACCGTTCTGCCCATTTGAGTTACCAAGAGGAAAATAGTCGTATTTACTAACCCTGTTCCAAAACCGATAACTAATCCAAAGAAAAGTATTGATAATCCTTCAATACTGAACAAAATTGCTGTTTGAGTACGAGTCATACCTAAAGCTCGTTCCACTCCTATTTCTTTCCCTCGTTCAAGATATGTGAAAAGAGAGAACATTACCGTCCCTAAAACTGAAATTATAATACAAACAGAAAGCGCGGTATTAAGGATTGCCAATATAAAACGTCGTTCGACACTTTTAATATAATTTTGATAATCAAGCATCGCAGAATAAGTATGAGGAGTTTGGATTGATAGATATTTAACAGTATTATAGACAACTTCAGGATTGCATGTAGGTTCCAACTCACAAAGAATACTTGAATCGTAAATTGCTACATATTCATACTTATTTAAGTCATAAAACATACCTAGGCTTCCTATTACAAATATTGAATCAACAGGAGCCCATTCATATTCCTGATACTGAGGCCATAGATTAAACGTGCCAACAATTGAATAATTACGATAATCTGAATCTCTTGCATAAAATAAGCTTTTATTGTAAAAATGAAACCCAAATGAATCATTTATCTCTAAATTAGGATATTTATCCATATTTTCTTTGTAGAGAATGATTGATTGATTATCTGCTATCTTTTCCATAAGAGTGGTAAGAGGTGAACTAATACCAAATCGTTCTTCATCGAAAAAGGCAATTTCTGCATAAGATCGGGGATCTACAAAACAAAAAATGTAATATTGTGTTCCTGTTTCACTAGGGGTATTAGCGAAGAATGTTTGAGTAACGCGAGAGATACCTGATATGTTCTGTACCGTATGAAGCAAAGATACATCACTATATTCACCAACAATGTTAACTTTAAGATCAGCCCCAGTGTAGTAATAGTACTCCATTTTTTTAGTTTCATCAACAGAAATTGTTAAAGAGCCAGAAATAATAGTGTATGAGATTGCTAAAGTGATCAAAATGACCGCTTGGCTTGCTGCCTCTTTATGACGTACTACGTTTCTTAATGCAAAAGCTCCAAGTTTTCCTCTTTTTTTCCATAGAAATTGAGCTAGATTTTTGATAAAAAGAGGGAAAAGTCTCGCAATCAATAGAATTGATCCAAAAAATAGCAAAAAAGGCGTGGGAACACCCACTAATAAGAAAATAACAGGCAATAAGGGAATAAACTCTCCACTTGACACAATAATATTCCCTATTTCATTAATTATGAAATAGCCAGCTAAACCCAAAATAGTAGCTATTACATCAAGATAATAGCGCTTCCAAAATGGAGAAATTCTTTCTACTGGAATGATTGATTCCTGAATAGTCATTCGGGTATATTGAATCATTGCAGATACATTAAGGATAATTGTTATAATTATGACAAAGATAAACAAAGTTTGAATGAGATTGGCTGAAATTTTTACTGGTAGTGTCTTACCAGAAAAGTCAAGAAAGTTTACAGACCTTATGATAGTACCAGTTACGAAATATCCAAGAGTAAATCCACAGATGAGGGTTATACCAATTGCAACTATTGATTCTCCTATAAGAAAGATAAATACTTGTTGCCACGATCCTCCTCGCGTTTTAAGGATACCAATAGTTTCTTTCTTTTGACGTTTAATCAAACTATATGAATAACCGACAAAATAGACCGCGATTGCTATGACAGGGATATCTATCAAAAATAAAAGGATTTGTAGAATTCGTACATTTTCTATTACGATATCAAAATTATCTAGGAGGTTGTATACATCAAAAATATCTACAGAGAGGGTTTTATTCTCTAAATTAACAAAAAAGTCATTCATTTTAGTAAACAATGCATTAAATTTTGCTTTTTCTTTCGACAGATCATTAATATTGAATCGCGATTGATCAAGGAAGATCTTACCATGTACAGTTGATACAAATATATAGGGATGATCACCCATTATTTGTGTCATCAAATCTAAAGCTTTTTCTAAAGAGGTTAACATGAAATAATTTTCAGAAGAATAATCTAAGAAAAGGTGTTCTAGAAGTAGTTTTTCTGCTTTACTATACTCCAATATTCCTACTATAGATACATTAACGGCAGTAAATCTAGCCCAGACTGCACTTGTTGGATGGATCCCTACATTAATGTGTTGTCCAATTTCTAATTGAGAATTATTCTCTTTTATAACTACAATAATCTCTGTATAGTTTTCAGGTAAACGCCCTCCAGGGTTCAAGTAGGATTCTATACTTGATAATACATCGGGTTCCATCGTTCTTAAATTAGCAGCCTGAAATGGATAGTTTGATGGGAAGTTCTCATAATAACCTAACTTGAACTCCCCAAACCAACGCTGTTTGACGAAATAATCTTGATACTCAGCTGCCTCGAAAGAATTAGTTACTAATTGGGAAAAATTCTTATGATTATTGATCCAATCAAGCTCTCCACTGTCAACAGTCGGATAGAGCTCAATTTGAATCTCCCCACTGAAATCATTCCTTTCTTCGGAATAAAGTAGTTCTTCGATTAATTCAGTATTATATGATTCTATCAGCATTGAGCTTGTTGCTATGATTGTTGTAGCTATAACTAATCCGATTATTGTTGCTAGTAGAGCTTTACGGTTGTTTGTGATAAAACGAAAGGAAATATAACTAAGATCATATATTTTCTTTAATGAATCTGGCATAGCTTCTCATCCTAGTTTTTAATCAGAGAGAGGTTTTTGGAAATATCAATGATACAATGTCTAGAATATAGTTACTGAAGAATTTAAATGAAAGACTCATGAATCCAAAGGTAATAATTGGAAATAACAATGAGAAAGATTATGATTGTTGAAATCGAAAATGGTTATTTAAATCTCTTCACACCTGCAGTTATTGTTGCAGCGGGTTAATTCCTCTTCATCTCGTTGGATGGTTCCTACTTCTTTTAACATGGTTAATTGAGGATATGGAAAATTCATTTACATAAAATGATGGGTCTTAGTAAGAGCGAAAAAGTATTTGGAAGTAGTTCACCTATCTTGATGGAATATATTTGCGAATAGAACTAGACTGGTTGGTTGAAGTTATGGAGAAAAAATGCCCCACCAAATCTATTTCTAATTATATGATGTCAGTCTAACGTTTCGTTAGCGTCGAAAACCCTCAACTTTGTCCCAATCATGCCAACCAATTGGTGCAAATTTTTGACTTCTGGGTATCTCAGTATTTATTGTATAGGCAATAGCTTTTCTCAAAGTCCGACGAGTTATAATTTCAGTACTTATTACTGGTATTATTATCGTTAAAATTGTCCATAAAAGGATAAAATTTACACTGATGTTTGTTTGAATCTGAATTGAAAAGCTTATGTACCACACCAATAATTCTGATCCAATTAAGCCATTTAAAATTCCAATAATTACTCCAGTTGTCACAAGGAGTGTTGATTCTACTAAAAGCGTTTGAAAAACCTCACTATGTGACAGCCCTATCGCTCGTAGGATTCCTATTTCTCTTTCCATTTTCAAATTTGTCATTAAAATGCTTAAGAATTGAGTTAAGGCTGCAATAAGAAAGGTATAAATGATAAGAACCTGAAAAAAAACCGTAATCATCATCAAAGTACTTTCAATGACCTGAGCATAGAAATCAACTGGAATTATTTCATTTAAAGAAGGATATCTCCCCGCAAGCTGATTTGCGACAACATTAGGATGGTCACTATCAGATGATAACTTCATAATGAACCAATTTGCAGTATTGTTCGACCAATAATTTTGAAATAAAACATTTGAGACATATAAATAATAACCATGTTGAAGGAAGGGATTACCAGCTGTAATCCCTGTTAATATAACCTCAATACTTGAATTTGATGACACTTGGATTGTTAAATTATTACCAATTCTTCCACCAATCAGATTTAGAAGTATATCACTAATTATTGCTCCTTTTCTTGTCGCATTTAATAAAGCTGGGATGTCTGTATCAAGTGGGCTTATCATTGTTTCATTAAAGAAATACTCATAGGAGGTGGGGTTTATTCCTAAAACATAACCATATACGTTTTCAATCTTCGTTCTTTGTTGTTGCATAAATTCAGCTCTTTCTATATCAGAATTATTCATTACAAGTTCATCGACAAACGATAGTGAAACCTGAGAATCATCTGTAGTCTCTGCAATAATATCAATACGTCCATAACGTTCTTCATAATACTCAGGAACAGATTCAATAATACCAGCAGATGTGATACCTAGTATAAGAATAAATGAAAGAGCTAGTGCCGTTACCATGGTTGTAATGATTGATTTTTGCGATTCTCTTGCAATATTTCTAGTAGCAATGATTCTGGGCACACGTCCATGCCAGATCATTAATTTTTCTCCTATTTTAGGGACAAAATGCAATAAGCTGGTTTCGAGAAGCAAGATTCCCAGAAAAACTAATCCAATAGCAAAAAAAGGCCAGGAAATTATTTCAAATGATAGGAATTCGCTTGAACTTATTGAATTGGCCGTTACAAAACCAATAATAACTACTATTGCGCCAATTATCATAAAAAATAACCAGGATCTTGATTTAGACTTTTTCATCCTAGTTTTCAAGTGAATATTCTGGATAACAGGGAGAGAAATCGCCTTGAAAATAGGATATAACCCAGCCAACAATGTGATCAGAATTCCACTTATATAAGCGATAAAAAGTGAAGTAGGTTTGATTATAATAGTATCTAAACGTACAGTAGTAAAGTAAAAATTCAAAAAAAACATTGGAAAGAATGAAAAAACTATTCCTATAAGAATACCAATAAGACCAGCAACCCCACCATAAATTAACACTTCCAAACCAAGAAATACAAAAATTTGAAGATTGGAGGAGCCTATAGCTCTTAACACACCAAACTCTTTTGATCGTTCTCTAATATTCATTGAAAGTACGTTGGTAATAAATAAGAATTCAACAACAAATGACACTAAGATAATGAGACTCATTGCAGTTTGATAAGATCGAATAGCTAATATATCAGTTTCGCTAAGCGAATTCTCTCGATAAACATCATAATCTAATCCAACGAAATCCTGTATTTTTTCAGCAACACTATTAATATTGATAAAATTTACAACTTTCACAACTAAATGACAGTTAACAAAATATTTAGAAGTGAACAGACTAATTAAATAGTCAAAATCGAAAAGAATGAAGAATAAGCGTGATAAATGCATCTGGCTTTATATATACGAATTCGTCTTCGAGTGATTCGCTCATTTTTCAATCCTCCGTATCTTTAATCAGAATTGATCTGCTCTTGAAAGAAGTTAAGATTTTCATTAAAATATCGATAACATCGTCCAATTCGAAGAAATCTGAATATTCCCATCTAACTGTTGTGAAATCGCTCATCATATTAATTTCTTTCAAATCACCTTCTAGGCGAAATATTGTAAAGCCATCATCAAATGCTAAATTGTCACAATTAAAAATTATCACAATGCTTGGTGGAAATCCTAAACTCTGAAAATAGAGGTGATTCTTCTTGTCCAAAATTGTAGTTTTTATGCCAAGTTTTTTAGAGTTTCTAGCCCACCCTATTATATATT
>JAHQWW010000035.1 GCA_029856365.1 Candidatus Hodarchaeota archaeon
TTGTTGTATAATTAACCAAAATGACAACTATAATATACTGTCTTGTGAACAATTATCATCATAGGTAATAGTTAAATTTTATGTTAATTCAAAACTCATTCTGAGTTATTTAGGTATTAAAGGTGCGAAAAATGAAAAAAATAAATTTTCCTTTAAATAAAACGGAAACAGGAGTCTCTTGGCTCATTCCCGGAGCCTTAACTTTAGTTTCAACCTACAACTCGAAAAAAGAGCCAAATATAGCTCCTAAAAATTGGATTCACCCAGCTGCTTTCTCTCCTCCTCTTATTGTGTACTCAGGACCGC
The DNA here is from genome assembly GCA_029856365.1 of Candidatus Hodarchaeota archaeon. Classification (GTDB taxonomy): domain Archaea; phylum Asgardarchaeota; class Heimdallarchaeia; order Hodarchaeales; family Hodarchaeaceae; genus Hodarchaeum. The sequence continues at coordinate 307 of JAHQWW010000035.1, forward strand.
TCTTTGCAACAACAGAAAAGAATATTATTGTAACAAAATGTTTTACCATAAATTTTGTGGATTCTTCTTTAGCAGAAATCGCTTGTAACTGTATAAGATGGTTTGGTAAGGAAAGGATTGCGAAGAGCAGCTTAAACCTTGTAGAAGCTTCGAAAATCAATGCTCCACTCATCGCTGAATGTAAAGCTCATCTAGAATGCACCCTCTATAATATGTACATTCATGAACATGGTTTTGTAGTGCTAGGTGAGGTTGTCGCTGTTTCTATCTGGGACAAAATCCTACATTCAGGGCCAGAGGAACAATACGAGCTATTAGATCTTACAATTCCCCGTCAAAATGGTATTTGTACCCTTGTTAATAAAATCAAACCAATTCATGGATTCTCGGAAACAATCCAGATCCATAAAAAGAAAGTGGAACAATATCTTAAGGAGAAATCTTGACTGTTTCAACAATATTCTAGTGTTTTCATATTGGTTTGGAGCACACATCTTGAAGAGGAAAATTTGAGGGAAATGTCCATTTTTGCGAACCTGATAAATTATCACACGCAGATCACTCCTACAATATTTCGGTGATTCTTGTAGATATACAAAAAATTCCTGAAAAGGAAGAAATAAATCCAAAAGGATGCATTTGAATGTATAGAACCTGGTGCTATATGTTTTCAACTGGATGTTATTTCGGATTCAGCACAACTTAAAGAATTAATTCGTCACATTCGCGACATTGGTGCTTGTGCCAGCCCTGTTATTGAGACAGTTGGTTCAGAAAACTTGATCCCTAAACCAAAAGAAGAAGTATTTACTCTTCTCGAACCAGTCTTGCATGAAATCGGAATGCTGACATTCCAAGCAGCGGGAACAGCCTCTCGGCCGAACGTGTCAGCGGGGACTTTTGATAAAGAAAAAGTTGGATCTTATGTGGAGTATTTTAAAGAGCGATTCAGTGGTACAATTCAAATCCAGGGGTGATAACCCCAAGCACCATCAGAGAGGCTGTAAAGCTTGGTGCAGAATTTTTGGTGAGTTGGAACACAGATTTTCCGTAATCAGAAGGGGTTAACCCCACCAGATGCAATAGATATAATGCTTATGGAAGCTGCTAAAGCTTTGATGATGTAGTAACTAGAAAGTCCACCGGGTTGAGTCTTTAATTAGACTTAATTTCACCATTAATTTTTCTAATCCAGAGCTTAAATGCAGTTATATCTTATATAGTCTCTGTAGTTGCTCAAACAGTTGAGGATGACGTAGAAAGACTGTTAATAAGCATACAGACTCACTAATTATGTTCAGTTTATCTAGATCAATTTGACTTGAAATGTCTGCAACAGATTTGTTTGTCTTAGTCTTTTCCAATATCTCCACATCAGTTTGGTACATAAGCTCATATAATTGCCTAAAGAAGTTGAAAGAATCGGTTTTTTCAACTCTAGGTACTTGGAGTAGTTCGCTTATTATAATATTATAAAATTCTGAGAATTTTTTTACACGATCAGTATTGTTTTCTATCTTTTTTTCTTCTGGACGAGGGACAAATATATTTGCAGTCCGCGAGTATAATTTTTCGGTCTGACGGCTGCCCTGGGTCATACGATGGCCTGAGACTTTCACAAGATTAGCCTTTTCCAATTTCTCTAAATGTTTATAGATTGTCTTAATAGTATAAGCATAGCTTTTCGTATTAGTATCATAATAAAGTTTGTGTATCTCCTTAACCGACATATGTTTGTTTCGAAGAGTACGCATAATTAGAATATGCTGATAAATCAAATCCTTTTCTTTCTTAGTCACAAATTTGATTGGTTCAGGTTTATAGGTAATAAAATCCTGAATTTCGGTTGATTTTTCAGTTGCTTCATCTTGTGGGTTTTCTGACATGTTCTGTCACTTAAGGTTTTTTTTAGGTATATCCTAAAGCGTGATATACTCTTATTTCATATTTTATATAATTGTATCGCATTGTTATATAATTCACCAAAATGACAACTCTAATATACTGTCTTGTGAACAATTATCAACACAGGTAATTGTTAAATTTTATGTTAATTCACGAATAATTTGTCAAATATCTTACTAAGTCTATAATTAAACCTAAAAAATCTAAAGGTATTATCATACAAAAAGGAATTTGTTAATGGAACCTACATTGTTATACCACTGGATAAGAATGTTATCGACTTCCGATGAGAGTAGACTTAAAAGAGTCATATAATGCTAATGAAGTGGAGAAATAGTTTGATAAAGAGGAAAGCACTGAAATACGGAGTTTTTGAAGATATAGAAACTGTAAGAAGATATGATAAAGAAACTAGAAAATGGATGCGAAATACGTCAAAAACTTTCGTTTCTATGGTGAAGAAATGGCAAATGAATGAAAATTACGTTCTGGATGTGGGAACTGCGACAGGTCGACTTGCCATTGAATTTTCTAAAAAGATTCCTACCTTGGAAGTGATAGGTTTGGATCTTGCTGAAGTGGCATTAGTGGTGGCTAGGGAAAATGTCCAAAAAAGTGAAATCCCTTTGAATATTTCCTTTAAAAAAGGTGATGCGGAGGATATGCCCTTTGAGGATAGTATATTTGATTTGGTAATCAGCAATAATACCCTTCATTTGATAAAGAATCCATTAAAGATGTTTAATGAAGTTCATCGTGTTCTTAAACCCACAGGCAGATTCATCATCACCGATTATAAGAGGTCTTGGTTAGGAATATTCTGGAACCATATCAGAGCATCATATTCTCTGAAAGAGATAACAGATTTATTGAACCAATCGAACTTGCAAGAGTGGGAAGTAAAGGAGTCTCTCTTATCGCTGAATATATATTCTAAAGTGTAATTAATCGTTATTATAACAGAAAGATATTGTGGTAAGTTAAATGACTAGAGAAAACGTTGAAAGAATCCAAAAAAAACTAACAACGATGACCAAAAAGTGGTGGTTTTTTCTCCTATTTCTTTTCATACAATTTATTCCACCATTTGTATCCAAAGGTTATGATGTCTCCAAAACAGGAGAAATAATTGGTAATATTCTCAATAATGCGGTCATATCCTCTCTAGATTTTCTATATCCAATTTTTAAAATTATTCCCATATTATTGATCATTTCGATCTTCCTTTTCAAAGATAGAACGATAAATCTGTTTAATGTTTATGTAGCTATTTCTTATGTTCTCTTTGCATTTCTTCAAAGTGTTGCCTTCACTGAACAACATGGGCTTGCGATCATCACAAGTAATCTTATTATGTTCCTTATCGTTGCCACTTTTTGGTTTTGGGAAGCAATTGCCAAGGAGAATGACTTTACTACCCAAAATTAGCAAATTTGGAAATATTGGGTGGTTCCATTAGCATTCTTGGCACTTTGGATGCCCGTGAATTCCGACACACTAATGCCAGATTTTGATCTGATTTACTTATTGACAAATATAGCTGGTCTTACTTTTTGTATGATGACCCCAGTGTATCTTGCAATACTTACACTATATCACCCTAAGGTTAACATAGCAACCCTAAGGGTTACAAGTCTTGCTGGAACAATTATCGGTTTATATAATATGTTGTTGAATTTTCTTATTAACCCTAGCGTTCTTTGGTGGAACGGGGTATTACATATACCCTTGTTAATCATATCTGTCTATGGTTTAATATTATCGTTTCAAAAAGACTAAGAGAAGAAAGAGATTGAAAATGCTACTTTCCACAAGAAGATAAATAATGATAGGATTAGGGCACCTATGAAGAAGGAAAAACCCCCTCTCGAGATAAAGATGTTAATAATTTGTGAAATCATTTACGGTCTTTCTGTCTGGGGGGTAGCATTTTATTTCTGGTTACTTAATCCAAATTTTGAGTTTTGGCAAATTACCATAATTTTTTGGTCTATTGTACCTTATTCCCTCGCTTATTTTATATGGATAGGAGAGAAACGGGTCTGGAAGGTAGCGTTGATAATCGCAATTATTCTTATTCCAGGAAGTGCTGGATGGTGCTTTCTACGCAACAGTTGGACAGGTTTAGTTGATATAATCTGTAATATACCTATCATTTTTCTATTAACAAAACCAAAGGTAAAGGATTTTTTGAAAGGCAAAATTAAGGACTAGAATGAGGAAATACTCATTGTAAAGGAAAAAACTTGAAAAATAACGATCCTCCTGAGGATGAGGCAATCAAGGTTGTACAGCGTCAAGATTGTCTTTTGATGTATCTTAAAATGTGATATTATCATTCTATCTCTTATTTTATATTTGTTGTAACGCAATGTTATATGATTTACCCAAATAGTAACTCTAATATACTGTTTCGTAGACTGTTATCAATATAGGTTACCAATATAAATTCAGAATAATTTATTCAAATCTCCAATTAGGTTGATTGATTGAATTCAAAACAGAAATAAAAAAAGAGAATAAGAAAAAAACAAATGAAAATTGTGAGATTGGAAAAAACTGGCCTGAAGGTCTCATTAAATACATTCATATATAGTAATTCCCCTCTTAAGGTACTAGTAAAGAATTATACCTTTTCCATTAAGTAGCTTTTACACTAGAAAAGGCAGACAAGAATGGTCTTTCTTATGTTGTACAACTATCTCCTTGAAATCCAGCAAGACTGGCCTTTTTCTAGTTTATCCCGAAAATATCCTAAAGTGTTTATAAGTATTTGGCGTAATTCTCAAAGTGACATTTTAGAGTTGAGAGGCGAAACAACCACCCTTGAAAGAGCGATCTCAGACATTGAAAACGAACTGGGAACCATTATTAATATCTTCTCAGAACTTAACAATGTTCAACTAGTTTTAAAACCGCGTAATAATTTTCAATACCCATTAGGCTCAATTCTTAACCATTATGACTGTCTTGAACTCCAACCTGTCAGGTATTTCGCTGGACGTGAAATTCGCAATATTTTGATTACACCTGATGCTGTCGGGTTAATCCTAGACAAGATACGGAAAAAGATTCCGGAAATCAAAGTAAAAGTGTTAAAGCTTGCTCCTTTGAAGAAGATCGACGGTCTCTATCCCCTTTATTTCCATTTACCTCTAGATGATCTAAAACAAGGTTTAACCCTTAAACAACTAAAAGCACTGACCCTTGCTTTTAATAGCGGCTATTACGAGTTACCCCGCAAGATTTATCTAATAAATCTTGCAAAAGAGATGAACATTCATCGAAGAACCTTTGAAGAACATCTTCGTAAAGCAGAAAAAAAGGTTATGACTTATTTAATTCCCTCCCTGTTGTTGTAATTGGATTGTTGTAGTGAATGTTTAGCTCAAGAGGCTGATCTAGTTCAGAATTCTGAGATGATTCAATAGTTTAATTATTGAATTCTTAATTGTTGTGTTTCTATTATTAGACTAATAGTAATAAAGAATAAAGGATGGATGCAATGTGTAAACTTTTTGAATCAAAAAAAGCTTTAATTACTGGAATAAGTTCGGGCATCATCTTACAACATTATATTAAATTCAAGAGGGAATATGTTATTGGGGTCTATTATGTTATACCAAGAAATCTTCATGTCCATGGAAAAAAATTAAGCAATTATTTATCGTTAATATAATAAGGTTCTCAATCAAGGCAGCAATGCTGCGCCCCTTAAAACGTCTAGGTCAACCGATGTCTCGTTTATTGCCAGATTTAAGCATAGATTATAGACTCTTAACATAATCCAAGTTGTGAGCGTTACAGGATAGTATTTTTTCAACAACTAGCATTAATTTCAAATATTTCTCTTCCATAGGCATATTTTAAACTTTCTTTTCGAAGAGAGGAATAGAGAATCATTAGTGTTATACCCGCATAAGGAGGGTGATACTTTTTATTAAGGGAATGTATTCATATTAGCGTAATGAAAGAGGTTGAAATGCGAACTGGTGTGGGATTATGACTCTTTTGAATAAGCTTTCTTGCCCTCATTTTAATTTTAGGACATTGAACAGGGAGAGGCTGAAGAATAGTCTGCTTTTCTTTAGTCTAGTAAATCTCTGTTGGTTAATATTCCGTACAGGTTCAAAACCCTCAAGAATAGTATATCCGTGCCAGCGGGCAGCTGCGGGTAACATTTCATTCGCATTAAGTACACTTGTTCCACTCTCAATAACTGCTCCTTTCTTTACGACAATTAAGAATTTCTTGACGAAAAACAAGTATGTCATCCTACCAATTCTTATATTTGGAATGATCAGTGGCGAGCTTTTTTGGGGAACACTTACTCCCAATCCTTCTCAGGAAATTCAGCTGACGATTGAATCCAAAAATGCATCTGTTTTTCCAGCATCAGATATCTATGTGTTGAACGGACAAACAACCGCGCATATTAGTGAATTAATCAATCTAATGAGCTTACACGATTTATTCTTTTATAAGTCAAGTGTTATGGGAGAAAACCAGGGATCTAAAGGTTTAATTGCATGTGATAATATTGTATTGCTTAAAATCAATTCACAGTGGGATGAGCGTGGGGGAACCAACACAGATCTCCTAAGAGAGCTTATACAAACCATTGTTGATCATCCAGACGGCTTTATAGGTGAAATAGTTGTAGCTGACAACGGACAAGGTTACGGAAGTATGGATTATACAAAAAACAACGCTGAAAATAACTCACAGTCAACCCAAGACGTTGTTGACATGTTTTCATCTATGTACAATGTTTCAGCGTATTGTTGGGACGATATTAGAGGTAGCGGCGTTGATGAGTATTCCGAAGGAGATATGACCGATGGTTATGTAGTCTATGATACAGCCGATCCAGAAACAGGGATCTACGTCTCTTACCCCAAGTTCAAAACAGAGTTTGGAAGCTACATTAGCTTTAAACATGGTTTATGGAACGGAACTGGATACGAAAATCGATTGAAAGTCATAAATTTACCTGTCCTAAAATCACACTGGACTTATGGAGTCACTGCATCCTTAAAAAACTACATGGGTGTGCAATCGGAAGGTTTGAATGGAGGATTAGCTAATGGACATACAACCGTTGCAACTGGTGGAATGGGCACATTACTGGTAGAATGTGGACTACCAACACTTAATATTATCGATGCAATCTGGGTAAACGCAAACCCCTATCCTGATTTATACTGTGGGCCATCTACAAGCTATTACATGGCCACAAGAGTTAATATGCTTATAGCTGGAGTAGATCCTGTTGCTCTAGACTTTTGGACTGCAAAACATATCCTTGTCCCGACTGCAAGCTCTATCGGATATGATAGAACTCAAACTCTAAACCCAGAAAACACGGAGAAAAGAGGTTTAGAAGAAGCATTTGGCGTTTGGCTAGACCTAACGAAAGATGAATTATTGAGAAGTGACTACAATGTTACTAGTGATGAGAATCGCATGAATATTATAACGAATTCTTCCTCAATAAGTTCTCGCTCAGCAGGCTCGCCAATCTCAGGTTTTGAACTAATATTAACGGTCTTAAGTCTCACAGTGATTATTTTCTTGTTTTCGCGAAGACAAAGAAAATTTAGTCCGCATAAATCATGTTAATTTTATAATAGAAAGAGAAGATACCTATTATTACCCGAAAAGTCTACGTTCTCTCTCTTCTGGTTTCATTGTCAGATCTTCAAACTCCTTTTTGATAAACTCCTTCCCCAGAGCTGTCTCTGTTACTTTTAGATTGTCGGTTAATGAAGGAAAAACTTCAACAATCTTATTAGAAATTACGAGGTAAAAACTCATTCAAGGCTTTATCTTTGGTTGGTTATATCTTGAATCCAATAGTGTTTGGCCATGCGCCCTTGTACACTCCTTTAATAACTTGATTCATCTATGACTTTTCGATTTAGCAATTCATCAAGAACCCACACTATTACAAAGTTCGTTAATTGCAATTGGACCTATTCTTTTTGTTTGGTTTGTTCTTTATTGGAAAGGATGTTTTTATGGTGCGAAGACTAGCTTAAACTTAGTAGAAGCATCGAAAATTAATGCTCCACTCATCGTTGAATGTAAAGTTAATCTCGAATGTTCCCTCCTTAATATGAACATTCATGAATATGGTTTTGTAGTGCTAGGTGAGGTTATCGCTGTTTCAATGTGGGACAAAATCTTACATTTAAAACCAGAGAAGCGATACGCGCTATTAGATCTTACAATTCCCCGTCAAGATGGTTTTTGTACCCTTACTAATAAAATCAAACCAATTCCTGGATTCTCAGAAACAATTCAAATCCATAAAGAGAAAGTGAAACAATACCTTAAGGAGAAATCTTGACTCTTCTATCGATATTCCAGTATTTTCGTGTATTATTAATATAAATGGCTTCAAGCACTTGAAAAATTCCAACAAATTGCTGAATCTTATTCGCAATATTTTGATTACACCTGATGCTATCGGGTTAATTCTAGACAAGATACAGAAATCAACTCCCTTTTGAATCGAACAATTCCGTGAAGGACAGTCTGGCCACCATGACCACCCCCCACCAAACTTACATCCTTTACATGGTTCTTCTTGTGAAGATAACCATTTTAATCCTTTTAGGAATTCATCAAAGTCACATGTGTTATATAAATCTGCCATTAATCTTAATGATTTCGTATTTTCCACATAGGGGAATAATCTCTTGGCAGCTGATATGATCGTTCCTAGGTGATAGTCACACAAAGCACAGTAATATCGTCCGCATCGTGATAGATATTGCGACTCTTTTATCAGCGGTGATCACCTTTCTAAATTAGGAAATCTGAACCTTAAAATGATAATTTTTCTGGTAATTTTCATATTCACTGTAAATCCTGTATGGATCTAAGGGATTCGTAATGATATAGATCTTATAGATTCTAAGAAAATTGGAATAATACTTAAGTAAAAAAAGTGAAGATTGTGCTGAATGATGAATAATATTCGTAGATCAGCTCTTGCTTCCCTTGAATACTCTACTGATGCTAAAACATGGCTGCAAGGTAAGGGGGAGCGTTTTATTAGAAAATTGGGGATTACAGAAGGCCAATCAATACTTGACTTCGGGTGTCGTATTGGCCATTATGTAATACCTACTGCTGTCGTTGTGGGGCCAACTGGACGAGTCTTCGCCCTTGATAAAGACCATGATTCTTTAGATTTTTTAATAAAAAATGCAAAGAAACTCGATTTGGATAATCACATCATTCCGATTAAAACTACAGGAGAGTTGAATATACCCCTAGAGGATGATTGTATTGATGTTGTCCTCTTATATGATATTATTCACATAATTATAGGTATTGATGGCACTCTTAAACCTCTTCAATTGTTATTAACAGAACTATCTCGGGTACTTAAGTCTGGAGGGTTGTTATCCATATCCATATCAGAGGGTCACTTAAGGGAAGTAAATTACACAAAACAAGATATTATTGACGAAATTAACAAGATTTTTACTTATAGGAATCTGTTCAAGGAAGAAATAATGCACTGGGATTGGTTACTCATTGGGCAGGTTGATAATTTTTTCCTTGCTTGAGTTCTACCTTTGATTCAAAGAAAGAAACAAGCAAGTTTTTAGTAAGTTCCTCCTCCTTCTATGACTCAAAATGCAGTCATCTCACCCTTTAACTTCAATGAATGTTCCATTCGTGTTAAAAACATAAATCCTACCACGAGTAGCACAGTCGAAATTACAATTAAGGAGAATAGTTCCCCTGTGAAATCAGTAATAGACATCCCTGCAACAATACTACCCCGAATAATTTTTAATGAATAAGTAAGGGGTATTACTTGCCCAATTATTCTCCCCCATCCTGGTAACATCTCAACTGGCGCAATGGCTCCGGAAAAAATAAAGAATACTGATGTAAGAATGTTTGCGGTATTAGTTCTGTCACGAAGGCTCAGAGTGATGCCATTAACTACCAAACCAACTCCAAAAAGAGAAATAACAGTCATAGCTATCCCTAGAGTTAGAAGTATGATATTCAGATGATAAATTCGAGCTCCAAAAACTAAGGTTCCAGCAACAAGAATGACCAGAAAATCAATTGTTGCATTGAACATAGCAAAACAAACCTGTCCTAGCATATATCCGCGCCGTGATACTGGACTTAAAAACAGTGGTTCGATTGTACCACCCATCCTTTCCCAATAGAACACTCTACCTACCAGAAATACGGTTGCATAAATGTAAACAAAGACTGCTTGACCAATAATTACAAATGTTAGATAATCGACTGATGAATATGAACTAAAAGTCGTTTTAAGTCTTTCAGATCCAAAGATACTATGGTAAAGAATCCATGCAGCAGCCATTGTCATAAAAGGGAGAAAAAAACGGAGAGCAAAGCTCGTTAAAGAGAATATCCGATAAAAGGCTATAAGATTATATCGTGCTGTTGCAATAATTACTCGAATGTGTTTTTTCAAGATTCCTTTCCTCCTAGAACATCGTTAGATTGGCATGTCGTTTGATATGTTTTTCAACACATTTTAGGAAAACTAAACAGAGACCAATAAGACAAAACATCATAAAAATGAGAATGCTTAGTTCCCAAACGATTGATTCTAAAGTTAATGATCCTAATAACGTTCCACGTACTATCAATAACACATAAGTGAAAGGAATGGTAATAGCAAGTACTTGAAGAACCTTCGGAAGGTATTGGATCGGAAAAATGAGTCCTGAGAGAAACTGCATTGGTTCTTGAATAGCTGTGGCCCACATCCCCCCTAGCCTACTTGCTATAAAGAATGTTTCAAAGAACATCCCTAACGCAATGAGAACTAAAAACGAAACAAAAAGAGACACAACAACTGCAACCCAAGAGACAATGTTTAATTGAACATTTAGAAGAACCACTGCAATCACAAGCCCTGCTATAAACCAAAGAAAATTCGATGCTCCTGCTAGTGCGGTTCCTGTTATTATTCCCATTCGCGAAGCAGGTGACAAGAAAAGAACTTCCAAAGTACCTCCCCATCGTTCCCGGAGAAAGAAGGCGCCGCCGAAAATTGATGCATTAACGAATAGCATCCAACAAACCTGACCAGAAAGGGTGTAGCCAACAAGATTAATTTGTGCATTTGATACTTTGATAAATTGTAAAGAGATCTCTCCAAACTGGAATGGAATGTAGAGAAAATAAAACTGGAGACCCCATGTGAGGGGAAGTACAAAATTCCAGATTAGGTTTTGGGGGCGAAAGAACTCACTTTTTACCCAACGAGTCATTTGAGCCTTAACTACCCTAGAAAATCCCATTTAAATCACCCTGCTTGGTCAATTATCTGAATGAAAACATCCTCTAAAGACGGTGTATGTCGTTTTGCTTCAAAGATCTGAACATTGGGTTTCTCTAGAAGAAAACGTAATGTGGATGAAATTTGATCCTCTGTTATTGTTTCATATAATATATCCCAAACAGGTTTACTTGAAGCTTTGTAATTAGAATTAACATCAATTTTAATACTTTGGACACCAGGAAATGTTTCGATTTCTTGTAATTGTGACTTTTTAGCTCCTCCTACAACTACATGAATTTTTGGATTAATCTGAAACTTATTCTTTAGATTTATTGGAGTCTCAATGGTCAAAAGTTGACCTTGGTTAATGATCCCGATTCTATTACAAAGCTCATCCGCCTCGTGAAGGTAATGTGTCGTAAGAAGGACGGTCATTTTTTCTTGCCTCACCTTCTGTTGTACTAATTCTCTTAGCTCTCGTGCTACATGCACATCCAGTCCTAATGTCGGTTCATCTAGAAATAGGACAATTGGGTCATTGAGAAGGGCACGTGCAATTTGTAATCTTTGTCTCATCCCCTTGGAATACTGCTCCACTGGAGAGTCTGCCCGCTCCAGAAGTCCTACATTCCCTAATAATTCGTCAATCTTGTCTTTGAGCCCAACTTTTGGTAGATCATATAAATCAGCAAAATATCGCAGATTTTCACGGCCTGTCAGTCGGAAATAAAGCATTCGTTCGCCTCCAGCTGCCATATTCACCAATGGTCGTACTTTATGGGCATCTTTGACTACATCGTACCCTGCAACCGTTGCATTTCCACTTGTTGGGTAGAGTAGTGTGCAAAGGATTTTTGTGGTCGTTGTTTTACCCGCTCCATTCGGCCCAAGGAGACCGAACATTTCACCTTTATAGATCTCAAAGTTTATGTCTTCTAATGCAGTAACAGTTTGTTTTTTTGATCTCAATAGACGTGTACGTTTTTTTGTTTGGAATACTCTCCTTAGGCTTGACGCTGATACCATAACACTCATTATTTGACATCTCATCTTCCGTAACGTTACGATATTAGTTACGATACATTATTTAAAAAACCTTTTTTATGGGCCTTTTTGAAAGAGTATGGAAGAAATGAACATACATAAGGTATTAGAGGATTCTACTAGTGCTGCTATATTAGCTCAAATTTCACGATATAGTGGTTCGATTTCAGCCAAAGAAATATCTAGAAATATTGACATCCCTCTGACCACGGTCTATGGTCATTTAAAAACGCTCGAGGAAAATGGTTTCATTGTTTCAACCGAAGAACGAGTAAGAAATCTGAGTAAAAAAGTATGGCAACGTACTTCAATAAGTATTGAACCTCAGGATTCTCGTGTCCTTAATCAACACTATCAACAGACTTTTAATCGGGATCCTCAAGTTATTGCTTCTTATATGCAATTTCTTAACGCACTTCTAAGAGAAAATTTAGTAAAACTAAAAGAAATTGCCCCTAATGCTTTTGAAGAATTTCAAAAAAAGTCAGAAGTTCCTGTGTATGTCAAGTTATATGGTTTGACACGTGATGATTATATATTTGTTTTGAATAAAATTATGGAATTACGAGAAGAACTTTATGAAAGGGCAATGAATAGGGGAGAAAAGGAATATCAGAGAACAAAAATGTTACCAAAAGAAAGGTATCTAGTGTCCTTACTTGCTTTTCCTGAAATGGATGATTTTAAAGAATCCAAACCCGTATTACAATAGCTCTTCTCAAATCTAGAGATTTTAGAGTGGGTGATTAACCTCTTTTAACTGACTCTGTTTCATTAATGATTTCATTTTCATTTGGTTCATCTTAAATTCTCCAAAGAATTAAAAACAACAGCCTCTTAACGGACTCACTCTTATCAATAATAGATGGTCTTGAAGAAAATGACGAATTATGAAATTAAACTAAAAATTACAGATATTCTTGGCGATGGAACGTGTCCTCGTGGTCATAAAGTAGGAGAGGTATTTTCTTTTCCAGAAGATATCGGTAAACTATGTCAATCAGCTTATCATTCTATTTATCCTACTATTAGAGTGATGCAATCAGGTGGGAGTTTTCCTTGGTTTAAGGATCGCAACACACACTCAAGATGTTGCCCTGATCCGAAACGACCAGTCATTATTGAAATTTCTCGTGATGTAATTTCAGAAAGCTGAAGGACACATATGAAGAGGGAGAATTTTCTTCTTTAGAAGCTTTTCAATAAAAAAAGTGCTTAAATATGTGTATTCTCACATTGTTGATTTTAAGTTCTTAGAAACAAAGACGTCGAATACGAGCTTACCTCTATTTCCATGTTGAAAGATCTTGTTGTACAGCCTCAAGGAATGAGTCCTGAAATTGTTGCAGTTCTGAAGACGGCTGGGGTCTTGTGATAGTTGTTCCTAGAGGTTGAAAACGATAAATCCGACCAGGAGTCTCAATGATCAGATAGATATAATATTCTCTGCCACTTTTTTTTGTATCCCAGCGAATAGTTGTGATTTCATGTTTAGCAATCGTTTTACTTCGATGTAATTTCCAGAATCTATGACCAATAACGACTGTATGATTCCCAAAAATTACTGTAAACCGAGCAAAGAAGATAACACTAAGAACGATGCAAAAACACACACAAAAAGCAAGAAATAGAACTGATAGTAAATTTCCTTCCCCCTGAATGTACTCCACTAGAGTAATTCCTAAGAATGCTGAGGAACCAAGGACCAACACAAGTGAGATAAACTTTGGCCCTTTTGTATGTATTGGTGAGTGAATAATAAATTTAGTCTTATCATCACACTCTTTTCTTTCAAAGGAGAACTTATGTTTATTAGGCACTGTGGTCTTCTTCTTTCACTTTATTTGGAGCTTTTCTTATCCATCATCTTCTGATCCTTTTTGTTTTTATAGGTTGAATACAGTGTGAGAAGTAATCACATTTGAGTAAAAACTTGGTATTAGGGATGCTAAGGTTTTCGAACCATAAATTGAAAATGACAAATGAATTCGTATTCAAATGACATCATTATCTGTTAATTTTGCCTTCATCAATAAGCATATTCTGCAAGACCGAAGTAAGATTGGAGGCATATTCAACAATAGATTTCCTTCCCTTCATGCTTAAATATAAAACAGTTGTGGGTTTAAGATCGATAAACTTTTTTCTAACCTCAATAAATCCTTTATTCTGGAGTTTCTTAATGTGAGACGATAAATTTCCACTTGTTAGACCTAGAGCCTTTTGTATTATAGTGAAAGGGGCCCTACCCCGTGGTAAGAGAAACATAAGAATAGAAAGCCGTGTTGGATTATGAAGATCTACATCTAATTCCAAAACGGTTTGGATATCATCCTTCTGAGGATCTGCGACATTCAACTGGATCGTGAGGTTTAGAATACAACTATTTTTATGTTTTTGGACTCTTTAGGCAAATCACTCTGATTTTTTGATAAATCACGCAAGACACTTCTCATTCTCAACAATCCAACCTCTAGAAAGATAAAACACATTATTTTCAGGTGGTAGTTCATTCAGAAATTTCCATCTTCTCTATATACGCATCGATTTGCCTTCGGTTCCAAAAAGCAACGAAACAAAAGCTAGTCCCGAATGCGCAGCCGAATATTAAGCCTCCCATAAGGAAAAATGAAGAATCGATAAAATTCCCTAGTAACAAAATAATTGCAGCACTAAAAGACACAATTGGAGTCACTAGATAAGCCATTTTAGACAAAATTTCCTCACTCTTCGAATAATAATTTTTATCCAATACTAATGCTGTAAATCCACTGATAAGGGCAACAGTCGGGAAGGAAAGAAATTCCATTTCGTTGAAGCTAAAAAAGCCTATTGCTACTCCCATTATTATGAAGCTACCAATTAAAAAGAGAGTACTACTATCAAGTCCTTTTTCTTGAATCTTTCGGCTGTAAATGTTGATTAGATGCCGATCAGAAAATCCTTGGATAATCAACCCTGAAACTATTGCTAATATCCAAGGAGTAATACTCACAACTCCGAAAATCTTTAAACTTGAAAAAACACCATCTAAAATCCCTGCACCTATCAAAAGTAATCCCCAAATAAGACGGGACATACTTTCCTTTTGTATATTAAATGTTTTTTCAAAAGATTTTACTCGGTTCATATAATAGAGTAATTGTTTGATCTCAGCAGGTGAAATTGTACTATCTTCCATAGTTACAGTTATTCTTTCTTGGTTTATATAGGGACAACTAACTTTGAACTGCAAAGTGGCTTGTTATTCAAACTTCTTGGCGTTACGGCTAGTATTGCCATCTTTTAAGTAGAGAAAAATTAGTACCAATCAGATTAATCAATTAGAAAAAACAAAATGAAAAATGGGAATGAAACAAATGTCAGTAATTATCGAAACAAACGGGCTTAGTAAAACCTTCAATGGTATCCAAGCTCTGAAACCACTAAATCTAAAGGTGCGAAAAAACTCAATTTTTGGGTTTCTTGGTCCAAACGGTGCAGGTAAGACCACAACGATGAAATTATTACTTGGACTTATCAGACCTACAAATGGTAGTGGTACTATCTTTGGTCATGATATTGTACAAGATAATATCAATATTCGAGCTCGTATTGGTTATCTACCACAGGATCTCGACATTAAAACACTTGAACATTTGACTGCACGCGAATTGCTACGTTTTGCAGCTCGATTTTACTTTAAGGGGCCTAAACAAATGATTGAAGATCGAGTTCAAGAAATGCTTGATCTTGTAAGTCTATCGGAGAAAGCTGATAGGCCAATTAGAGGTTATTCTGGTGGTGAAATTCAACGATTGGGGATCGCTCAAGCTCAGATCAATTATCCTGATCTGCTAATCTTGGACGAACCCGCTGCTTCCCTTGACCCTATTGGTCGTCGTGATGTACTTGAAGTGATGGAAAGACTTCGTAAGTATACCACAATTTTCTACAGCACTCACATTCTCGATGATGTGCAGAAAGTTAGTGATAGTGTTGCTATTCTTAATAAAGGGGAATTAATTGCCCAAGGATCTATTGATGAGTTATTAGCTGGAAGTGAAGGGTTAATCTACAATGTTAAGATCAAAGGTGACACTACTAAAGCCTACAACTACATCTCAAAAAAGACTTGGATCACAGAAATCAATATTCTTGAGAAAAATGGCTATACAACTTGGCAAGTTGGAGTGAATGATTCAACTCTTGCTGAGCAACAATTACTCCGATTATTGCTTAAGGATGAGCAATTAAGAGTCATTGAATTTCAACAGAAGAGCTTTGAATTAGAAGATGTTTTTCTGAATTTAGTGGAAGGTTAAAAAAATGGTAATAAACTCAGAATTTAATTTAAGAAATGTTCAAGGTTGGAGAACTGGATTAAGCAACCTATTATCAGCTGAATTTGGTCGATGGGGAACAAAAGATTGGTACATTATGATGGCCATTTGGTTGGCTATTATTAATGGTTCTTTGCTTGGAGTGCTGTCTGGAATGGATGACATAGCATCAGCACTCATGTTACTAGGATTACTTGCTGGAATGTTTCCAGTAATCAACGTCGTCATCGTTTTACAGGATGTTATTATCGGGGAAAAAGAAACTGGAACTGCTGCGTGGATCCTTTCTAAACCCGTTTCTCGTCCTGCATATATTCTTTCGAAATTAATTGGTAATCTTGTGGGCATTACTGTAAGTCTAGCTATAGTCCCAGGAATTGTTGCATATGCGACTATTTACTTGATGAGAGGAGTACTTTTACCCCCTGGCCCTTTTTTTGCTGCTATCGCAATTCTTGCTCTCAATTTGATTTTCTTTCTGACTTTGACACTAATGTTAGGGACTTTCTTTGATTCTAGAGGAGGAGTTATTGGGATACCCATGTTACTTGGTCCTGGATACTCATTATTTTATAATCTGCCTTTAATATCTGCCTTTCATCCAATGGCTATGTTTTTTCCTTCAGGAAATGCTGACATTTCTTTCTTTGGTGCCATTGCATTAGGAGAACCCGTAGGATCATTGATTCCATTCTTAATGACAGTTTTCGGTATCCTCTTATTCACAATTGTTTCTTTGTGGCGTTTTCATCGTGAAGAGTTCTAATTGGAGAGTAGTGAAATTAATCACTATTTTAGATCCCCCCTCTTCTTTTTTATCAAAAAATTGGTGAAATTATTTGAAACAATTAATTAAAATCCTACGAATAGATCAAAAAATAAGAATCATAACTTATTTTAGTTTGATAGGTTTTTCTTCTCTTATATTTGGAGTTTTGTTTGATTTTTTTAAAGGTGGATTTATTTGTTCTTTATTATGTTGGATAATTACTGGAGTCATAGAATCATCTTACAGTCATGAAGAGCTAGGAAATCCAGTATTGTATTTTTCCCCACTCAATTTCCTTATCATTGGATTAACAGGAGTCGGAATTCTTAGTATTATGATTGTTTTACTCTTCTTATTAGCTTAGCAATCGAAATTTCCACAAAGATAATATTTAATATTAGGAAAACCATCATTATAATGATTCGATCTAAGTCGGAAGACTTTGGGAGGTCATAAATAACTGAATTTGGTCTTTAAACTGTAGATGCCAGATTTTGTAAAACATTAATCTATTCTTGTTAAGATATGATTTTTCGGATATTTTATTCAGGGTTTTTTAAGAATGAAAATCTGGAATTATTACTTGTCAGAGTTAATAGAAAATGTGTTAAATCATGGCAATGGAAAAAGAAGCCGTAGAGTCGCGTGGAAAAAGAAAACAAGTCCGTAAAATACTAGAATTTCTAAAATATGATGGTCAGTTAATATTTGAACCCCAATGGTATTCTAGGACTAATAAAGAGGAAAGTAACCGATCTAATGATTAAACCATAGAAGTATTTCTCTACCAATACATTTAGATAATAGCTACACTTTTTTCTCCATAAAGATAAAAAATGGTTTCATCTCTTAGGGTACTTCCGATTCAGATTACTCCTCCCTTTCACAAAAGCCAAATGAACTATATATATATATAATACAGTCTCCACAAATGGCCTTTTACTAAGAAGAATAAAAGTAAACCCGAATCCTTTTCCTTTTTTCATCAATCTCTCGAAGAATCGTGATGCAAGTCGAATAAAATAGTTAGAGTTATACAAAGAAAATTTAGAAAAACAGTAGTAGTATAAAAATCGCCTATTTCTTTTCTCGTATGACAAATGCTTTGAATTATCCGGATATTACCCCTATTGTCAATAAGAGGTAAGGATGATGAACAGGGTTCTCATAAATACTCTTTTTTTAATGTTCCTTTTTTCACTGCCATTGATTGCAGTTGGATATACTGTAAGTAGGCAAATCCAGATAACACCAAACAATGAGTTTTTCACGAATTCAATCAGTATAGCCCCCGAAATCAATGTTACTACATGGACACTCAGTGTTTTCGGTACCGTTCGATCCCCTTTAATATTTGATTATGAAAACTTTACTAACCAAAAGTCTAAAATGGAAATAGCAACCATCAGGTGTGTGGAGGGTTATTCAGGTACAGCAGAATGGCGTGGAACACGAGTACGTGACATTTTAACCCTGGCTCAAGTTAAAGATGGTGCAATTGATGTTATTTTCCGCGCATGGGATGGTTATTCTTCATCGTTAACTATAGATGAAGCTAACAAAAGTGATATCCTTTTAGCTTTTGAGATGAATGGTGAGGCCTTACCTGTCAATCAGGGCTTTCCTGTGAGAGTAGTTGCTCCAGGACAGGCTGGATACAAATGGGTCATGTGGGTTTATGAGATAGAAGTCGTTGATTATGATTACAAAGGTTTCTGGGAAACACGTGGATGGAGCGATGATGCTAGCTACACCTCACTTAAAGATTGGATTCTTCACGCGTCTCTATTTTCAATAACATTTCTATTGGGGGGATTTTCAATTGTATCAGGCCTGAGAAGAGTGGGAAAGATGGATAGTTTAGATTTACCTGATTTTTTTGAAAGTAGGAAGTTTCATATTTCTCTGACTACTGCTTATCTGATAGCTGCGATCGTGACCTTTACATACTGGACAATTCAAACATTCTTATTAAAAGGAAGTGTATTTTATTCACTCCATGGGGTAATAGCTCTATTAAGTATGATAGGACTTATCGGTACGGGGATAACAGGGTTACTCGAAGTGAAAGGGATAACAAAACAGAAGACATGGCACTTTAACTTAAGTGTGTTTTCTTTCATGTTTTATATTATTACAATTGTGATTGGAATAACCCTCGGGTTTGGTTTCCGTTTTTTTGTCTAAGTATGTAGTTATAGTTTTTAAGATAATCGACGAATATATTTTAGCCTATGCTTCAACGAAGCGCAGATATTATTAGAATGAATTACAGTCTATTTGAAAAGCCAAAAACTGTGAAAGGTTCATTATAGATCAATAATAACCATTTCAAAGGATTGTTCACAATAGTGAAGAATTTATAAACTGATATTTTACGTTTTTCTAATGATAATATTGAAAGAGATACATAATTTAGCGAGACTATTCCTAATTTTTACTCCTTTTAGTCTCATGATTATCTTTCTTTTAGCATTTTTCTTGACTTATAAAAGGCTTGGGAAGATTCCACCTCATAAACATGATTTTAAGACTTTTTCATTAGGCAGCCTTTCAATTATATGGGTATTAGTTGCTAGTTTGATTGCACTCTATCCTACATTAAGTAGCTATATCATAATAGTTGAATTTATGCTTAATCCATCAATTGTTTTTCTTGGAATTCTATTTTCAGTAATAGCAATTTTTTTAATGTTTTTAGGTTTCTTGTCTATGGGAGAATCATTTAGGATGGGAATTCCAGATATGTTAGAAGTTCAAAGTGCAAAGCTTGTTACATCTGGAGTTTTTCGATATATACGTAACCCTGGGTTCTTAGGTTTAGATTCTGCCGTCTGTGGTACGTTTTTATTGGCTCCTAGTATTGTTACTCTAATCTTAATGTTTTTGACCTGGATAATCTTTCATCTTCAAATCATAGATGAGGAACAATATCTTTTAAAAGTCCATGGAGAGAAATATATTCATTACAAGAAATCAACAGGAAGATATTTCCCAAAAATAAGGGGTTAAGAAGCATTAATACAGCTAATAAAATATTAATTCTGAAGAATAGCATTAGACAAAGAATTAAGTTTTAAATTACAAAAAGAATATTAAAAAAAGATATTAAGAAGTCTTTAGTCAGGATTCTTCTTCTTTTTAGCCATACATGTAACGATGTTTGGTGCCTCAGTGCAACGATTACAAGATATGCAATCTGCTTGCTTTTTTCCTTCTTTGAACTTCTTAACTAAGTTGGGTTCCCTAATAAAAGGCCGACACATGGAAATAAAGTCCACAAACTCTTTGTGTAATCTTTCCATTATTGTAAAGGTACGAAGCCCCCCTACAAGAATAATAGGCAGATCCTCTGTTTGATCCTTAATCTTTCTGGCGTTTGTGGCAAAATAAGCCTCATTTGTTTTTTTCATTGACCTTGCAGGATCCATACCACTAATTTCTACTGCATCTAAACCTTCATTTGCTAACATTTTCACGACTTTCGTGGATTCCTCAACTGAAAAACCTTCATATGGGTCATCAGATCCATTTATCTTAGCAATGATTGGAAAATTAGATCCTACTATAGATCTGACTTCGTCATATACGGATAAAACTAGTTGAGCACGATTTTCCAAATATCCACCCCAGGAATCTGTTCTTAGATTTGTTCTTTTTGATAAAAATTGGCTAATTAAGTATCCATGGGCTGCATGGATCTGTATAACGTCATATTTTGCGTTTTTGGCACGGATAGCAGCATTTCTAAATCCAATAATTACATTTTCAATATCTTCTTTCCCCATTTGCTTAACACGCATGTCAGTACGAAGGGAGGGAGCTTTAGTACTAATTGAATAAGCACCACCATGGCTTAATTGAGCAGCTATTTTACTATTTGTACCACTAGCGTGAATGATTTGAGTGATTTTTTTGTGGCCATCTAAATGATAATCATGAGATATTCCTGCCATTTTATCACTTATTTTCCCTTCATCTAATACGTATAGATCCCCTCCAATTATTAAACCTACTTCTCCCTTTGCTAAGTTTGAGTACAATGGTTTGAATAATTCTGTTATTGTCCCATCTTTCTTAGCAGCGCACTCTCCTGTGGCAGAGCGAACAAAATGATTTGGTAGTTCCAAATTTCCTATGAATCCTGGGTCAAAGAGTGTCATCAAAATTTCAACATTGCCTTTATTTTCTGAATAAACATTATTTGTGAACTAAGAGAGGAGATAAAAACTTTTTCTACGAATATTATCCTAGCTCAATTTTGAATAAAACTCCTAGTTAATATTCTTGACACCTCGGACACAAATAGACCTGTCCTCCACCGAAGCTCATTTTCTCAATTCCTGATCCACATTCAGAACAATTTTTTCCTTTCATATTTGGCCCCATGGCTGGATTATATTTTCCTTTTTGAGCATATAAATCGATGAATAGGTTTTTTCCTCCAAGTTCCATTCTTTCATGAATTAAGGTATTAATAGCTTTAAATAGTGATTTTATCTCGTCCATATTTAGCTCTGATCCTTTCTTTTTCGGAAATAGTTTCGCTCGATAGATAATATCTTGGAAAGCACTGTTTGATATCCCTACAAGGATAGCATCCTTTCCTACAAGAATTCCCTTTAGATTCCTATTGAGTACTCGTATCTCCTTAGAGAAGCGTTCAAATGTGAATTCATCTTCAATTGGTGATATAGCTCGTAAAAAATCTCTTTTATACATGTAAGAGTCATATAATTCTCCATTCTTAAGCGCAAGAATACAACCCATGCTTTTTATTCGCACAGTCAATGATGTATTATCACTGAATTGAATTTTCAGATGATAATTCTTTGTTATTCCTTTATCATCTTTATGGTACAGAATCTCTCCTCCATATTCAGGAGCAATGAGTAGATTCATGTTATTTTCTAATTCAACACGAATTACATTTCCCCTCGCTACCACTGATGTGATTTTTCCATTCAATAGTTGATCAAAGTCTTTAATATTCTTATTCAGAAAACCGACCTTCTGCATTCGTTCATAATTTTGTATGTGGTAGGATTCGAATTGTTTTCCAATTAAAACCTCTTTCATTTGGTTAGCAAGAATTAATGCCTCTGGTAGTTCAATACTCATAATTAAGTAACTCCTTTGTTAATTGAAGAAATTCATTTTCTGATAATACGGATGTAAAGAAACAAACGATAATTGGCTTGAAAATATTTCTTTCAGAATTATAATTTAATTGTAATGCCTATAGCCTTTCTATAACAGATTTTATAAAATCGGATCCTTTTAAGGTTTCCTCTGCTGTTTAGAGAGTATTTTCTCGGAAATAACCGATAATTATCTAAATCAAGTATGAATAGTGCCCTGTTATAATGTAATATGATATTTTTTGGATGTTTTTAGGAGATGGACATACATATCACAGCTGATTTGAAAAAGTTATATCCTGAATCGATATTTGGGAGTCTAATCATAAGAAATATTCCAAATCAGAAGATTCATGAAGCATTGGAAGAGCGTAAACGAGACCTAGAAAGACGGATAAGAGAAGTTCATGGAGAAGTGGATATAGACAACATAATACAGAAGTACAATACTTATTTCAGGATGTGGAAAAAAACTTATCCCATAGAGTACCAGATTAACACGATAAGAAGTGGGGGAAAGTTTCCTCAAGTTTCTGTTCTAGTAGATAGCATGTTTATTGCAGAGCTTAACAGTATGATTTTGACTTCAGGACATGATCTAGAAGAAATCCGTGGTGATCTATCATTCGACATCTCAAGAGAAGGAGAACGTTACCTAAAGTTAAATGGTCAGGTACAAAAATTGAAGAAGAATGATGTTGTTCTTAGAGATAACGAGGGACTACTTGCATGCATCCTGTATGGACCAACAATGAGGACATCTATAACGCTAAAAACAAAGGATGCTCTGTATTTTGCTTGGTGTCCCTATGTGATGGATGAAAGACTTATCATGGCTCACTTGAAAGAGATCCTCGAAAATTTAAGCCACATATTTGGATCTGTAACCTCTGAAAGTCAATTGATTCGATCCTAAGACGAAAATATACTTTTCTGAATTATTAAAAATATTCACTTGGAGTAAGCTTCATGGTGTTTGACGATTGTCAATAGATTTTCCTCTTCATTCGCTAATTAATATCCATCCAAGTGGGCTTATAGTTTATAAAAAGTATTTTATTCAAGAAACTGTGAATGAGAATCTCTTCTCAGAATTTATTGCCGCTATTCTTGCTTTTTCAAAAGAGTTAGGACCCAAATTATCTGCTATTGAATTGCAGGATATATTATTCTATTTTAATAGATTTAATTTCTTGATTTTCGTTTTAGATATAGAAGTCGCTAATATCTATTAATTGAGAATTGTGGTTATTCTCTAACTATTGTAGAATCAATGCGAATTGGCTTTCTAGATAGTCTTTTATGTATAGTATCAGTTTTTTTACTAAAATAATACACTCAACTAATCGTTATAACTGATTTCGATGAGAATTTTCCAACATATAAGACTCTATGTTTTGTTGGTAATCTATGTTACTAGTTTAACAGCAATCACCGTCTCAATTACAGAGATCAATACAAAGGAAACTGAAGGACAATTTTATGCAGTACCAAGACTAATGACGAATTCTAATGTCTCCCAGATTGATTTTAATGAAAAAACCGCATCCTACAGTAATCCATCTTCAGTATCGTCGAAGATAGACATTCAACAGGATGAAAAATCAATCAATTCAAATGCTTTTATCCCAAGAGCTGCAATTCAATCAGGGTCTACTGAAGATGCAGTGGATCAACTTTCGAATGTTGATAACTCTGTAGATAAAGGTAATCATTCCGACTTTGTAAGCCAACAGTTTGGCCCAGATTCCATGTATGATATATTAACCGAGGCTAAAACTAGCCAAATCAATCAAATAGATCTTTTTGTAAACTCTTGGAATAATTTGCAAGAAAATTGGGAAAGAAACGGCATTTCACCATATCTAGATTTTCAAGATGAGCCAAACAATTATGTTTATGGTGTAAAGGATGGGAAGGGTTCTTCTGATGGAGACATAATTGGCGAGTTTGATTTTGCAGATACAAGTCAACTTGGAACAATTATATCTGTTAAATTACGGATTTATGGGCATGCACATCCAACTAAACCCAGGGATTCTTATTTTTCAGTTTATTTATGGGATGGTAGTAAGTGGTCTGAACAAATGGATTTCAGAAATCAAGCTAGCTGGATATGGCAAGAGGTTGACATTACCTCAGAGATTAACACATGGTCTACAATTAATAAAGCTAAGATTTTTCTTAGAACAGAAGATCCACGGGGTGATAAAAGGGGGGAGCAAGCATGTGATGCTGCTTTAATCCGTGTTGAGTACGAAACATTATCTTCTGAACTTGATTTAGAAGTTCAATGGATATCTGCTGATTACACTAAAGCAAATGAGGAACTAGCTATTTTTGCAGGAGACCTAGGAGAAGAAAGTCTTCAAGTCGATGTATGGACTGGATCATGGCACACAATAATTTCAAACTTAACCGCAAATACTTGGAATAACATAAGTATATCAAGTTATCTTTTATCTCCGACATTCACTATTCGGTTCAAAGGGACGAAAGAAAGTAGTGATTGGATTATAGATCAATGGTACATAGATATAACACTATTACACACTTGGGATATTAATCATGCACCCATTGCTACAAATTTAACACTTTCTCCTGATCCTCTCTCAAGTAGCGATACCCTATCATTGAGTTATGATTTCTTCGATGAGGATGGGGATAATGAAGATGGTACACAGATCCGTTGGTATAAGAACTCTGTACTACAAGCTGCACATAATGATTACAACCAAATTCCCTCATTTGAACTCGAAAAAAATGACACTTGGTTTGCCTCTGTACGGCCAAAAGATGGCCAAATCTTTGGGGATCTGTATGTTTCTGAAAACATTACTGTAAAGAACACTCCTCCTACAGCAAATAATGTTTTTGTGTCTCCTAGTGAACCGAAAACAAGTTTTGATTTGCAAACAACCTATGATTGGGATGATGTTGATTCAACTGACTCAGAGATAGGAACCAAGATCTCTTGGTATCTTAACAGATCAGGATCTTTTACGTTACAAGGTGATTTTAATGATTCCATAGAGGTTCCTGCAAGTGCAACAATGAAAGGAGATATGTGGTACTATATAGTAATCCCAAGTGACGGCGAGGATTATGGCAACTCCAGTTCTTCAATCGTTACAACCGTTAGAAACACTCCACCAACCTTATTAAACTTAACAATTAATGATTATAATGAATCAGCCAGGATTGAGAACGATATCGACCTTCATGCCAATTACACCTATTATGACATTGATAATCAAGAAAATTCCCTGATAGATAACCCAGACTTAGATTCTCGCGAGATTCGTTGGTATCAGACTGGATTATTAAAGCCTGATCTTAATGATACCTTTATCGTCCAATCAGGAAATACCTCGATAACGGATTGGTGGCAATTTAAAATCAGAATCAGAGATGATGACAATTATAGTGACTGGTTTTGGTCCCCCTCTATATGGATTGGTGAGGATCCAAATATTCTGCCCAAAGCAGAAAATCTCACCCTAAACTTGAGTAATCCTGTACATGGTGGATTTCTATACATTGAGTATGATTATTATGATGAGGATGGTCATAATGAATCTTTGTCAATGTATCAGTGGTACAAAAACGATGTTCATCAGTCCCAATTTGATGGGATACGTAATTTAACCTCTGCTCTGCTAATTAAAGGGGATTCTTGGTATGCCAAAGTGAGGCCACGAGATGAATACGATTATGGAGAATGGAATGTCAGTTTACCAATAATAATTGGGAATTCTGCACCAGTAGTAACCTCAGCTGAGATTTTCCCCACAGTAAATGTTTATACCTCGAACATCCTAGTCGCTAATTTCATGGGTATTGATGTGGATGTTATAGATCAGATCGTTGGTTATGATATTATCTGGTATAACAATAGTGTCCCAGTATCATCATTGACAAATAAAACAGAAGTCACAGCCAATTATACAAGTAAAGGTCAATACTGGATCTATGAAGTCAAGGTTTTTGATGGCCTAGATTGGTCTAGTCCAGTGTCACCAATAGTTGGGATCTATATTCAAAATTCCAAACCATATGTGGAAAACATTACGTTATTCGGGGGCCAAAACACCAGTGATGATATAACGGTATATTATGATTTTATTGACATAGATGGAGATACAGAGTCAGCACAAACAGAAATTAGATGGATGATATTTCATATGGGGAGTCTTGTTCCTGATCCACCAAAGTCTTATACATTACCAAGTTCTTGGATTACTGCAGGTGATTATGTTTTTTGCTGGATTCAACCATCTGATGGAGAAGCTTTCGGTTCTTTAACTGATTCCACTTCGTTTCCAAATGGTTATCTTCTTGTGGGGAACTCGGCTCCAGAATTAATATCTGAACCAGTTATTCTTGATTCTAATGGTGAAATGGTTTTTATCGCGACAACCTTTCTCCATGTCAGTTATTCTGCTCTAGATATTGATCAGGGGGAAAGTAATCCCTTATATGGTATTGAGCAAATTGAAGGGTTGGTTGAAGGATCAAGTATAGTTGTTGGATCAGATTATCGATGGTATAAAAATGGGGAGCTTATCCCCGAATTAATTAATCCTTATGTGGATCCAAGTTATTTAATGAAGGATGATACTTGGATAGTTAGTATATGTCCAAGGGATCTATCAGGACTTAGGGGAAAATGGGTTAATTCTTCAGCTATTATTATTATAAATACTCCTCCCATTATACAAGGATGTAAATTCATCTTTAATAATATAACTAGTAATATTTTTCCGAACGACAGAATGAATGAATTTTATGTCGAAGATGAGAATATAACCATCATTTATGACTTTATTGATTATGATAATGATAATGACAATTCTAAAATTCAATGGTTCAAGAAAATAGCCAATGATTCTTGGAAAGAACTTTTTGAGTTTGAAAACATAACAATTATTCCCAGTTCAGAATTATCGCCTGGTGAAAAATGGTGTTGTCAAATCACTTCATCTGATGGATTTACTATTGGTAATCAAATCAACTCAAGCGAGATAATCATTGAAAGTCGTCCTGAGATTCATTCTTATGCTATTAAGGCTGATGAAACGAAAGAAGGAAGATATGAATTGACAATTAATGTCACAAATTACCATTATTCTATTTCTCGGGTTGAATTTGAAATAATCTGTTCTGACAATACAACACAAGATTACCTAGGAAAACAGGCAGAGAATGCAGAGAGTAACTGGACAATTATATGTGATATCTTAGATTATCTTGATGATGAAGTTACAGTTAATGTTAAAGTAATTACGCAGGTTCAGGACACAGATTATGAAATATACTCTTTTCTTACTTTCAATTTCACTGTAAAGGACAATGTGCCCCCACAAGTCCTAGAGGTTTATATTGAAATTAATAAGCAAAATCCAGCAAATCTTACATTTTACGCCAAAATCCAAGAAGAAGGCTCAGGAATTGCGGAGGTTATTTTATTGTACTCCATTGAAAATGAGTCATCTAGTGTTCCTGAAGGATTTGGTTCAAAAATAATTCAGAGTAGCGATACAACCAATGTTCAAATGTCCTTCGTAAATACTACTGACGATGTTGCTCTTTATTCTGTCTCAATTGACTTTTCTCCATTGAAGAATGGGAAGATTAACTTCTGGATTCAAACTGTTGATACCAGGGGTAATACACATGAGGAGTTTGCTTATTCATCTGACACTCACATACAAGTACCAAGAAACATCATGAATGATATTATAATCGCAATCGGAATAGTCATTTTAATCACTATTTTTCTCATCATCTTTATTTCCATAATACGGACAAAACATAAGCGGCGAGTTTACTCTAAAGCAAAAAGGGAAATCGAAATTGGGGAAAAAGCTTCAGACATTTTCTCATTGCGAGCGATAATCTGTAAAAATAAGTATGGCCTTCCTCTTTATAGCCAAAACTTAGGTGGACAAGATCAAGATAGTGACTTAATTGCTGGGTTATCTACAGCAATGACTGATTTTGTAAGCCAAATAGCTCAAAGAACAATTGGATCAGGTGAATTCGATATTCTAGAAAGGGAGGGATTCACTATTCTTTCATATCATGGTGAATTTATCATTATTAGCGTAATTTCAGTTGAAAAATTGAGTTCTTTCCTAAAAAAACAGCTAATGGCAATTTGCAATAAGATAGAACAACAGATTCCGATAGAAGAATTAGATACTGCAATTTTAACTCGTAAGGAAGAAGAGATCAAAGCTATTATTTATGAAAATCTTCCCTTGGGAATATTATATCCATTAACTTTTGATCCTAAGATTAGTAAAGAGCGAAAAAAAGCCCTTAATAAAAATGAAAGAAAATTACTGAGAATTTGTGATAAAATTCCATCTTTCATTGAGGGAAAACACGTTTTTTATGCAACGACATTTATATCAGCATTTACTACTCACGGAACTTCATTCATTAGAGCATTTAGCTTTCTTGAACACTGCTATGACCTTGGTATTCTAAAACCCTATTCAGAAAATGCGATGATAAATCCCTGAAATATTT
>JAHQWW010000036.1 GCA_029856365.1 Candidatus Hodarchaeota archaeon
CAATAAATTATTAATTAATGGGGGTTTCCAGTGGAAGGAAAGGTAGGGGTGGGAAAATATCATAACATGAATTTCTTAACATGTGAAACTTTTAATTAATTCAAAAAAATTTATATTTTAATCAGTAGAGATTTTTTGAAATAATTAGTGATGAGAATGGTCTTAAATATAGCTCACCGAGGAGGAGCAGGTTTAGCTCCTGAAAATACTCTTTCATGTTTCGAACAGGGTATAATCTTTGCAGACATGGTAGAATTTGATGTTCAACCTTCTAAGGATTCCCAGCTCATGGTTTATCATGATCGTAATGGGATAGAAAGAACAACTAATGGGAAAGGAAAGGTACCAGATCTTACATTTGATTACCTAAGATCCTTAGATGCAGGGAGCTGGTTTGATCAAAAGTTCAAAGGAGAAAAAATTCCTACTCTCTCAGAGGTATTAGAAAGAATATCATCCACAAATATCCAATATAACATAGAGTTAAAGTACTATAATCCTAAATCGAGTTGGTTTGAAGATGAGATCATTAGTTTTGTTAAGAATTTCAGAATAGAAGATAAAACAGTGATAACAACAAGATATGTTGAAAATATTATCAGATTAAAAGAAATAGATCCCACTATTGATTGTGCGTTGCTACAGAAAGAACGTACACCGAATGAATACTTCAAGCTTTTATTAGAATTAGATCTGAATACTGCTCAGATACGTTCATCAGCACTGGAACCTTCTTTCTTGAATATATGCCATGAAAAAGGCATTAGAGTGTTTTATTTTTATGCAGATGAACCAGATAAAATGAAGAAAGTGATTAATCTAGGGGTGGACGGGATATTAACTAATTATCCTGATCGACTGAAGCAGATCCTCGCCAAGGAGTTCGAAGAATCTTCATCAGCGCTCGAGGAACTTCATGGTAAGTTCTAACGACAGTATAACGTCCGCTTCCAAGGCAGGGTAAATCTTTACAGGCCTGTTAACCCCACTTCTTACCCCAATCTTTGGTTGACGCTATTATCGTGGCAACAACTGATTGGAGGTTAATCAAAAACCAATCTTACTGAACTCTTCTACTAAATACTAATCCATAGGGATCATCAGCATTCCCATACAGTATCCTGCCAAAAATGCCCATTAAAGCAAACCCAAATAAAAATAAGCCTAAGAACCCGTTCTCAAAAAATAAATTGTATATTCCAATCAATATAACTAATACGGTTATCATACCAATGAAATCATGATTGTTCTTCTATTAATTTTCCTCACTGTTTTTTCTTTCTTTAACTTGATCCAATTTTAATAAATCTATACGCTTATATAAGATTTTTTTTGTTGACCCATATTTCAAATATATAATTGAGGAGTAGAACTGAAATAATAAACCAAATGGAGTTAATGTCTACCAAGGAGTTCGAAGAATCTTCATCAGCGCTCGGGGAACTTCACGGTAAGTTCTAACAACAACGTAGCGTCCGCCTCCAAGACGAGCTAAGTCTTTACAAACACGTTCACCCCACTTCTTACCTCCTGGTAAATTCAATACGTGCAATTTTTCAAATTTCCTACATAAGTAACGTGGGTCATCTCCTTTATTATAAGCTCCATCGGTAAGCAATATTGCCCATTTGAATCGTGTTTTTAAGCTCTGTAATTGTAATGCCCCCATTCTCAATGCGTCTTCAATATTTGTATATCCTACTGCTTCTAAATCTAGTATCTTATCCATGATGTCTTGTATTGCTAGTTCATCTTTGATACCTTTGATCAAGAATGCTTTAGTATTGAATGCAATGACCCCAAATTTATCGTGTCGCATTGAATAAGCCATAACCGCAGCAGATAAAGCTGCATTAATATTACGTTCCCCCACCATTGAGCCACTAGCATCTAAGATAAGTACTCCATTCTTTTTCCTTTCACGTCGTTCGATACCAACGATATCACTTCTTCTCAAGGCAGGGATACCAGTTGGATATTTTTCCAACAATTGATCCATGGTTGCATCTAAGTCAAAATCACTTTCAGGTTGATATTCACCTCGGACTGGTAAGTCTCCTCTTAAGCCCTCTGAAGCAATTCGGAGTGATAATTTTAATATAGACATCCGTGTTAGTCGTTTCAAGATCTTCCTACGTTTGATATCAATGATGCCTCGCATAACAAAATAGAGACGTGGGGTATAAATTCCACCTGTTCCTGCGACACGACCTAGTGAGACGAGTCTTTCGGTATTCAATGTATTTGAAACAGCATATTTATTGATTTTAGCTAATGACATTAAAGCAGGAAGATTCTCATGTTCAATAGCGGATTCTGTTAACCGTTCAATACTAGCTAAGTCTAATTTATCGAGTTTTGGTAAAGTGTCCCCTGCAGCAATAGCAGCTTCAGCGAGGTCCTCTAGCTTTAATCGGCCAAAAAGACGTATATTTTTATCGTAATCCCGAGAGTTTGCTCGGGATTTATCTATAAAAAACGATCTTCGTCCCCTGAGAGAATCGCTTCAACAATTTCATGAATTACGTCTTCAATTGGTCTCTCTACTCCATCTTCCAATTCAATTTTGGTAGCGAGAGTCATGATAGACATTTCAGAGACCGTTTCTAGATTTAAACTTTTTACAAGGTTCAATATTTTTGCAAGATCAATTGCTCCACGAATTGAGGAACCTCGCCGTATTTCAGGATGTTTACGCGTTGCTCTAGCTATTTTTGTTGCTGTTTCTGAAATTAATCTATCCTCCGTTCCAATACCCGATTTTTGTTCAACAATATCGAGCTCTTCTTCATAAGCTTGATGTTCTAATTTAATCCAGACAAATCGATCTTTCAATGCCTCTGAAAGGACAGTCGTCCCAATATATGACTCTGGATTTTGTGTTGCTACAACAAGAAAGCCATCTGATGCCCTAATAACTCCTAATTTCGGTAATATCAATAATCCTTCATCCATAGAAGGAAGTAACACGTTTTGGGTCCCCTCAATTAATCGATTAGCTTCATTAATGAATAAAATAGATCCGTTTTTCATTGCTAACGTTAATGGACCTGGAACGAAAGCATCCCAAATCCAACCTTTTTCAACTACTAAAGGAGGTTCAAAATGACCAACTAATTTGCTTTCAGTGTAACGTTCATCACCATCAATCCGAATGAAACCCTGGTCGAAGTATGCGGCAACTGCATGAGCTAATGTTGTTTTCCCAACACCTACAGGACCTTCAATGATGATATGTTTACCTGCTTGCTTTCCTAGGATGAGCTTACGGAGCGAACTGTATCGCCCTACAACTCCAAATTTTTCTTGAATTTCTGAAATTGCTTTCTCAATGTCCACAAAGTGTCACCTATATATTATTGAAAGGAACTTTAGCATTCTAATCAAGGTAATTAATCCAAATAGATAGCATGCTCTCTCAATCTCCTTTTCTAGATGAGAACAAATGATTTAACTATCTATTTTATTAAACCAGCAAAGGTACACCTACTCTGCTTTCAACTTAATTATTTTGCTCTTTGTATCGTAGTTATTGTCATGAATTCATATAGAAATAATGATTTTATAGCTACTAAAAAACAATTAAAGTCAGAAAGAAAGTTATAGTGCAATAATTTCTATTCTTAGAAACTGTTTTACTGTTTTTAGACAAAAAAAGCGCCGAGGGTGGGATTTTCAATCATAGAAGCCACTTCTCTGAAGTTTGAACCCACGAGTGCAAAGCACACTAGATTTCTCGGAATGAGAAATTCCGACTCGAGTCTAGCGCCTTATTCCGAGCTTGGCTACCTCGGCTTTTTTTAATGCCAATGAGAATGCGGGGAGTGGGATTTGAACCCACGAACGCCTACGCGACTAGGATCTGAACCTAGCTCCTTTGACCTGGCTGGGAGACCCCCGCAAATTGCGTCAGGAATTGAATGGGTTATACATATTTTAGGTATATTAAAGTAAGACAACTAAATATGATTGTGACATGATTCCAATTTTTCTTTTTGATTGTACTTGCTCAAATAATAAAAGGTGAACATCGAGGAAGATTTATTAAATATGATTATAATTTTTCTCTTGTAGTTAAATAATTCAGAGAAATGAAACCAATGAGCAGAAAACCGAGAAAAACAACCGAAGCAATGCGACAGTATTACAATATTAAAGACACTCACAAAGATACTATTGTGTTTTTTCAATTAGGAGATTTTTACGAAACATTCAATGAAGATGCTAAAATAACTTCTAAAACCCTCGATATAACGCTTACATCAAGAAGTATGGGGGCAAGTGGAGAGAGAATTCCATTAGCTGGGGTTCCTGTTAAAGCCATTGATTCATACTTAAAAAAAATGGTCGATCAAGGGTATAAAATAGCGATTGTTGATCAATTAGAAGATGCGAAGAATGTTCCTTCAGGGAAAATTGTAAAAAGAGGAGTTACGCGTGTTGTAACACCAGGAACAGTTTTTGAACCTTCAATATTGGATAAAGACACTAATAATTTTCTTTTAAGTTTGGTTGCTAATGAAAAAAAGCAGTCAATTGGCTTATCATTCGTTGATATCTCCACAGGGGAATTTTTAATTGCAGAATTCAAAGAAAATGTAGTTGATAATTTTCAGGATGAATTTTCTCGTTTCAGTCCTCGAGAAGTAATTTTTCCTGACATTCAACTGAAAGGAAAATTACAAACAACATTAGAAAAAATAATCACCTCTACTTCCCAGACCGTGGTATATCCTGTAAATGAAACTCTTTTCAATTTCGATACAGCCCAACAAACGCTATTGAATCATTTTGAAGTTAGATCATTGGCAGGGTATGGCTGTGCTTCAATGGTTGAAGGGATTCGAGCCGCAGGTGCGATCATTTCATACCTAAATATGCTTAAAAAAGACTATCCGAGTAATATATCGTCTCTTCGAACTCTAGACAATCGTAACTACTTAATACTCGATGCTAATACTCAAAGGAATCTTGAAATCACTGAGAATGCTTTCGATGGAAAGGTAGAAGGTAGCTTACTTTCTATTTTTACTGATATTAATACTAGCATGGGTGTTAGATTACTACGTAGGTGGTTATTGCAACCTTTACGTAATACAAGCGTAATTAACGATCGTTTAGATGCAATAGAACAGTTCAAGCAGGATTTATCTGTAATACAAGAAATAGCTGACCTACTTTCTAATATAGCTGATTTTCAAAGATTAGTAGCCAAAATAAAGTATCACTCTGTAAATGCTAGAGACTTAATCTCTCTGAGAGACTCATTGATTTTTTGTTTAGATATAAAGACTTTCTTAAAACAAAGTGGATTAAAAAGCTCTATTTGTCATAGAATCAATGATTTTAACGTTTCAGATCTTATCAGTGTTATCGAACTGATAGATAGCGGAATACACGAATCACCACAAGCCTCAATTCGTGACGGGGGCATTATAAAGCCAAGCTATAATGAAGATTTACTTCAATTATATGAATTAAAGAACAACCAAAGTGAAATATTACAAGAGATTGAGGATCAGGAGCAAGCACGGACATCCTTCAATATTAAATTGGGTTATAACTCAATTCATGGATATTATATAGAAGTCACAAAAGCTCAATTACGTGATGCAGGAGAAGAGGCGATTCCATCTGAATATGTACGACGACAAACATTAGTTAATGCAGAACGTTTTATCACCCCTGAATTGAAAGAAATAGAAGAAAAAATATTGAATGCAGATGAAAGGATAAAAGAACTAGAATATCAATTCTTTTGCGAAATTCGTGAAACAATTTCCCAAAAAGTTGCTACAATTCGTAGTTATTCCGAATTAATCGCTGAATTGGATGTATTAATTTGTTTCTCCTTTACAGCACTTAAAAATGATTTTTGTAAACCTAACTTCATTGAGAAACCAATTATCTCAATTACTGATGGTCGTCATCCTGTAGTCGAACATTTACAAAAGGAGACTGGGTTCGTTCCTAATAGTGCTAATTTAGGGAATAAGGAACTTCACATAATAACTGGGCCTAATATGTCTGGGAAATCTGTTTTCATTAGACAAGTGGCCCTTATAGTGTTAATGGCTCAAGCTGGGTCATATGTTCCCGCAAAGACATGTAAATTAGGAATAATAGATAAAATTTTCACTCGTGTTGGTGCATTTGATAGACTAGCGTTTGGGCAATCTACTTTTATGCTTGAGATGCTTGAAACAGCGCATATACTCAATAATTCTACTCCAAATTCTTTAATAATTCTAGATGAAGTAGGACGCGGGACTAGTACCTTTGATGGATTATCCTTAGCATGGGCAATTGCAGAACACATTGCTAAGGAGAAAAAAAGTAAAACACTATTTGCTACACATTATCATCAGCTCAGCGAATTGGAAAATCATTATTCGACTATCAAAAATTTTCATCAAACCGCTAAAGTACGCAATGGGAAGCTTGTCTTACTTTATAAAATTAAGGAGGGCTCGACTGATCATTCATTTGGAATTAGCGTTGCTAAAATGGCTGGAATTCCAAAAACAGTTATTATTGAGGCTCAAAAGAAACTATTAGATCTAGAGGCAACCTCTGATACAACAGAATTACCTCGTCATAAAGGAAGAACAGAATCTCAACCTAGACAGCTATCCCTTGCTGAAGCTCTTTCAAAAAGCGTTGGTCAACAACAACTAGAAAGAGAAATAAAAAATCTCAAGTTTGAGATTCTTGCATTCTTAAAAAACTATACGGATATTGATATCAACTATAAAACGCCAGTAGAAGCACTTCAACAACTTGGACAATTAGTCAAAGATATGCGAGAATTAGGAAAGAAGATCCAGGAGAAGTAATCGAATGGCCAGAATTCGTCTATTAGACCCAATTTGTATCAGTAAAATTGCTGCAGGTGAGGTAATTGAGCGTCCAGCGTCCGTTGTCAAAGAATTAATTGAAAATGCCATTGATGCGTCGGCTAAAGAAATTAGAATTGTAATTAAAAACGGTGGGAAGGATCTAATTGAGGTAAAAGATAATGGGACAGGGATCCCTTCAGAAGATCTTCCTTTAGCCATCAAACGTCATGCTACTAGTAAGATTGGCTCTGAACATGATCTAGATTCAATTTCTACAATGGGTTTCCGTGGAGAAGCCTTATATTCGATTGCTTCCGTCTCAAGATTCTCTATTATTAGTCGAACAGCCAAAGATGAACTAGCGAAATGTATCACGGTAGAAAGTGATCTGGAAAAATGTCAGATTTCAGATGAAGTGATGGCCTCACCAGGAACCCTTGTTCGAGTACGTGATCTGTTTTTTAATTTCATTGTACGACGGAAATTCCTGAAAAAAGCCTCAGTCGAACAATCCCACATCTATGAGGTTGTTGCTCAAAACGCTATAGGACATCCTCAAATTGCTTTCACTTATATTGTAGATGAGGAAATTGAATTTCAAACTATGAAGAGTAAAAGTCATTTATCTGCTATTAAAGAAACATTTGGTCAAGAATTAGCTGGATCTCTTCTAGACATTGGTATAGTTCAGCGCGATAATGTCCTAATTCATGGGTATCTTAGTAAACCTGGACATCATAAGCGAAACAGGAAGTATCAACACTTTTTTTTGAATAGAAGACGTATTTCTTCCAAAATTTTTCAATCCGCTTTAGAAGAGGGATATGGTTCATACCTGATGAAACGCGAGTTTCCTGTTGCATTCCTGTTCTTGGAACTCGATCCTCAATACTTTGATGTAAACATACACCCTCAAAAACGAGAAGTCCTTTTCTATAATGAAAAAGAGTTAATGATAGCAATCAGTTCAACCGTGGCACATTGTCTCAAAACCCAAGACATAGTTCCATACCTTAAATCACGAACAAAACGAGAGAGACCGACGAAACTAGCACTTGGAGAAGCGAATGCAGTAACAGCATCATCAACACACCGAGATATCGGGCTATTGGGGAAAAAACAACAAATAAGTATTCACCCTGACGAGAAATCCTCTGAGTTACCGACTTCTTTAGAAAGTACTGAAACCCAACTATTTGAGGTTTCAATCGAAAAACAGGCAATAAAAGATTTTTTCGAATCAGATTTAAAATTCCGAGGTCCTCTCGGAAAAGAATTCTTGCTACTTGAAGATTTATCAAATCATGACTTAATCGTCCTTGATTTCCATGCGGTACACGAGCGAATTAACCTAGAAAAGTTTACAGCGACGTTTAAAGCTAATAAAGTGAGATCTCAAACATTCCTTAAACCTTTTCGATTATTTTTAACTCCTGAGCAGCGAATACTCATAATGGATTCTCTCTCTCATCTTAACAACCTAGGATTTGATTTTAGAGTTGCAAAAGGAGATAAACAGAAGATTGAAGTCTTTGCTATTCCTAGAATTCTTGGAAAAACCGATTTAAAACAATTCTTGAATGAATTATTAGATACTCTTCCTGAGAAGGTTATTGGGGATCAAATTAATGAGATTCTGAGTTTAATAGCATGTCATGCTTCTTATCGCGCAGGAGACGTTTTATCGTTCCAACAAACAAAAGATCTTTTACAACAACTCGTACAAACCGAAAATCCTAATATCTGCGCTCACGGTCGGCCAACGTATATTAGAATACCATATCAAGACTTTTTAAAACAAGTAAGAAGAATATAAAGGATTTCAAACTACAGATTGGTCAGAAATCCAGATGAATTAATCCCGTGTTCTCGCTGTAAGATATAACGATCATGGTCAAAAAATGTAACAAGAATTCGGTTGGGGTCTCGTGATTTTTCAAATAGGAAATGCCAATCTAAGTATTGGAGAGTAAGACTTTGAAGGAAAGGACGAACAGTATTATCAAAACTACGTGCTTGATTTGTTAAAATAACAGGAAAATTAACTCTTCGTGAAATACTCTTAATTTGCGCTAAAATATATGAGTTGAGATGAATACTATCTTCATTTTTAAGATTAGTGTGTCTAAAAACATCATCAATAAATAGAATAGAATCTTGTGAATGGAGTTGTATATTGAGATCATCAAATAATAGAGCTTCTTCTTTAAGTGTTTTCGGCTGAAAAACAATCATATTTTGTAATAGATGTTTAATCGATTTAAGTCGTACAATCGGGAAATTACCACCAGTATCAATTAGATAAATAGGATTACATCCTTCTTCTAACTTTTTACGAATAATTTGAATTAAAAACGTTGTTTTATAAGTTCCAGGAAGACCATACAATTGAACAGCGATATTTTGTTTTTGCAAAAGGGAAAAGAGTGGAGCTTCCATTGTTTGGACTTCTTTCTTTGTTGTTTATATTCCCTAAGAAGTAATTTAAAAAAATTAATTGAGTTCACATATAATAATCTGTGAAAGATCTATTTTTATCTTTGATGAAAAAAGGAGTAATAAGTTATTTCACTGATATCAGGGTTGGTTTTGCCAGTAAATTATCGAATTGCCATTCAAACAGATGATATGCGATTTTATCACAAAATATCGAAGTTATTCAAAGATTCCCCTTTAATAGCCAATTTTTTCGCACTTAATCAGTCAATTCCTTCTCAAAAGTATGATCTAATTATCACAACACAAGAGTCGATGAATCATATAAATGATTCTCCAATTCTCCAACTCAGGTTCGAACAGATTCAACCACATCTTGTTACAAATATAATTGGAATTATTGTAAGAAAAAAAGAACCAAGGTTCAGACTATTAATCGTGGGAGTTGATCCTGGTAAACATATAGGACTGGCAGCAATTTGTGATGGAATGATTTTAGCTGCAGAAAGAAGTAGATTACTTCAATTAACTAATAAAATAGAGGAATATTTAATCCTATTTCCTAGTGAAAAGGTGGTTATTCGTATCGGTGACCAACCTACTTCTATATCAAAAGTAGTGTTCAACAAACTTTTTACCGTTTTTGGGAATCAAGAAAGTATTAAACTCGAGATAGTACAAGAAGCGTATTCAAGCTCCAAAAAAATACCACCAGATGTATCATTTGGTCCTGATGAAACAGCTGCAATTACTATAGCTCATCGTTCTGGAAAAACAAAAAAACACCTGGTAAGAAGCATGATTCCCAAAGGTAGAATAAAGGAAATCAAAAAATGGAGTCGAAATTTATCAAATAATCGGATCACTTTAGATACAGAACTAGCACAATCTGTAGCATTAGGAGATATATCCATAGAAGAAGCAATAAAGCAAAAAGAAAGGCAATTAGAGGCCAAAAAAAATGACTAGAGAACGAGGACTTTTTGTTGGAAGGTTTAATCCATTCCACAAGGGTCATCTGAAAGCTGTTCAGCATATCCTAGAACAGGAAGAAGAAATAATAATTGCAATCGGTAGTACTCAGCAGTCTCATACTGTTTCTGATCCGTTCACCGCTGGTGAAAGATTATTGATGATTCGAGCAGCAATAACAGAAGTAGATATTCAATTGGAGCGTGTTTACATGGTTACCATTCCAGACATACATCGAAATTCTGTGTGGGTGAGTCATTTATGCAGCT
This sequence comes from Candidatus Hodarchaeota archaeon, assembly GCA_029856365.1. GTDB lineage: Archaea > Asgardarchaeota > Heimdallarchaeia > Hodarchaeales > Hodarchaeaceae > Hodarchaeum. The sequence goes on from JAHQWW010000036.1 coordinate 10,517, forward strand.
ACTGTCCTCCCTTTACTCGAGTGTATACGAATAACAGTCTTACTCGTCGTCTGTTCATGGAAGCAGGAATGGAGGTAAGACCTACTGGTCCTTTTAACCGTGTTGATTATAAAGGTGCTCAAATTCGGAAACATATGGTCGAAGGAACCGAATGGCATCATATGGTTCCAAGAGCAGTTTGGGATGTTATCGAATCTATAGATGGATTAAACCGTTTACAGGATATTATTCATGAATTAGACTAAAATCGTTTTCTAGCGTTATTCTAAGTCAAGGATATCTGTTTATGCCATCTACAAACCCTTTTCGTTCTATTATTCCTGTCCCTAGAGCAGATAAGCTATTTTTGATGGCACACAACAATGTTATGAAGACTTCAATCAGAGGAACATCCGAAAGTGTTCCTCCATTGCAAAGAATTCGAAAAAAAGAGGCCACGCGTATTGAATTATTATCCAAGGAATTACGAAATCGATTATTCCGAATTGTAGAAGACTTTCCTCGCATGGATGCCGAGATTATTACTGGGTTCTACGTAGAAATCTTAGATCTTAGTTTCGGATTAGATAAAATACGAAAAACCTTAGGATCTTTCTCTGGTGCCGCTGATGTTGTTTGGAAGATCAAACGTGAGCATCTTGGGGCTGTTTGGAACGCGAGATCAGTTTTAGCCGCTAAAACCATACGTAGAGCAGCTTTTGGTCGAATGAAATCCGTTATCATTAAATTAGATGCTAGATTAGAATTTATAGAAGGCGTAAGAGCCCGTATGCGTGGAATGCCTGGAATTGATTTAGATCAGCCAACAATATGTATTGCAGGATATCCAAATGTTGGAAAAAGCTCTTTAGTGAATGCAGTAACATCTGCAACACCTGAAATAGGAGCATACCCTTTTACTACTAAGGAAGTAACCCTAGGTCATTTGAAAATCCCTATCTTTGTATCATCTATATCAGAACGACCAATTAGTCATATTTCGTGCCAAATTGTTGATACCCCAGGAATTTTAGATAGATCATTAACTGAAATGAAAGAGATTGAATTACGAGCCATTGCGGCATTAAAAACCTTAGCAACAGCCATAGTCTTCATTTTTGATTTCACCCAAGAAACTTCTATTACTTCCCAAATAAATCTCTTAGATCAGATTTCTCAGAATTTTCGAGAGGTTCCTCTTCTTCTAATTTGTGGGAAAGAAGATTTACTTAATGAAAGTCAAAAAAAGCAACTTCAAGCATTCTGGGAACAGAATTTTCCACAAAAAGTCTTACACTTACTGTCAATGAACAATAAAGAGGAAATTAGGCAGCTTCTAATCGTTTTTTTTGAAGAGAATAGGACACAAATTCAACAGATCATGAAGAAAAGAAAAATTGGAGAAATCTAATGCAGAAGTACGCAATTTGTTTAGGTTATTTACCTATATTGAACTATTCAGGATTCAGTGATCAATTGCATGATCCTCAGAATATATTTACGCTTGTAATTTCAGCATTAAAAAATGCACGACTAATTGATCCCACTCTTACTTCAAAAATACGTTTTGCTAGTCGTACTGATCGTGGAGTAGGAGCATTAAGCCAGATTATATCGTTAAATTCCAAACAAGTTCCCATACTGACTGAGATTAACTCATATCTACCTGAATCGATTCGAGCTTTAGGAATTGCTAGTGTATCTTCTGATTTTCAACCCAGACGAGATGCTATTTTACGTACATATTCCTACTTCTTGACTACTAGTAAAGATTTTGATTATCCTCTTGCCCGTAAAACTCTAGCAATGTTGATGGGAAAACACGATTTTCGTAATTTTGCGAAACAAGATAATAAGAAAGAAAAAGGAACATTTAAAACAATTGAAGTTGCTGAAATCTTACCACTAGGTAATTGTACCTATCAAATTCGAATATCAAGCAAGTCATTTCTTTGGCAAATGGTCCGGAGAATTATTGGTCACTTAATTGAATTAAATAATGGCAGATGTGATTCAGAATATACCAATCATCTTCTAGCCTCAAAGATTGTTAAGTTTAAACCTAACGCTGCTCCATCTGAGAATCTAGTGTTGGAAAGTGTCCATTATAAGGATGTACAGTTTCAATATGATCAAAAAAGTCTTCTAACATTTCAAAATACATTAACAGAGCAATTAATGACATTTAAAGCAAAAACAGCTCTTTTTAATTTTATTACTACTCATGTACAAGAAAAAATGAGTTGAGGTGGGTTCATGAGCGTTGATACACGTTCATGAAAATGAATTTTTAGTAATTAATCCTTTTCATCTTTTCCATTTCAGTATGCTAACTTCAAATATAAAAATAAGAAATAGAAATGGAGTATTAAGTCCCTACGCGCCAACTAGAAAGATATTTTTCCTGTTCTGGTGTTAAAACTTCAAGATTGATACCAATTGCCTCACATTTCAAATATGCCACATTACTATCAATATCATCAGGGATTTGAATGACATTCCCACCAATATTTTTGAGCTGCTCTTTATTCTCTACGATATATTCTGTAGCAAGAGCCTGAAGGGCAAAGCTCGTATCCATAATTTCAGGACTATGTCCTTCCGCTGCTGCAAGATTGATGAGTCTACCTTCACCAAGTAGATTTATTTTTTTTCCATCTTTGAGGGTATATTGATCGACAAATGGACGGATTCGCACTTTATCAACAGCTAGTGATTCTAAATCTGGAATATTAATTTCCACATTGAAGTGACCAGTGTTACTTAGGTTACAATTGGTCTTCATCACTTCAAAATGTTCTTTTCGAACAACATCCTTACACCCCGTAGCTGTGATAATAATATCAGCAATCTTTGCCGCTTCGATCATGGGCATTACTTCCATGCCTTCCATGACAGCTTGAAGGGCAGCATGTGGTTCAATTTCTGTGATGATAACCCGTCTTGCCCCCATGCCTTTAGCACGCATTGCAACCCCTTTTCCACAATGGCCATACCCAGCAATCACGAATACTTTGGAAGCAATTAGATCTGCTGTTGCTCTTAAAATACCATCAATACTGGATTGACCTGTGCCATAAACATTATCAAATAGATTTTTACTTGGGGAAGAGTTGGTCGCCATGATAGGATATAACAAAGCTCCATCATCTGCCATAGCCTGAAGTCTAATGATTCCTGTAGTTGTTTCTTCTGCTCCGCCCCATACTCCATCAATAATATCAGTATCGTCGCCAAGGACTTTCTTGACGATTTCAATTTCTTCATCAGTTTCCCCACGCTTTAATTTATGAAGAATTGAGACTAGATCTGCTCCATCATCAATTGTAATGTGTGGTTGAGATTTAATGACATTGGCAATAGCTCGATAGTAACCTTCCGTGTCCATAAATTTCCAAGCATACACGTTGACTCCTTTTGAAACAAGTGCAGCAGTGATCTCATCCTGAGATGATAACGGATTTGATGCACAGAGATAAACTTCTGCTCCACCTGCTAGCCATGCTTCACATAATTGTGATGTTTCTTTTGTAACATGAAGACATGCTCCGATCCGTACCCCTTTAAAAGGTTTTTCATCTTCAAATCGCTTTTTAATGAGCTGAAGAACTGGCATTCGACTTGCTGCCCATTCCATGGTTCTTAATCCTTCTTCTTTTAAGGAAAGATCTTTGATTTCATAATTTTCTCTTTTTTCGGTTTCAATCGTCAAAAAAAATCACCAAAAATAATTTGTGTATTGTGTTATACTTCGGTTAAGAGAATTAAATTTTAAGTATAATAGCTCAGTGAAGCTAATATTGATATTAAACAAGATCATAATATATAAAATACTAGATTTTTGATACCAATTTTTATATGCAGAATAACAATGACTACAAATTGAATGAGAGGATCCTTTGTAGATTAAGTTTTAGGAAAAATCCCTCCCTTCGAGGGGCTGCGGAAGAGATTGGGATTTCTTCTTCCAAATTACGAAAAAAAGTAGCCAAAATGCGAAAAGAGAAGATTATCCTGTCATGGTGTTTAGTAATAAACCCAATGTCAATGCAGGAACAGAAAATTTTCTTCTTTTTATTAAAAACAAACCCAAATGAACCTAAAGTAGTTACAAAATTATTAGAAAATTATGATTTGAGTAAATTAAGTCATCTTGAGGGAATTACTGGAGAATATTCATTAATTGGCAAATTTCATTTTCCCAATGCTTCAGAATTTTTATTTTCATTAGATCATTTATATAAGCTAGTAGGTGAAACAGGTTTCAAAAAATATCAGTTACTTGAAGTTATTAAGGTATATAAAGAGCAGGGAATTCCCTGTCCAGAGACTAGTAAACAGCTAAAGTCCTACGAAGTAAAGAGATTAAAAAAAATTCAGTTTTTTTGCCATAAAACAGAATTCCCTCCATCAACTTATCAAATAGCAAAAAAATTGGGGGTCAGTCAACCTGTTATTTACCGTCAATTGAAGAATTGGAAAGAGGAAAAAGTAATTTTAGGCTATTCTTTGCACTCATCATTTTGGAAAAATAATTATTTACACTCCTATATCCAAATTAAAGCACCGTTAGGAGAGTATCAGTCTCTAATTAATTTTTGTCTACAAAATAAACGCGTAATAAATATCTATCGTACAAATCAAGAATATTCTCTTCTGTTAAAAACCCGCCATCCAAACTTGGCCGATTTAAATAATTTTCTAAAAACAACTTACCAACAGGCTGAAGTGGAGGATACTCTGACGAGAATTGTCTTGGATCTCTTGAGAGAAAGTTAAAAGTGAAACCAGAAACAAATAATCAATCTGAATTTTATTTACTTGTTTCTTTCAAATATAAGGGGCCAAATGTCGTGTAAAGGATGGCGATGAAAAGAATAGCACTAAGGGTGAGATAATAAGGGAAAAACACGAAAATTAGAACGACTACTCCAGTAATACCAATTGCTACCATATCGGGCTTTTTACCTCGCTTTGGAGTCGGATATTTAATAGTTAATATCATTAAAAAACCAGTAGTAATAGTTATCAATGTGAGGGGGATTCCATTTGACCAAAAAAACCATGACATTTCAGAAAGATTTGCAAGAACAGCACTAGATCCAACTAATAGTGCTGCAGCAGGGGAAGGAAGGCCATCAAAATGAATTTCTGTAGGATGAGTTGCAAAACGTATTAATCGTGCCCATCCGCAAAAAGAATAGAATCCTGCAACTATTAAAGCTAAAATCGAGCTATAGTCAGTAATTTCATTTCCTATAAGCGGTGAATTAAGTAACATAATACCAGGAAGAATAGCGAAAGTAATGATATCTCCTATTGAATCAGAGTAAGCTCCTAGTGTAGAGCTTATTGGCGCCCTTTTTGCGACTTTTCCATCAAGATAGTCAAATATTGCTCCAAAAATCAATAGTTGCATTGCGAGGTAAGGAAGGTAGTTAGAAAAATATATAGACACTATAACTCCAATAAAACCACATAGACCATTTAAAGCTGTAAATAAGAATGCTAGAAGTGTATATTTATTGACTAGTGACAAATCTCGCACCATGAAGAAGAGCTATTAGGTTAAATCTTTCAATCTTGCTATCGGTGATTGTCCTGCGATCACTTTACTCTTTTTCTGAACTAAAATTTCAAATTTTTTGGGGGGGAAATGAACATCGACCTCACTTCCATAATAAATCATTCCAAGTCGTTCACCTTGCTGAATTTGATCACCAAGTGAAAGATAACTTGTACAACGCCGAGCAACGATTCCAACAATTTGAACAACAAGAAATTCTCCTATTGAATTAACAATTTGAATTGTTTGACGCGCATTTTCATCTGTTCCTCGTCGAATAAATGAAACAAATGGCCAATGCTTTCCCTCTTGTTTATTAATGTCTGTAATGGTTCCCGAAACAGGATTTCGAGTGACATGGACATCGAAAAGAGACATACGAATCCTGATGATTCCTTTTGAGGTATCAATCTCGTAGATTTTTCCATCTGCAGGAGCTAAAATAGAATGGTGATCAAAGTTAATCTTGCGGTTGGGATCCCTAAAGAAGAAAAGATGTCCACATAATCCCAAGAACAAAATGGGTAGTAAAAATATCAAAGAAGGAAAAACTAGGCTATAAAACACTAAAACTAGGAAAAGTGTTATCAGTGCTAAGGTGACATTCTCATGTCCTGGAGCTATAGACACTATAGGAGCCATGTATCACGCAATCCCAAAATCACTTGGTTTCATCTCATTTTGAACAAAATTCAAACATTTTTTATATAATCCATTGAATTCCTCATCAAAAACCCATTTTAGACTAGCAATATCAGCTAAAACGGGAAGAGAAGTCATTTTTTCAAGAGGAACTCCTGCTTTATGGTTTTCACGCATTTTATGATAAAATTGTATGATTATGTGGAGCATTTTGTACTGCTTATCTAAAGCACAGTAAGAGTCTTCGGAATAAGCGTTTTGCTGGAGGAAATCTTCACGAATCATTTTAGCAGCCTGAAGAATGATTTTTTCTGATTCTGGTAATGCATCGGGGCCTATAAGTTGTACAATCTCTTGTAACTCTTTTTCTTTCTGAAGAAGTGCCATTGACTCCTCTCTGCGCATGTTAAAGTCTGATGCAATATTTTTATGATACCAATGTGCTAATGAATCGATATAAAGGCTATAACTCTCCAACCAAGAGATAGCGGGGAAGTGTCTGGAACGTGCTAATGGATAGCTTAATGCCCAAAAAACTCTTACTGTCTTCAGGGTATTTTGAGTCACTGGTTCAGAAAAATCTCCTCCTCCAGGAGAAACTGCTCCGACAGCGGAAATACTGGCTTTGTGACCAGAAAGTGTTTCAATTCTCCCAGCTCGCTCATAAAACTCGGCTATTCTGGATGCAAGATAAGCAGGATAACTTTCTTCTCCAGGCATTTCCTCCAAACGACCTGAAATTTCTCGAAGAGCTTCAGCCCAACGGCTTGTGGAATCGGCCATTAAAGCGACATCATACCCCATATCTCGATAATATTCTGCTATAGTAATCCCCAAATAAATAGACGCCTCACGTGCGGCAACAGGCATATTAGAAGTGTTTGCAATAAGAACAGTTCGTTGCATTAGCTTCTCACCAGAACGTGGGTCTTCTAGATCTGGGAAATCCTTTAAAACCTCAGCCATCTCGTTACCACGTTCTCCACACCCGACATAAACAACTACAGTTGCATCAGACCATTTGGCTAATTGATGTTGAGACACAGTATTGTGTAATGTGAAAGGTAGTATTCCACCAACAAAATTATGTGTTATATCAACAGTAAGATCATAAACAGGTTTTGTTTCTTCGATGAGTTCGATTGATATTATTTTGTCAAAATAAACTTCTTGTGAAAGGCGGATAACAGCATCAAGTGTTTTATTTGTTGGGATATTAATTTGATATTCCTCTAAAGTGCTTGAAATTTGTTGTAAGGTTGATAGTGTAGGAGTTTGCCCTTTCTTAGTGTAATTACTCAATCGAATACCTTTACGCTGTCGAAGTACATCATAACCAGCATTTTCTTTGACTTCATGGTGTAATCGAACCAGAACTTGATTACCTATTGGTACAACGTCGCGACCAACGAAATATTGTGTATTCTTTGCAGCATAAGAATAGAGCGGGATTAATTTGCTGTATTGATGAACCTCAGTAAATTTAAATATTCCTGCAAGGAGCTCAGCCTCTTTTCCGTCAAGGTAATAGATAAAAGAGTTTCCTTTTATCTTTACTTTATAAATCAGACCTAGACGTGTCAATAAATATCCTAAATCACTAAAGAGGTTCTTACTAACAGTACTAAACTCGATTGTGTATCGATAAAAAGATCCATCTCCTGCAAAATATCCTGAAAGGAAATGTACTAATAAGTCATCTGAACCCCTTCGGATTGCTTGAGGTATCCTCACATTGTATGTTTTTTTCTCTTTTGGAATTCCGAGATAATAAAGGAATTTTTTAAGCGATTCGTTTCGAATACACGCGTAGGGAGTCTTTTCTGAATCGTCTTGACCGATTTCAACGTCTAAGTCAAATATAATTTCAGTTAAAATAGAAAATCGTTGAAGAATATCATCATTATTATTATAAAGATAAATCCCTCCTTTTTTACCTTTTATATGACCATCAGCAACAAAAAGTCCAAACCATTCAGCTAATTCTTTTGTGAATGAATTGGGTATCTGAAATGGATCTGATTGACGTTCTGATTTTACAAGTTTTACAGGTATTAAGGGAGCTTTTGCTAATTTGGCAAGGTTCTTTAGGAAGTTCAACGTAGGTTTATTTCTAAGCAACCAATATCCAATGAAAACATCATAAGAAACATTTAATTTTACAGCTATTTGCTTTAAGGTCATTTTTTGCCTAAGGTGCTTGATTAGTCCTATCATTTTTTGCAATGCTTGCTGATCAATTACTCGTAAAGAGAGATCAACATCATAACAATTGAATTTTGTTTCCTCGCCCTCGATACTTATCTTTCGAGGAACAATAAGATTGTCTCCAATTTTTAGATCTTTTGCTGCTGTTTCTTCAATGGATTCGCCATCGAATTTGAAGAGTTTATGGATAGGAGTGATTTTAACAACCCTTCCACTTCTTGTTTTAATTTTCACAATAGCATTTGTACTTCCACGATAAACGTGAGTGGCTTTCTGCGAGCTGTATTTTGTTCCGTCAAATGATATCACTGATAAGGGTCTTATTAGATGAACTAATGTTTCAGTTTCTGAGTCTTCCTCGATTATGCCATTATTCTCCATATGATAATCATATATATGCTTGATCGGGATACTATCACCCGATTCTAAAAGAACAGGCGTATCACCTGTTACACACTTCCCTGTCCCAAATCCTCCTGGTATAGCAGCCACACCCCCTTTAGCGATCGGGAAAAAAGTGTCGTATATACGTTGGCCTGTAATTAGTGGAATATTTGCTTCCAATTTTCTTTTAAATGGACGTGCGTTTCTAACAGGCCATGTTTGCTTCATTGTTATTGGTAATGCAAATGGGTATTGTCCTTCAGCATCAATTTGAGCAATTGTTTCTGATATTGAATATTTATCAGGAGCAGCGATATCAGTAACTTTTGCAATATTTATATCAGGAGGAATCATTATTTTGTGAGTTACCATTCTAGATTCTCGTACTTCTCCAATATGCGAACCACCATAGACTGTATCTCCTTTAGTTACTAATGGTTTAAAATCCCATTTCTTATCCAAGTCTAACGGAGCAGATGTGAGACCACGAGTAATGAAATCACCTTCTTCTAATTGAAGAGCTGGCAAAGGTCGCTGGATACCATCATAAATTCGGGTAATTAACCCTGGACCGAGCTCTGCGCTTAGAGGTTTCCCTGTCGCTACTGCTTCCTCTCTTGGTTTTAAACCAGTAGTCTCTTCATAAACTTGAACAGTTGAGATGTGTCTATTTCCAGATTGATTGATTCGGATAATCTCTCCAATTAGCTGTTCTTCACCAACCCTAACGATTTCATAAAGTTGAGCACGATTCATACCACTAATTTCCACTACAGGGCCAGAAATTCTTACAATTTTACCTATTTGAACTTTTGAGGTCAAAGCAGAATCCTTCTGATTTAATAAGATCTAGCTAATTAACAGCTGATATGATCACTTGGAAACTAGGAGACATTCTTACGAAAAGGGTTATTGCGAACATTAGTAAAGAAATTAAAAATCTTATTTTAATTTGATTGAAATACCTTCATGATCATGATATAAGATTAGTGTACTTAGAGAGAAAACTCAGGTTATTAAAAATGATTCAATCTATGGTAATTTTATTCATGGGAGGTCATCAACTAGCTCGTTGTCGAAGCTAGTCTCCATTGTGAGGGCTATAACCCGACAACCTCTATTACATCAGCAGTAAGAGTCTTTGGGAGTGCTTTTATCAGGATATTGTAACCCACTGCACTTATTCCCTGAATTAGCTGATTGATCCCTGAAATTATCAGTTAAAAACCTTTTAAGGGGCCTGATAATCAATTCATTTTCATTCTACTTTTATTTTCTCTCTCCAACACTTTCTTGCTCTTGTTCTGTTATCTCCTGTTTTTTTCACACTTCATTTTATTTATTTGAGACGAAAACAATCTTTTCAACTTGGTTTTACATCTTTTAACACTATTTCTTTTAATATTAAAGACATATAAGTCCTCGTCGTGGTTTAGATCTACAATAACGTGAAAGTCTCTGTTTGGGGCAACAAAGAGATCAAAAGGACGGAGTATCGAACAATTATTGTTTTTAAGAGCCTCATTTTAATCCCCCAAGAAAACAATTTTATTAAAGAAAAAAATAATAAATTCAGTTTATATTTCTCCTGTGGAGACTCTCAAGATGACGGCTGAAAAGATGGATATAACTCCAGATTCTTTGAAGAAAGTGGCTAAAAGAGTAAAAATAGAAGAAGAGCTTAAAAACCTGAAAATTAAAATAGAAAAGCTCAAAATTCGTGCTGAGATTGAAGAGATTGATGTTAGTGAAGAAATAAAGAAACTTGATCAAGAGATCGCGAAATTAACCAAGGACAGGAAGGAACATGAACCTTTAGAGTACCCTTTTTTAAATCTTATAAACAAACAAACGAAGCTAGAAGAACGTTTAAAGAAGTTAAATGATAAAAAAGGTGAGATTCAAGCTACAGTTTATGAATCTCTTAAAAATGAATATTTAGGAGAGAAAGAGGCAATAACACAACAAATTAATCAAGCTACAGATCAATTAAGAGAAATGAAACAGGGGGCTTCAAAGGGAGCTCAGTCCTTGAAATATAGTATTGAAGAGCTTTCTGTCAGGAAAGAAATTGAGGAAATACCAGAAGAAGTTTATAATCAACGGATCTCAAATCTAAAGAGCGAACTGGCACAATCAGAGGAATTAAAAGAAGCTGTTGACTTTTTGTTAAAAATGGTGAGGAACTAATTGACCTCAGGATTTTCGAATCGATTAAAAGAGGCCAAGGAATTAGTAAAAAATCAAAGCGTGAAGAGGTATATAATTAGCGAAAATAATGACCAAAAAGTGGAACGATGGGTTGTTGTGGGAAAAACAAGAGAATATCTTACAATGATAGATCCATATTGGTGTCGTTGTTACGATTTTCAGCATAGCGTGTTGAACAACGAGGTATCTCAATGTAAACATAATATTGCTGTTCAAATCGCGCTTCAAGAAAATAAATATGATATATTTTACCTCAATAAAGAAGAATATAATTTTGTTCGCTCTGCCTTCCTCTTATCTTGAAGGAATGGAACTGCAAACCTATTAGAATATGGATCTATTGTTGAGAGAATGCTTTATTCTTTACCTAATTTTTCTATTCTAACTTCGTCTCAAAAAGATGGAATAAATATTTCTTAATAGATCGAATCTCCAGCAATGCAGAGTTGTATCCTGCTGCACTATCATGTCCACCTCCAGTTCCCCCAAAACGATCTATTAGATTAGGAATGATATCTCTTCCGAGAGACAAGCCTGTTTCCTTTGGAAAATTCTGTGTTGTCCTGAAACTTATCCTAGTTTCCTGCTTTCGATTGGCAATAACAATTGCAATATCTCCTCCTAAAAAGATCAGTGAACGAGCCGCTGCCGCCTCAAATGAACTTACATAAGAGAAAAGTAAGATTTTATCATTAATTTGGTGTCGTTTCATACGTTGGGCTGCTCTAATACAAGCCAATTTTTCTGAGTAAGAACGAGAGGAAGAAAAAAGGTTTAAAGTTTCAGAATAGGCGTCAGAATTATTACGAAGAAGAAAATTAACACAATCAAATAATTCACGATCAGCATACAAAAATCTTCTTGTATCAAAGACAATTCCTGCAAGAAGGCTCTTAATAATCTGCGGAGTTAGAGAGACCTTTGCATGATAGTACAGAGATGCAATGATTTCAGCAGTTGCTCTAAAAGTTTCAAGTTGAAAATCAAATGTTACTTCTACTTCCAATACGGTACGGATGTGATGGTCTATAATTACAAATTGATTTTTTGAAGCGATTAAATTGGAATCTATGTTATTGGTATCAAGGAGAATAAGTAGTGATGGAGGTGTTACCTGATCAATCTTAATGGGGTCAAATTGAAAATTAGAAATATCAAGTAGTTTTTCTCCCAAAGTACTCAATTCTGGTTCAAGAGTTCGAATTATTAGATTAGGATTTATAACACGAATTAAATGGGTTAGGGCAATAGCTGATCCTACAGCATCAAGATCAGCTTGGGAATGCATTACCAAAATTACCATATTCTGATATTCACGAAGAAATTCAAAAAACTTGTCATAAGAGGGGATAATTCTCAATATTTCTCTTTCCTTACTTATTATTTAATAATACCTCAATTTCTGCATGTAAACGTCGCACTCTCTTGAGAATTGGGTGTGATCGGATGAGGTGTTTGCTATATCGATCAATTATTTCATCAATGGATAAAATGGGTTCTTTTTTTGAAACATTATCGGCATAAGTTATTATTTTTTCCTCTAAAGTCACCGGTAGATAATTTTGAAAAGGTAATCCAAGTTTAACCGCTTCATGTTTAGTAATTCCAGCAAATAAATGATTCTCTGCGATTTTTGCTACTTCTTCAGGAAAACCTTCTTTTCGTATCAATCGAGCGCCTATTATCCCATGATCTATACGATGTGATTTACATCGCCCAATGTCATGAAGTAGAGCACCAGCAAGAATGAAATCACAGTTTATCGAAATTTTTTGTGCCTTTATTCGTTTTGCAACTCTCAATGCTGTTTGAGCTGTTTGAATTGAATGAGAAATGACATTTGAAGGTGTTGAGTAACGTAGAAGCAGTTGAATGCAAGTAATATAATTTGGAAAAGTGGTCATTTGTGAAATTCCCCTTGATATAGTCATGGTTATATTGTGAAATATTGTCTTACATCTGTTCTTATAACATAATGATGTACTTGGTAAGGTTGTTCGTAATTTCTTAAAGGGTATGGGTTTAGGATTATTTAGTACAAAGGCTATTGTAGAAAACTATGGAGGGGAAATTTCACTTAACTCCAAAGTGGGTCATAGCTTAGAGTTTTCAGTAATAATTTCAATTTAATACCAAAATAAGGTCGTGATTAACCGTCGAAAAGACATTATAGCTTTCTTAGATATTATTAAACAAGAAAAACTTAAATCACAATCATCCTTTATTCTTATTGAAGTGAAATCCTTATATGATAACGTTTATTGATGATAGCTCAATATAGGGACGTGGTCTAGTCTGGTGTAAGATTCCCGGTTCGGGATCGGGTGATCGGGGGTTCAAATCCCCCCGTCCCTATTTTCTGGTTTTAAAAAAAATGATCAGGAGTATTATATTACTAAGATATTTATTCCTCATTTTTTAACTAAGAATTTCTGATCATTTTTAGTTTCTGCTACTTCCATTCACTGTTATGATGTTTCTCAAAAAACACCATTGATCAATCCCCTTAACAATTCCACCATAAAATGACATCTTGGGTTTCATTGTCAGCTTTTTTAGAAAGAAATTAGAGATCTTCGAACCCTTCTTTTACTTCCTCCACTTCATCCTTGGATTCTTCATCTGTTTCAATAGTGGGCTTAAGAGTTGCTATAAATTCCGAATATCGTGTGAGAAGCTGTTCAATTTGGTCATCTGATAAGCGATCACCAGTTACTACTCGTATGTCAACTGGTGTTTTAGGATTAACATTAACAAGTTGGACTACAAGTATTCGGGGAAGTTTAAACTCCTCCTTTAGAGTTTGGATTACTTCCTCTGAATAAGCAGCAGCACGAGAAAGTTTTTCAGCATGTTGTGCTGTAACTCGTTGGACGTAATTAATACCCGTTTCTTCTCGTATTTTCAATAAATCATGCACTTGCCCTAGAGGAATAGGTTTTTCTTCTATAACTTTTCTTACCATTTTTAATTAACAATCCTCAATTAGAATAAGTTATTCATGTTTGTGCTTTTAGGTGTTCGGGTCGTGCAATAATTTTTTTGGAGCTCTTTCCATCAGAAACTTGGATTAGATATGCCTGTCCACGTTTTTCAAGGATTTTCCCAGTTTTTCCATGAAATCTCCTATGGGGCCGTCCTTTTTGGACGCTGGGTTCAATAACAATATTAACTTTGGAGTTTACTTTATAATTTGCTAGTGTTCGGGATAGAGAAGGTAAACCACGTTTTCTCGGATGTTTGGAGAATATTTTTCGTGTCCTAAAGTTCATACCTTTTGATTTTTTGACCATTCTGTCTTACTCCTAAGTTTGCGAGTTATTTTCTGTTTTTCAAGTCCTTTGGGGAGCTATCGGCTTCAGTGACACCATTAAAAAGGATTTTTCTTAACATATTTTTGGATTTCTTTCGTTATTAATGGATTCTTCTAAAGTATCACTAAAGAGAATCTTTATCATTGAAAACCTCAACAACATCGAGTTGAATGACATTAGCAGTGATGTTGAGACGCTCCGAGAGGTTCGGTTGGGTTCTCCCCTCGTCTCCACTGATTAGTTCTTTTACATATAATCCTCCTTCGCAAACTATATAGAGTGTTAATTGATGTGGTTCTATTTTCTTAATTTGAAATGATTTTACTCTTCTTGATCGAACTTTATCAGCCCGTCGGTGAACTACTCGAATTGGGGTTCGTTGTTGGATAAGTAAATCGGAGAATTCGTTTTCTATGGCTTGAATTTCAGTTTTTCCTAGTTTTAACGGGGAGTTCAAAGAAATAATAACTCTATATCCTTTTGCATTTCTGCTAGATCGTGTTTTCAGTTCTCTAACTTTAGCTCTGTTTGTTAATCCCTCAATTTTAATTTCAACTTTTCCCACAGCGTTTTTATTGATTTCTCTTTCTAGCATTTTAAAATCCAGATTTCTTTTCTTAGGTTCAGAAATCTCAAGAACAAATGGACGTCCATTTCCTAACATCCGTGCATCAATATCTTCTCTTCCTGAACCATGAAATTTGCTTGCTATACCTTTAGCTGCTGATAGAATGGGTTCTGAAATAAATTCTTCCACTGACTCTTGATACATTTTACCTGTAAAATTGCAATATTCACATCCTTTACCATGACACTTACGACAGAACCATTTGGATTGTGGAATTCCACGTTTGAATTTTCTGTATCTACCTAAGATAAATAGTGGATTACTTTTTATTTTTATCTGGTTATTCATTAAATCAAACGTTAAAACAATGTCTGGGGCTTTAAATTCCACTAGAGCATCATCAATCTGTTCCTGCAATCGTTTTCCTATTTCTCGATTGAATTCAGACTTAATTGATTCTCCAAATTCAAGATTATAGGCGCCTCGAATAGTATCTTCTTTATCTATTATAAAAGGAGGGAATTGACTTCCTACAAGAAATGTGGAAAATTCATATTCACTTAGGGCTTTAAGGGCATCAGTTGTCAAAGTTTTTAATTTATAGGAAGATAAGTTATCTTGGCAAATGTCGCAGGGGGTGTCAACAGGTTGAGTATCAGGAAAAAATCGTTTTATTGACACTGATCCAATATTAAAGTCTTTAGAGAGAAGAGATGACGAATTAGGAGGTTCAATTGCTAATAAACGATGATTATTTTCCCATTCCATTAGGAGTAATATTTTTAGTGCTTCACCTCGTTTGGTATTCGACAATCCTGTCAATAGATTGCCAAATTGCCGACCTAGACACGAGTTGCAGCAATGTATATCCCTAACTAATTGGCTAACCTTGCTAAGGATTGATGATTCCATAAATAATACCCTTCAGTTATAATCAACAGGAATCAAAACAAAAGTATTATTCGGTTTTTGACTTTTTAATAGTCAGAACTATGGATTTAATCCTCCAATAGTATGATATTCCCACTTTACAGTTATTTTTTTACTTTTTTCTAACGAAAATATAAGTAAATATACAAATTTTTCAAATAGACGTGTAAAAATAATTCTTTTAATCTGAAGATTAGAAGTTGAGATATTAATATGAGGCGTTTTTTAATAATATCAAACAGTGTAGACACTTCTAAACCTCTTTCTCTTAATTCATTAACTGGATACGGCCGACTGGATGTATTATGCCGTTGTATTTCCTCTGCTTTTTTTCTTTCAAATGATTTTAGGAAAGATGTCATTCTTGAAATTTATTTTCGGATTAACGGGAAAATTTTAGAGATTCGAGGTGATAGTGTTCGAGGAATAAATCCAGATGAAAGAGCGATAGCAGGAGTATTAAAGCGAATATTCAAAGAACATCCGCATCCAGGGATACGATTTTATCCTAGTACTCTAGAGGGTTATCTTGAAGGGCAAAGTCCCCTTGTACTTGATATGAAAGGAGAATATTCTACTCTAATGCTGAAAAAACATGTTTCCTTTATAATAGGTGATCAAATAGGATTCATAGAAGAAAATTGGCAATTTTTTTCAAAACTACCAAAATTTTCCCTGGGTTCACATGAATATTTAAGTTCTCAAACAATAACCATTCTCAATTATCTCTTAGATACCCTCTAATTAGAAATAAGAAATCTAATCCCCTTTAAAAATTGATCCTCATTTATACAACATTTGACACTTGTAAATGAGGATTTTTCTCTGAAATAAAATTTATTAATTGCTAAAAAGTGTTCGTTCATAATTCATTACCTCCACTGTTCACAATCGTTGAGGCTGAAAAAGTTAATTATTGGTATAAAGTGGGTTTTATTTAGTATAGTAAAATAAACCACTTATGAGGTCTAATGTAAATGCTTGATTCTTTGAGTTTATCATTACGAAATGCCATCATGAAAATTCGTGGTGCAGCCATTGTTGATGAAAAAATAATAAACGATTTTATACAGGATTTGGAGAATGCCCTTCTTTCTGCTGATGTTAATCTAGAGTTGGTTCTTAATGTTACAGAACAAGTACGAGAAAAAGCACTCAAAGATCAAGTTCCTATGGGGGTGAGTAGGCGTGACTATACTCTTAAAGTTATTTATGATGAACTTACTAGATTACTTGGTAAGAGACACGTTCCACTTCGTTTAAATCCTAATGAAATTTCAGTTCTTATGTTCATTGGTATTCAGGGATCAGGTAAAACAACAAGCATAGGTAAAGTAGCTAATTATTTTCAAAAAAGAGGCTATAAAGTTGGGGTTATAGGGGGAGACACATTTAGACCAGGTGCTTTAGCTCAACTTCAACAATATAATGCTCCTATTAATGTTGAGGTTTATGGGGATGAGAAGGAAAAAAAATCATCAAAAGTTATTAAGAATGGATTGAATTATTTTAAGGAGAAAAAAAATGTCAATCTCGTTTTAATAGATACTGCTGGGCGACATAAGGAGGAGAAATCTTTATTAAAGGAAATGCAGGAAATTGCAAAAATTGCTAAGCCTACTGAGATTATTTTAGTGGTTGATGCAACGATAGGTCAGCAAGCTCGAGCACAGGCTGATGCTTTCAATCGTACAACACCCATTGGATCAATTATTTTAACAAAACTTGACGGTTCAGCCAAAGGTGGCGGGGCTGTCTCTGCTGTTGCAATAACAGGAGCAAAAATCCGATTCTATGGTGATGGGGAAAAGATCCAGGATTTGGAGGAGTTTAATCCGACCCGTTTCGTTGGGTCACTATTAGGTATGGGAGATATCGAGGGGTTAATACAAAGTGTAAATGAAGCATTTGATGAGGAAGATACAGCTGAGCTTCGCGATGCTTTCAAAAAAGGGAAGCTAACATTACGACATTTCAAAATACAATTGGAGAGTGCTAGTAAACAATCATCTATCGGAAAATTAGTTTCAAAAATTCCAGGAATGAGTGCTCTGACTGGAAAGCAGCCGATATTAGAAGCAGAGGGCCAAAAAAATATCAAACGGTTCATTGCAATATGTAATTCAATGACCGAAGAAGAATTGGATAATGCCCGTGTGATTAAAGGTAGACGTATCCAGAGAATTTCGAAAGGGTCAGGAACATCCCCCCAAGAGGTTAAACTTCTTTTAAATCAATTTAACCAAGCAGTGAAGCAGTTAAAAATGATGCGGAAGATGCGAGGACGCCGCGGAGCTCCCCCAGGAGGGATTCCGCCTGGTTTAGAGGGAATGTTTGGTTAGATATTGATGGACAATTATATTTGATCATAGATCCTAGATAGGAAATAAGAATGCTCCGACCGGGATTTTCCGTTCACAAACATCGTGTTTGTCTCTTTTGAACCCGGGTCACAGGGGAACTCCTGAGAATACCCTATCTGGTGGCTCTCATTGAGAGCCCTGAATGATGGGCCGAGCTACACTATCGGAGCGCTAAAATTTTTCTTTAAGCTTCAATTAAGGTAGGTCTTGATAATATTTGAGCTAAGATTCCAATAAATACTCT